>NZ_CP199292.1:0-364166 GCF_052495765.1 Aliikangiella litoralis | reverse complement strand
AAAAATTAAGTGCATTTTTAGAGCCTCAATATCACCCAACGACCAACAATTCCAAAAACGAAATTTATATTAATACTCAACTTTTAAATACCATCACTCAATCTATAATTTGGCATAATAACAAACAGTTTATTAGTTTAGCCGAAGAGGTATATCAGGTTTTAATTAAGCACCTATCACTAATAATTAAACAACCAGTTCAGCTATCAATAGAAAAACAAGTAGAAATTTGTTATTCGATTACCACCTTTAACCAGATTAACTTTAACGAGCGGCAAATAAAAAAAGTTGCTGAATATTTTAGCCAAATTAACATTTCAACATTAGATACTTTGCCTTATAAGGCTCAATATGAGTTGATTGTACTTTGCAAAATATTTAGCCATTTTAATTTAACAACGTCACCGATTGAGCAGTTTCCTCCACAATTAGCAGCAGAATCCCGCAAAATAAAAATAGTAACAATCAATAATTCAGCTAGTTTATTAACAAAGAAACACCAATTACTCGAAAAATACGATACGCACTTGTATTTATTTACAGTCAATTAACTCTATTGATAGAGTCGCTTTTTGCATATTCGTACTAAGTGAATGGATTAAACGACTCATCGTCGTGTCAATCTGTAAAAATATTCATTTCAGATTATTAAGCATTTTTATATTCTGAGCGCAGAATAGCCATAACCACATCATCACACCACTCACCTTTAAACAAAACACTTTTTTTAAGATGCCCCTCAAACCTAAAACCAACTCTTTTAAATAGCTGCTGAGAGGCTTGATTTCTAGGATCTATAGAAACATGGATCCTGTGCAACTGATGTTTGGCAAATAAATAGTGAATTAATGCATTAATTGCTTCAACTGCATAACCTTTTTTCTGATATTGCGTATCTAATGCAATACCTAATTCAGCTTGTTGCTGAGTTTCAACATCAATACAGAAAGCAACATCACCAATGACTATATTTTTTTGCTCTTTAAGCTGAAGCGCCACTTGATACCAGTGCCCCGCGTCAGCCGCCTTTCTTGCTTGCATACCTTTAACATATTCAACCACTTCATTGGTAGATTCAGGTGTCCAGCCTTGAAATAAAGAAACTTCTGGCTGATTTCTATATAAATATACTGCCTCGGCATCATTCTCTGTCACCGGCCTTAAAATAAGCCGCTCAGTATTAGCCAACTGTGGATGATTAAATTGCCCAGCCATTGTTTAATCCAGTAAATTTTTCATTTTTTTATTCTATCCTTTAACTTAAACTAAAGAAATTATATTCGGGAAAAATTTTAAGTCATTCACCTGAAAGCTGCATACTCTAAAAAAATAGATAGGAAACACAATGAAGTCTCTTCTACTAACAACCATCACACTGATGTTTATCTCATCAATTACGACTAACAGTTATGCTCAAACGAGCTCTCTCGAATTTTTACCTGAATTAGTCAATAAAGTAGAAAGCAAAGTCATTCGATGGCGCAGACATATTCATCAGAATCCAGAATTATCAAATAGAGAGTTTGAAACAGCAAAAATGATTGCAGCACACCTCCGTGAATTAGGACTTGAGGTACAGACAGGAATAGCTCACACAGGAGTGGTCGGAGTTTTGAAAGGTGGTTTACCCGGTAAGACAGTTGCCCTAAGGGCCGATATGGACGCTTTACCCGTAACAGAGCGAGTCCAACTGCCCTTTGCTTCTAAAAAAGTGACACAATTCTCAGGACAAAAAGTTGGAGTCATGCATGCCTGCGGGCATGATACACATGTTGCAATTCTAATGGGGGTTGCAGAAGTCCTATCAAAAGTTAAGGGCAATATTAGAGGTAGCGTTAAATTCATTTTTCAACCCGCAGAAGAAGGAGTTCCAGAAGGTGAAGAAGGAGGTGCAGAATTAATGGTTAAAGAAGGCGTTTTAAAATCTCCAGACGTAGACGCTATTTTTGGGCTGCATATATCTTCACAAACACCTGTTGGTGTTATTGCATATCGACCTGGAGGTATAATGGCGAGTGTGGATGATTTTCGCATTCGGGTTAAAGGTAAACAAACCCATGGCTCAGCCCCTTGGAATGGTGTTGATCCAATCGTAGTTTCAAGCCAGATTATCAATAGCATACAAACAATTATCTCACGTCAAATCAAACTGACCCAAAATGCCGCAGTCATTACGATTGGAAGTATTCACGGTGGCGTCAGATCAAACATTATTCCAGAAGAAGTTGAGATGATTGGAACGATTCGTGCTTTAGATACTGAAATGCGCAATAAAATTCATCATAAACTCCGCCAGATAGCCACAGGAGTAGCAGAAAGTATGGATGCAAAAGTTGAGATTGATTTACCCATGTCTTCTAGTTATCCAGTCACTTATAATACACCCCAATTAGTCCAGCAGATGCTACCTACCTTAAAAAAACAGGCTGGTGAAAGTAAAGTGATTTTAATTGATCCCATCACAGGCGCAGAAGATTTTTCATTTTTTGCTAAAGAAGTGCCTGGCTTTTATTTTTTTCTGGGTGGACGTCCTCAGACACTTTCTCCAGAAAAGGCAGCCGCCCATCATACACCTGACTTTTACGTTGACGAGTCAGGAATGAAGCTAGGTGTATCAACTTTGGCAAATATGGCCATTGATTACTTGAATAATTGATAAATAAATACCAATATTAACCTATATGAATAAACAAACTTTTGATCTTCACCAAAATGGCACTGCGGCAGAAAACTTCTGGCGCACATCAAGTGACTTTTATTCAAATCCAGAAGTAAACAGTGCCTTATTAGCGCTGCAAAATGAACAAAATAAAAATATCAACCAAATGCTTTTTGCTTTGTGGGTCAGCACTTACTTTCAAATTTCTCTCGAAGAATCTTATACAGCACAAATATCTAATGAAGAAAAAAGAGCTCAGTCCTGGGCTAGCAATATTCGCAGTTTGAGATTCGAGATGGAGCAAGAGAAAAAAGATGGTGGCACTGGGGAGTTCTCCCAATTGAGAGATGTTATTTTGGAGACAGAGCTAAAAATGGAACAGATTCACCAACAAAGGCTGGTTGCTAATTTATTAAAATGGATCGAAGTCAACCAACCAGCCCAGCCCATGCAAACAGACTTAGAAGAATTACTCCTTTTTAACCTAGCGGCACTCTGCGGTTCATCAGCTAATAATTCAGATTATCAAAAACTGTCTAGACAATGGTTAGACTTTTGCCGACAACAGCCAGATAAGTAATTTCATGCAAGAATATTTAAACAAAGTCTTTAACCTTTATTTAACAAAATCAGCATAAACTTCCAAAAACCTCTTGACCCTATAGTAGACTTTAGGGTTTATACTCTACGTATGATTAAACACTTTTATAAAATTGGTGAATTAGCCAACAAAGCAGGTACAACTGTTGAAGCCCTGAGATTTTATGAATCGCAAGGATTGATCAGCGCTCGTAAACGCTCGAGCTCAGGCTATCGTCTCTATAATGAACAAGACGCTCAAAAATTGTACTTCATTCTACACGCTAAAAAAGTCGGTTTTTCACTAAAAGAAATTAATCAGCTATTAGGCCTTCAATTACATAGAGACGAACACACTTGCCAAGAAGTTAAACATTATACAGGCAAAAAAATTAGTGAAATTGAAGCAAAAATTAATGATCTCGAGAAAATGAAGTATGCACTAAATAAGATGCACAAAGCTTGCTGTGGCGGCGCTGAAAGTGCTATCAATTGTACAATCTTGCAAACGCTCGAAGATCCCGACTTTTTTAAAATAAAACCAGAGTAACCTCATGATGTTGCTAATTCATAATTTTATTGAGCTTTTTACCGAATCAGCCCCTTGGCTATTATTGGGCCTATTAATTGCCGGACTTATGAAGTGGGTCGTTCCATTTGAATTGCTTCAAAAACATATGGGAAAAGGAGACTTGTTATCCATTATTAAAGCAGCTTTAATTGGCGCACCACTTCCCCTGTGTTCTTGTGGCGTCATTCCGGCAGCTATAGGGCTAAGAAGAGCCGGCGCATCTAAACCCGCAAGTATTTCTTTTTTGGTTGCAACCCCTGAAACAGGCGTAGACTCCATCTCGGTTTCTTACGCACTTTTAGGACCATTTATAGCAATTATAAGGCCTATTTCGGCAATTTTAAGTGCCATTTATGCTGGCATTCTTGTAATGATTATCGATAAAGAAGAAGAAAATACTAGCAATAGCCAATCAAATAGTTCCGACTCTAACAAAAGCTGCTGCACTTCAAAACAAACCACCTGCTCAAGTAAAACGACTATGGCGCCTATTAACTTTTATCAAAGAATGACTAACATATTGAGCTTTTCTTCAGGCAAGCTATTACGTGATATTACCCCTTGGTTAATGTTCGGATTATTGTTAGCTGCAATGATAAAAACCTGGGTTCCAAACGAATTCTTAACTCAATGGGGCGACGGTTTTCTTGCAATGCTGGTAATGTCCGTTATAGGCATACCTATGTACATTTGCGCTACAGCATCAACGCCGATAGCAGCAGGTTTCTTAGCAGTAGGCGTTTCGCCAGGCGCAGTCTTAGTGTTTATGTTAGCAGGCCCAGCAACTAATTTATCAACAATGGGAATGATTCGTCAGGAAATGGGGACAAAGGTCCTGGCGGTTTATTTAATGAGTATTTTCAGTGCCAGTATAAGCCTTGGATACTTTACCAACTGGGCTATTAACACCTTTGGCTTTACAGTTAGCAAAGTAGCCGCTAACACTCACCAAATGGAAACTTCTTTGATTTATCAAGTTTGTGCTGCAATGCTAGCTATTCTTATACTGCGCAATCTCATTAACCAATTAAAACCCCAAATTGCATCAACAATTAATTAAACTACCAATATTTTTGGTCGCTTTAATTATAGTAAAAATGCTAGAAAATCTCCTATAAACCGTAAAAACACAAACAAAATCAGCTAACATCTTCTAAATAAGGAAAAACAATTATTTTTACTCTCTAATATAAAATTTTAAATTTTTTCTCAGGTATATTGCTAGTTTCGAGATTTTAGCGTATTTTAACCTCATTAATGTTAAATATTAGTGATTAGATTAATACTTATGAGTGTTTTAATCATCAATGGTCCCAACCTCAACTTGCTTGGAACCCGCGAACCAGAGATATATGGCGCTACGACATTGGCAGAGATAAAATCCAAATGCTTAAAGATTTTGCAAAATGCGAATCTCAAAGCTGACTTTTTTCAATCCAATGCTGAGCATGAAATTGTTGATCAAATTCAGGCTGCTCGCACAAACCAAGTCTCTTACATTATTATCAACCCTGCAGCTTTTACACACACGAGTGTTGCTATCCGCGACGCAATAGCAGCTGTTGGTATACCATTTATTGAAATACACTTATCTAATCCACATTCACGGGAACCTTTTAGACAACATTCTTACTTTTCAGATTTAGCTGAAGGCATTATTGCGGGCTTCGGAGAAGAGAGTTATGCAATGGCATGTGAGGCTGTTATAAAAAAGCTAACCCACTAATTATTTTAATCATTTATATATAACCATTTATTTTAGTTTTTAAACATTGTTCAAGGTGCAGTTATTATGGATATTCGAAAAGTAAAAAAATTAATCGAATTGTTAGAAGAGTCAGGTGTAGCAGAGATAGAAATAAAAGAAGGTGAAGAGTCGGTTAGAATTAGCCGTGCTGCTGCGCCATTGTCAGCCCCACCGGTGCAATATGCAGCAGCTCCTGCACCAGCAGCTGCACCAACAAATAGTTCAGTGCCAGCTTCTGATAGCCCATCTTCTGTGACAGAAGAAGTTGCAGGTCACCAAGTAAAATCTCCAATGGTTGGTACTTTCTATCGCTCACCATCACCAGGTTCAAAATCATTTGTAGAAGTAGGTGATCAAGTCAAAGTAGGTGATACCTTATGTATTATCGAAGCAATGAAAATGATGAACCAAATTGAAGCAGATGCGGCAGGAACGGTTAAAGCAATCTTAATTGATGATGGTGAACCGGTTGAGTTTGACGAGCCGCTATTTATTATCGAATAACGTTTGATTATTCACATAATCAGGTTGGGTGAATTTTTTATTCCCCATGGAATTAATCAAATAATCTGGAAGATAAGATGCTTGATAAAGTTGTTATTGCTAATCGCGGAGAAATAGCTCTGCGAATATTAAGAGCGTGCCGAGAACTCGGCATTAAAACTGTGGCAGTACATTCAACTGTCGATGAAAATTTAATGCACGTAAAGCTAGCTGATGAATCTGTTTGTGTTGGCCCAGCGTCACCATTAGAAAGTTACCTCAATATACCAGCCATTATTGCCGCGGCAGAAGTCACAGATGCCATTGCGATACATCCCGGTTATGGCTTTTTAGCTGAAAATGCTGATTTTGCGGAACAAGTAGAACGTAGTGGCTTCCGTTTCATAGGGCCTACAGCGGAAAGTATTCGTTTAATGGGTGATAAAGTATCAGCTATTGCTGCCATGAAACGTGCGGGTGTTCCTTGCGTCCCAGGCTCAGATGGTCCTTTAGGTGATGATCCAAAAGAAAACTTAGCTATGGCAAAGCGAATTGCATACCCTGTGATTATTAAAGCCTCTGGTGGTGGTGGTGGCCGAGGTATGCGAGTGGTACATAAAGAAGAAAACTTGATCGAATCAATTTCGATGACTAAAGCAGAAGCTAAAGCGGCATTTAATAATGACATGGTGTACATGGAAAAATTTTTAGAAACACCTCGTCATGTTGAAATTCAAGTAATGGCGGACAATCATGGTAACGCAATTTATTTAGGTGAGCGTGACTGTTCGATGCAACGTCGTCACCAAAAAGTAGTTGAAGAAGCACCGGCACCTGGTATCACCGAAGAAAAAAGACGCTTTATTGGTGAGCGCTGTGTTCAAGCTTGCCAAGAAATAGGTTATCGAGGTGCAGGAACATTTGAGTTTCTTTATGAAAAAGGTGAGTTTTATTTTATTGAAATGAACACCCGAGTTCAGGTTGAACATCCTGTCTCTGAAATGATTACCGGTGTCGACATAATAAAAGAACAATTAAGGGTCGCAGAAGGACAACCATTATCATTTCGACAAGAAGACATTCAACTAAGAGGTCACTCAATTGAATGTCGAATAAATGCTGAAGATCCGAATACCTTTATTCCATCACCAGGAACAATTAATCGTTACCATGCACCAGGAGGACCTGGGGTAAGATGGGACTCTCACATTTATTCAGGCTATAAAGTCCCACCTAATTACGACTCTATGATTGGTAAATTAATTACCTATGGTGAAACTCGTGAGGTAGCTTTAGCACGTATGCAAATGGCTCTTGATGAAGTAATCATTGATGGTATTAAAACAAATATTGAACTGCAACGTCGTATAATGGCCGATGAAAACTTCTTGAAAGGTGGAACTAACATTCATTATCTTGAGCATAAACTTGAAAATGAATCATTAAAAAAATAATGAACTGATAAAAAAATGCCCGCTAACATAAGCGGGCAAATCAGGGGTTGAAAATCAAGCTGTCATCAAATTCGATATAGGGCGTATGTTAGTTAATAAGGAAACCCTTTTCTGAGACTGAATTAACACTATTCCACTAAATTCTAAACAAGCATAAGAAAAATAGTTTTTTAGGTATATTTTCAAGTAAAAATTATTTCATTGAGCGATTTTATTTTTATTTAACCTTATTTTTATTAAGGAATGTTAATCTTCTATAATGACGAATTCTTAATTATTTTTTTCTTTTTAAGTTAAGTCTTTTTAACACCTGAAACTTATGTGTATTGCTTGAACGAATGGTTTTACCGAGTGAATCAACGACACTAACACTCGCGGTATGAGCACCGTACTCAACATTTTTAATGGTTGCACTTAAAGCGCTTCTTTCACTTTTTATCAAAGAACCATCTAAATAAAATCGAATTGAATGCTCTCCAGTTAAACCAGGCTCCAAGCTTCCTTTTAATGTAATAGTTCCATCATTAGTTCTTATTGCACCATCATTCTGAGGCTCAATTAGCTCAATGTTATAATCAACTTGAACTTCCTTCACTTCATCTGGCGCTTCTTTGCCATTTGAAAAACTTTTTTGAATAGCTTCATAATCGGGTGTTTCCATTTTTATTGCGGGCACTTCTTTCATTTCAATTTCTTTAGCGCCTTTTTGAGGTTCATCGGAGTAGTGTACATTGCCATTTTTATCAACCCACTTGTATAGTTTCTTTTTCTCAAACCCATTAACACCTGATAATTGAAGAAAAAGACACAGACTGATTAAAAAAAACTTTTTCATGTTAGCCACCTAATTAAGTGAAAAGCACCAGAGTTTATAAAATACACCTATTTTGCATAGCCATCAAAACTAAATGCTAATTTTACTTTTTAGACTTTTGGTTTTTAGAACAGTTTCACTGAATAATAAAAAAAGCCCGGTCATAAACCGGGCTTTTATCTTAAAAACAGCTTAATATTAAAGGCTATAATACATATCAAACTCTGCTGGATGAGTTGTCATATTAACATAGTTAACATCTTCTCGTTTTAGTTCAATATAGGCATCCAAGAATGCATCACTAAAAACATTACCCCGTGTTAAAAATTCTCGATCTTTATCTAATGAATCAAGAGCCTCTTCAAGTGAACTAGCAACCGTTGGTATTTCTGCCGCTTCCTCAGCAGGAAGGTCATATAGATCTTTATCCATAGCATCACCAGGATGAATCTTATTTTGAATACCATCAAGGCCAGCCATCAACATAGCTGTATAAGCTAAGTATGGGTTAGCCATAGGATCAGGAAATCTCACCTCAATTCGACGACCTTTTTCACTAGGTACGTGCGGAATACGGATAGATGCACTTCTGTTCTTCGCTGAATAAGCCAACATTACTGGCGCTTCAAAACCAGGAACTAATCGTTTGTATGAATTAGTTGATGGGTTAGTCAACGCATTAAGGGCCCTGGCATGCTTAATAATACCGCCTATGTAGTAAATCGCTTCTTCAGATAAACCACCATACTTATTACCAGCAAAGATGTTAACACCATCTTTTGCTAACGACTGATGAACATGCATTCCACTACCATTATCGCCAACAACAGGTTTTGGCATGAAAGTCGCAGTTTTACCGTAAGCATGAGCCACATTATGCACAACATACTTTAAAATCTGTGTTTCATCCGCTTTAGCGACCAATGTGTTAAATTTAGTTGCTATTTCATTTTGATTTGCTGTTGCAACTTCATGATGATGGGCTTCCGTTGGGACTCCCATTTCCTCAAGCACTAAACACATTTGTGAGCGTATGTCTTGTGAAGAGTCAACTGGAGGAACGGGAAAGTAACCCCCTTTTACTCTAGGTCTATGTGCCATATTACCATCATCGTAACGACGCTCCGAGTTCCAGGCTGCTTCATTAGAATCTATACGATAAGAGGCTCCTTTCATATCAATGCTAAAACGCACATCATCAAATAAGAAGAACTCTGGCTCAGGACCAAAGAATGCAGTATCAGCAATCCCTGTCGATTTTAAATAAGCTTCTGCTCTTTTAGCAACCGAGCGAGGATCTCTATCATATCCTTGCATTGTTGTAGGCTCTAGAATATCGCAACGTAAATTAAGTGTCGCATCTTCACAAAACGGGTCCATAACAGCTGTTGCTGCATCAGGCATTAAAACCATGTCAGACTCGTTGATGCTTTTCCAGCCTTGAATAGAAGAGCCATCAAACATCTTTCCTTCTTCCATAAAATCTTCATCAATACAATGAACAGGCAGTGTTACATGCTGCTCTTTACCTTTTGTATCAGTAAACCTTAAATCAACAAAAGAAACATCATTTTCTTCAATCATGGTGAAGATATCATTTTTAGCCATCGTTATTTCCTCAAAAAGTGTACTGCAAACCAAGTTATTAATTTTCGAATATACAGCACCAAGCAAACTTGATGCCAACTTTTAGGTACTTATAATTGCAAGATTACCGGCTATTATAGTTGGATAATAATGAATAGACAGTTTATTTATGGTGCATAAATAAGTTACAACGCACCAATTTGGTGCATTGTATTAATGAGGTTGCTGAATTGATAAATTAAACTAATGCGAATACTTAGTTTATTTAGATTGTTGTAAAAACCTATACCTGTAAACTTCATAGCTCCAATTTTACTCCTAGCAGCTTAGGAGGGAGTTTACAATGTATAATCGTCAAGATTTAATAGCCATCGCTCAAGTGGTTGTGGCAGTCATTATTTGGTCAGCTTCATTCATTGCAATGAAAATTGCTGTTGCGGAATTAGGTGCATTTTTAACTGTATTCTTAAGAATGCTATTAGCTGTTGCCGTGCTAATGTTTTTCTTACCCAAAGTTCATAAAGAAAGGAAAGCTTACCAAGCAGGTGATGGCTGGTTAATTCTTGGATTAATACTCTGTGAACCTTGTTTATATTTTATATTTGAAGGACTAGCTCTCACCTACACCAGTGCTTCAGAAGCAGGCATGATAACGGCTTTACATCCCTTTATGGTGACGATTGCAGCTTTTTATTTTTTAAAAGAGAAAATCAACAACCGTATGGTTATTGGTGGATTAGTCGCTGTTTCAGGCGCAATATTACTCTCTTTACTTGGAGAAAGTTCAGGGCAAGGCAGCAACCACTTACTTGGCAATGGGCTTGAATTTATTGCTATCTGCTTTGCTACTGGTTACAGCATTTTAGCTAGAAAGCTAGGCGAACGTTACTCGCCAGTATTATTAACTAGCCTACAAGCATTGTTTGGAACTTTCTTTTTCTTACCATTAGTTGTGGCATTTAATAGCAATATACCAACAGAAATATCAACTCAAGGTATTTTGTCAGTATTATTTTTAGCGTGGGGAGTCAATGTAATTGCCTTTATTTTATATAATTCTTCATTAAGAACATTACCGGCAAGTAAAGTGGGTTTATGGATGAATCTACTCCCATTAGGCACATTATTCTTTGGTTGGTTATTACTTGAAGAAAAATTGACAGACGGACAATATATTTCAGTTTTGCTTATTATTGCGGGAATAATATACAGCCAACTAAAACCACGGCGAAAAACAGTCTTTATTGAACAATCAATGATTAAAGAAGAGTATGTTGATCAGTTGCTTGATGGGAAACAGTCATCAAATAAAGAGCAACAAGAAATAATATTAAAACCTTAATCGGCTAAAAGCAGCAGTTTAGAGTAAAATAAAGCCCCTATTCGGGGCTATATTTTTATTTTTCAGCTTTCTTCGCTTCAGCAGCTTTTTTAGCCTGCTCTGCTTTTCTAGCTTCCTCTTCTTTTTTAACATCTACGATTTCAAGTAGTTCGACATCAAAAACCAAGATTGAATTACCAGGGATTCGGCCTCTATCTCTTTCGCCATAACCTAACTCAGGAGGAATAACAAACTGAAATTTACTTCCCACATCCATTAATTTAACACCTTCGATCCATCCTTGTATTACACCACCTTTTAGTGAAAACTTAAATGGTTCTTTACCAACAGAACTATCAAACTCTTCACCATTAGTAAATTTACCGGTGTAATGAACTCTAACAGTATCCGTCGCAGCAGGTTTAACCGCTCCTTCTTTAGCTTTTTGAATCACTTTATAGTACAAGCCTGATTCAGTTTTAGTAAAACCATCTTTTTCAGTTTTTTCAAAAAATGCTTTATTTTCTTCTACTCTAGCAGTTCTCTCTTCTTGCATTTTTTGTTGCTGTGCCATACGCATTTTTTGTTGAAAAATCTGTAGTTGCTCATTGACCTGATCATCGTTTAACTCAGATTTTTCCTGAACTCTTGCATCAAAACCACGCTTTACTACATTTATATCTAATCCCATAGACTTAAAGTCATTATTGATTTGAATAATGCTATCGGCCATATTTGTACCGAGTGCATAAGCCATTTTATCTTTATCGGCGAGCACAGCTTTGTTTTCAACTTTGCTGTCTTTGGTTTCTTCTTTTTTATTAGCCTTGCCTGCATCCTGGCATCCAGATATCAAGATACCCAGCGTAATAGCTGCGATATAGTTTTTCACGATAAACCCTCTTATTGATTTAATTTTATGTGTTTTAGGAATATTTCCCTTAATAAAATGGCAGTCTATACTTTATTTAACAAAAAAAGAAGTACCAGGCCATTGGCTTGAACTTAAGGAAGATGGATGATACTACAGAGTTTACCCAGACTTTTGTTGGTAATAGTTAGCATTTTTATCATTTCTAGCTGTCAAAATGAGCCTAAATCAGTAGCTGAGTGGCAACATACTGCTATTGGCGCTTTGGATGCCACTATTTCCAGAGATGGTAGATTTGCTATGATCTCCTCGGTTAATTTTGGTGTTGGATTTTGGGATTTAAATAAAAACCAACTATTATTTCAGTGGAAACATGATCAAAACCCTGAGTCAGCGATTATTGCCCTCAACATTTCACCAGATGGAAGCAGAGCAGTTACAGCAGATGCTAGAACTTTTGTTATTTGGAATACAACTTCAGGCAAAGCCTATGGCTATTGGAAAGCTCCCGCAGATATACGCTCTATAGCTCTCTCTGATAAGGGCCGTTATGTTTTGTTAGGGCTTGGGAATGGTTTAGCCATTCATATTGATATGAACACAGGTCGTAGGCTTGAGTTCACAGGCCATAGAAATGAAGCTGTCGCCAGTGTTGATCTATCCGCTAATGGTCGTTGGGCATTCACAGGTGGCAATGACTATCGAGCAGTTTTATGGAATACCAAAACAGGTAAGCCACACCAACTTTTCGAACATAAAACACGAGTAACAAAACTAAAATTAGCCTCTAGCGGAAAAATGGCTTTTACTTCTGGGACTAAAGGCAATGCAACCATTTGGAACCTGCAAACAGGACGACCAGTAAACCAATTAGATCTCAATCCTAGAGAATACATCATTAGTGCTGCTGCTTTCTCACATGATGAAACCATGCTTGCCACAGGAGCTCCTGGTAGAGATGTGAGTCTTTGGAATATCAGTACAGGGAAAAAAGTGGATCAGTGGCGAGCAAGAACCCGTCAGGCAGGTAAACCACTGGGAGCTATTATTTATGCTGTTGGCTTTTCTAAAGATGATCAGTTTGTTATCAGTGAAAGTTCTGCAGGCTTTGGCGAAAAATGGCCAATTAATGCTATGCCCTAGTATTGTTTAAGCGATAAAACAGATGAAAAGCGCCTCCTCCTCCAACCTACTTGGGTTAATTTTTATTCACTGTTTTGGTTATTTAAAAACTTGAACCTAACACTCAGTCTGTTATTCTTATTTTGAAATAAAAATAAGCAATTCTGTCTTGGTCAATTGGCTTTATTAATCGAAAACTCAGCCTACTATCAATTAACTTTAATTATTAGTAGATTTTTCGTTCTATGACTATGCGTTTCAGAATTAACTGGAGTCAAAGGTTGTCAAACCAAGAAAAGTTACTTATTGAAAAATTATTGGCTGGTGATGAAGCCACATTTGAATCAGTATTTTCTCAATATTACTCATTAATGCACTCAGTCGCTCAATCTATTGCAGGTAGTTCGATCGCAGACGAAATTATTCAAGAATCATGGATTTCAGCATTGCGAGCATTACCTAAATTTGAAGGTCGCTCTTCATTAAAAAGCTGGATAATGAGAATTGTCGCTAATGAAGCCAAAACTCGACTCAGAAAAGAGTCGCGTTCGGTGTCACTTGAATCAATGCAAGATTCATGGGCTACAGATCCTAGATTTGATGAAAAATCTCACTGGGTTTCACCCTCTTCTCAATGGCATGCCGATACACCGGAAAACTTGTTAGTCGCTAAAGAGCTAGAAGATTGCATATCAAAAAATCTCGAAAAAATACCAGAAAACCAAAGAGTTGCTATGAAATTGAAGGATTCTGGAGGCTTATCAATGGACGAAATTTGTAACATTTTAAGTGTTACACCGTCTAACTTGAGAGTATTACTACACCGAGGCCGAGATCGTATTTTGCAAGTCATTGATCATTTTCAAATCACAGGGGAATGTTAATGTTACCTTCTTGCAAAAAGGTTGCAGAAGAGTTGTCGGAAAATATCGATCAACCCATCACAGGAATACGCGGGTTTAAGTTAAAGCTCCACTTACTCATGTGTCGCTTTTGCCGAAGATACGATAAACAAATCAACCTTTCAACCAAGACAATTAACTTAGTAGAACCCAAAAGCCTGCCAAGTCCTATATTACGAAACAAACTACTTAAGCATTACCGTCAATGTTATAAGTCGTATAATAATAAGCCAAAATAGTAACCTTTAAGGATTAGTTAGTGCTTTTTACTTTTAGCGCTTCGGGAATCTCATAATCACCTTCAGCAGATATCAGCTTATCATCTTTGAATATCAACTCTAACTTTTTAATGTTTTTAATACCTCGATTAGGATTTTCATAACTATATAAATAAGTCCATTTATCATCAGTAAAGCTATCTTCGATAACTGGCGAACCCAGTACAAAAACAACCTGATTTTTAGTCAGTTCAGGACGCAACTTGTCAATATCTCTTTGTGCAAGAATATTACCTTGTTGTATATCAAGGCGATAAACACATGCGCTCAATGTGAATATAAAAGCTAAAAATGACAACTTTTTAATCATGGACTTTCCTACAATAAAATATTACTACTAAAATGTTCGGCTTTTGCTGAAAAACAACAGAGAGATTTCTCACCTCAGCGAGGTATTCTATATGAATTTGTGCAAAATACCTTAAAAAAAGAATATAATGTGGTGTTATAGTCCATTTTAAAGCTAAAAAATTCCATTTATTGGTCGATTTAACTAGGAATTAATTACGGAGAGTATATTTTGAATAACCAACAACTTAAAGAAGCGGGCCTAAAAGTAACACTACCGCGTTTGAAAATATTAAATATCCTCGAAAAAACTGAGCAGAAACACTTAAGCGCAGAAGATGTTTACAAATTATTATTAGAAGCTGGTGAAGATGTTGGTTTAGCAACGGTTTACCGTGTACTAACACAGTTTGAATCAGCAGGATTAGTTAGCCGACACAACTTTGAAGACGGCCATGCAGTATTTGAATTAAGCGGCGATGAGCATCACGATCATATGGTTTGTGTAGACTCAGGCAAAGTAATTGAATTTGTTAATAAAGAAATAGAAGATCTTCAGCACCAAATTGCCGAAAAACATGGTTACGAACTCATTGATCATAACCTCGTCCTTTATGTTAAGAAAAAATAAATAAAATAAACGGTGGCCACACTATTTGAGTAATTGACTGTTTTCTAAAACAGTTATTTTTTCATCCGTTGTTAGTAGTGGCCGCATTTCCTCCAAAACTTCTTGGCGTTCTTCAGAGTTATACCACTTTTCCCAAGCCGCGTTATTTTCCCAACTAGAGATTATAAATGCTTTGTGTTGGTTTGACTTTTCTTGTAACAATTCACCAGCAATAAAACCTTCAATTGCAGTAGCCTGCTTACGGGCCCTGCGAATCATATCTAGATAATCATGGAAGCATCCTTCTTTGACATTTCTTTCAATGATCACTCTTATCATTTTTTATTATTCCCAAATCTATACTGAATTAAAATAAGCAACAAATAACACAAAGGTTATTTAATCTTGATTAACCTGAAAAGTTTAGCCAGCGAAGTCTAATGCTTAGTTTTCAATGTATCAATTAAATCATCTTCGAGTTCGACTCTTTTTGCAATCGCTTCCCCCAAAACGGATAAATCATTGTCTAAACGCTCAAAAATAGAGTCTTCTGAAAATTGAGAATACTTATCATTAAAATTTACAACAATATCTGTTGTCTCAGAAATCTCAGGGTATAATTTTTCAAGTAATGAAATACTTTCAGGACCATTGACCTCACAAGCATTCACTATTTGTTCATATACTTCAAAATGCCCTGCAGAAACATAGTCAATCAGCAAACCACAAAACTGGTTAAGCTGTTCACCATCAGGCAGTGATAAATTATTTCGACTACCTGATAATCGAAAGTATTGAACAAGTAATTGATTTCTTTCAGCCAACCAATTATCTACTGCGTTGTTTATACAAAGGGCGGGGGTATCACCGTCAATTTTTTTTTCTGACATGCTTGCCAGGCTCCTCAGTCTAATTCATATCTTTCATCTAGGTTTTACCACAATAAATGCAGACTTCAAAATATTTTTATCAGAAACTGTTTTTTTCTTTTAAATCATTCCGCTCTTTTGTTTATCTTTTAATCAAGTGTCAAATAAATGCCGCCTCTATCACTTGTTAGAACTGCGGCTCAATCAAAATTAAGCTAAACTAATCAACATGAAGCCAACATCCAATAAAAAAACAGCGAAATCTTTTCAATTTGCACGCTATTGGACAATTAGAAGTTTTACTGCCTCATTGATCGTAATTGCGGCACTGCTTCCTGTTGTGAGCGCATTAAGCATTAACTTTTGGCTTGATGGAAGTTATAACTGGCGTGAAGCCGCTCTTGAATTAGGAGTCGCTTGTTTAACACTTGCAGTGATCGCATATCCCGCATTTTATTTGCTCAACTGGGAATCAGCACAAGCACAACGCTGGGATGAAACACGGCAAGATTTTCGCTTATTGATAGATCAAGCTGTCGATATGGTACTACTCGTATCAATGGATGGAAGAATTGTTGAGGTTAATCAAAAAGCATGTGAGTCTCTTGGATACACCAAAGACGAACTAAAGAATTTATCAACTCTCGACTTAGATATTGACTGTTATTTGCACCGCCACCCTAAACTCGTCAATATTATGCAAGGAGGCGGTAGTGTTAGCTATGAAACACGGTATCGTACACGTAGTGGACAACGAATACCGGTTGAATGCAGAGCTCGTATGGCTAGCTGGTTGGAAAAACCACACTACATCGAATTTGTTACCGACATATCTCATCGCTTGGAAGTAGAAAAAGAGATTGATGAATCAAAAGAAGCACTAGAAAAAACTAGAAACTTATTAGAGTTAAGGATTGCAGAACACTCCTCTGAGATTAAGAAACAAAAACAAAGCCGTGAAATGGCAGAGCGTTATGCAAACTCAATTCAAAACTATCTCGAAAAGTTAATTGATTCAATGCCATCTGGAATTATTGCAGTGGATGAAAGATACCGTGTGATGCAATGGAATATCGAAGCAGAAAAAATGACCAATGTTCGTGCAAAAATGGCTATTGGAGAAAAGCTTTCGAATTTATTTCCCGCGTTATATATTCAAATCATTAAAGCTTCAGAATCAAAAGATCTCCTTAACCAAACGCTTAGTTTTCAGTTTAAAATCAAAATAAACCATGAACCCAGGGTACTTGAGGTAATGATTTATCCGATTTTTTCATTAAGAGAGGAAGAACAAGGAGAAGTCATTCGGATTGATGATATTACTGAAAAACTAAAAATTGATGAAACCCTTGTACAGACAGAAAAAATGCTGTCTTTAGGAGGGCTTGCTGCGGGCATGGCGCATGAAATCAATAACCCTCTAGGTGCGATTATGCAAAGCACACAAAATATCAAACGACGGCTTTCAAAAGAGCTAGCAAGAAACCAATTAATTGCAAACGAGACACAAATTGACCTTAATGCACTCAATGAGTATTTAACTCAACAGAGAATTCTTGAATTTCTTGATGGTATTTTACAGTCTGGTGAAAGAGCGGCACGAATAGTCGGTGATATGTTAAGTTTTTCTCGTCCGGCCAATCAAGAGTCAACCCTGGTCAGTGTCGATGAAACATTAGATGCAGCGGTCCGATTATCCGCCAAAAACTATAATCAACGAAAAAAGTTTGATTTCAGAAAAATAGAAATTAAAAAAACCTATTCTCCAGATGTTGGCCATGTTATGGCACAAAAAAACCAGCTTGAACAAGTTTTTTTAAACCTCCTAATCAACGCAGCTCAAGCATTAGCCCAAAAAGACTTTGCTGGTTTTGTTCCCACAATTGAGTTAATCATCCGCCGAGAAGGAAGTATGGTCTGTGTTGAAATTATTGACAATGGTCCAGGAATGGATGAAAAAACTCGCAAACGCGTTTTTGAACCATTTTTTACGACTAAAGACGAAAATGTCGGTACAGGACTAGGCTTATCCGTTTCTTATTTTATAATATCTGAGCAACTTGGTGGTCAATTAACGGTCGAATCACAACTCGGCAAAGGATGTCGCTTCACACTACATCTACCACTAGTTGAATCAGGACTCAAAAAACACTCCGATGTCCATGACGAACAAATAGAGCTGCCACTATAGAGTTTTAATCTTGAACAATATTAAAGTCCACCGCCCATTTTAGCTAAAAATATGTTTACTTGGTTTTAAATGACGATAAATATTGCGTACCATTAACCCAGCTATTACCACAAAAAAGATCAACACCCATCCTGGCATTGAAATTCCCATCATTTCCCAGCTTATCTTCGCGCACTCACCATCGCCTGCTAATACGGTACTAATCACTTCACTGATTGGTAACATATCAACCAGATAGTCTAATGCAGGGCCACAAGCAGGAACCTCTCCTTCAGGTAAGTTTTGTAGATATAAATGACGGGCGGAAACAATGCCGCCAAGTATTGCACTAATTAACCCAAGAATAGAATATCCCAAGTTCCAACCACTTCCAACACGCGGGTTGTGTATACCTCGCAATAAAAACCATATTCCAACACATAAAACACCAATACGCTGAAAAATACACAGAGGGCAGGGATCCATATTTTCGACAAATTGAAAATAGTAAGCTGTAACCAGTAATTGGTAACAAACAAAAGCCATAAACAGGTTAAAACCTCGGGATTCAAGCATGACTATATTCCAACTGATTAGTAGTAATGAGCAATGCTAAAAGACTAACAGAATTCAAAAGTGCAAAAAAGTATATAAATTGAAGAATTAGGAAATTAAACACTTTATTACAGACAATAAAAAAGCCTCATTTTGAGGCTTATAAAAGTTTCCAGTCTGCAGGTCCCACTTATGTGGGCTTCTATTATTCGCTAGCGTTGGGTATTTATAACAAACTGATATAGGCCTTGCAACATAAATTTACAAAATGTGTCATATTTTTATCTCTTTGAATGATGAATAACTATTTTTTGCCTTTTAATGCATCAGCTAATGCCATACCAAACGCCGAATTGACAGGCTTTTGCTTCTTTGGTGATGATTTTGGTTTATGATGACGCTTTACCGCTTCTCGACTGTCACCTTTAGTACTGCCTTTAACTTGGGCATTTTCAGGATTAGGCCCAACCATTGATAGACTAATCCGCTTGCGTTTGGCATCAACTTCAACCACATGCACTTTAACGATATCTCCAGTTTTAACAACATCGCGCGGATTAGATATAAATTTATCACTCATTACTGAGATATGAACTAAACCATCTTGATGAACACCTATATCAACAAAAGCACCAAAATCCGTTACATTAGTCACTGAACCTTCTAAAGCCATACCAGGACTAAGATCAGCAATTTTTTCAACACCGTCTTTAAACTTTGCTGCCTTAAAATTACCTCTAGGATCACGCCCCGGTTTATCAAGTTCGGCTAAAATGTCGTTAATTGTTGGTAAACCAAACTTTTCTTCTACAAAATCAGCCGCATTTAACTGAGCAAGAGTTTGTTTATTCCCCATTAAACTATCAATACTACCCTGTATTTTGGCTAACATTTTTTCAACGATAGGATAAGTCTCAGGGTGAACACCTGATTTATCAAGCGCATTATCACCATCGGTAATTCTTAAAAAACCAGCCGCTTGTTCAAATGCTTTTGGCCCCAGCCTTTCAACTTCGATTAATTGCTGTCGATTAATAAAACGACCATTAGATTCCCTATATCGAATAATATTCTGGGCTAACGTTTTGTTTAACCCTGAAACATGGGTCAATAAAGGCGCCGATGCAGTATTCAAATCAACGCCCACAGCATTTACACAATCTTCTACGACACTAGCTAATGACTTACTTAACTGGCTTTGACTGACATCGTGTTGATATTGACCGACACCAATAGCCTTCGGCTCAATTTTAACGAGTTCGGCTAATGGGTCTTGCAAGCGTCTTGCAATGGAAACAGCCCCACGGTAGGTAACATCTAAATCCGGAAACTCTTCGGAAGCTAATCTAGAAGCCGAATAAACAGAAGCGCCAGCCTCACTAACAACTATTTTTTGCAAACCTAACTGTGAATGCTTTTTCATCAACTCAGCCACCAACTTATCGGTTTCACGCGATGCCGTACCATTGCCAATGCTAACTAATTTAACTTTATGCAATTCACAAATCGTTGCTAACTTTGCAATAGAAGCATCCCATTGATTTTGTGGAGCATGAGGAAAAATCGTTGATTGGGTGAGTAATTTGCCTGTATCGTCTACCACAACGGCTTTTACACCAGTTCGTAAACCAGGATCAAGCCCCATAGTGGCATACCTTCCCGCAGGTGCAGCCATTAAGAGATCGCGCAAATTACTAGCAAAAACCGATATTGCACTGGCTTCAGCAACTTCTCTTAATTGACCTAATAACTCTGTTTCAAAAAAGTTATGCAGTTTTACCCGCCAAGTCCACAATACAACCGTTTGTAACCATGTATCTGCGGCACGCCCTTCATTTTTGATATTAGAATGCTTAGCAATAAGGTATTGCGCATGATTGCTCGCTTTATCATCTTTTAGCAGTTGCTCATCAACCACTAACTCTAAGGATAGAACACCTTCATTACGACCTCTAAATAAAGCTAATGCTCTATGTGACGGTATTTTGCTAAGCTTTTCTGAATATTCAAAATAGTCTCGAAACTTATGTCCTTCTTCTTCTTTGCCGCTAATGACTGTAGCCCGAACAAACGCATGTTCCTTTAAATAGCTTCTAAGATCAGATAAAAGTACCGCATTTTCGGCAAACTCTTCCATCAGAATTTGTTTTGCCCCATCTAATGCTGCTTTTGTATCATTGATGCCTTTCTCTTCATCCAAGTAACTTTGTGCCGTAGTTTCAGGATCCAAGTCTGGCTCAGCCAACAAACCACTTGCTAATGGAGCAAGACCAGCTTCGCGAGCAATTTGAGCCTTAGTTCGACGTTTTGGTTTATAGGGCAGATATAGATCTTCTAATTCGCTTTTGGTCTCTGCTTGAACAATACTGGCAGATAATTCGGGGGTTAATTTTTCTTGTTCTTCGATACTTTTTAGAATAACTTGGCGACGCTCCTCAAGCTCTCTTAAATAACCCAGTCGCTCTTCAAGATCACGCAATTGGCTATCATCGAGACCTCCTGTCACTTCTTTTCTATAACGAGCAACAAAAGGTACGCTAGCACCATCATCGAGTAACTCTATTGTGGCACGAACCTGTTCCTGTTTAACTGAAAGCTCTTGAGCAATTTTTTCTGCGATATTAAGCATAAAATTTCCTGGCAAAACAAACCTTGATAAAATAGAAGAGTAAATAACTCACGTTGAGTTAATTAATTTTTGATAATCGGACTGGCGATTATAAACATTTCAGTAAGAAATTCAGCTGTTATTCTCAATAAAAATTAACTTAAAGAATAATACTTGTCTAACTTGTTAAGTAGTAGATTAGACATTTTTTCTGATTATTCAAAAATTAGGTTATACTCTGTAACAATTGGTCATGGAAAAACCTTTGCCTTTCAAACGGTTAATCATAGAAAATAACTCATTGAAGACGAAGTCCAGTAGACTATATCATTGATAAGTTATAACAAGTGCAGATAAAGGGGATAACAATGAGTGAAGAAACGCAGAAAATTTTGGTTGTTGATGACGATTTGCGTTTACGTAGTTTATTGGAAAGGTACTTTAAAGAACAAGGATATATTGTAAAAGCAGCCGCAGACTCAGAGCAAATGAATCGTTTTTTAGAAAGAGAAAACTATCATCTGATGGTGCTTGATCTAATGCTACCCGGCGAAGATGGCTTATCTATTTGTAGGCGCCTGAGGGCAGAAGATAACAATATCCCAATCATTATGCTAACCGCTAAAGGCGATGATGTTGATCGAATCATTGGGCTTGAGTTAGGTGCAGATGACTATCTTGCAAAGCCCTTTAATCCACGCGAGCTATTAGCCAGAGTTAAAGCTGTATTACGACGAAAAACGACAGAACTCCCTGGTGCACCAAGTGGAGAAGAGAAAATTATAGAGTTTGGACAATTTAAGCTCAACCTAGCCACACGAGAAATGAGTCGCGAAGGAACACCGCTAACTTTAACTAGTGGAGAGTTTGCCGTACTCAAATCATTGGTCACCAACCCTCGCCAACCACTTTCAAGAGATAAATTAATGAACCTAGCTAGAGGGCGCGACTACAGTGCATTAGAGAGAAGTATCGATGTGCAAGTTTCGCGTTTAAGGCGCATGATCGAAGAAGATCCAGCCAAACCGCGCTATTTACAAACAGTTTGGGGCATCGGTTATGTTTTTGTTCCCGATAGTGACTAGAACATTACTTTAGCCTGCTCTAAAGCAGGCTTTTATATCAATAGAAAAAGCACTAAACTGATAAAATAACAAATAGAGATAACTAAACGAGTCGTTCTTAGATGCTTTCTTTGTAGCATCAACGGATCAAACATTGGGAATTTATTAATTTTTAGGTTTGACTGAGCTTGAACACACTTAGCTTGATTTAACTCCATATTGCATACCTTCTGTAATCGACTCCATTTTCATCTCTGAATTTCTGACTAAATCAAGTATAGTTTTAGTAAACCTATTTAGCGAACTTAGAAACTACAAATTTAAACTTCTTCTTCTTCGCCATCAATGATAAAACCAATTCGTCTTTTTACGGTTTTTTTCTCTACTTTTTTGACAAAACAAAGCATTTGCACTGTTGATTGATGAGCTAATAACATACAGGGACTACCGTTCATATTACCTTCAATACGAATGCCATGAAAACTTTCTTGGGCCAAACGCTCAACACTAATTTGAATCCCCCCATACATAACAGCCAAAATAGCGGGCTCTTCATCTTCAGGTAATTGTTCGCGCCATTGTGTAATGGTGTCTGCCAGCCTTCTCATTAAAATACCAGCTGATTGATATTCATTGGCTTCTCTTAGATCATTCATCGATGGTTTATGTAGAATTGGCAGCGCTCTTTGAGGCACAACCTGCTCTTTCAGGATTTGCTGGGTATTTTGGTAAGCATTTTGCAATTGTTGTTTTTCGTCAGTCATTTGTATTCCTTGAATATAAGCCACCAATGGCAATCAGTAAATTAGCAATAGATTAAGTACTTTATTCATTAATGGCAATATCAACTCCACTTAAAGACGCAAATATTCTTGTATTAAAAATTAACCATCAGTCAAAGAAGTCAGGTTAATTAAACTTTACAGGCCAAAACATCTAATGACTAAATTAGGTGTTTGTAATAAAACGTGTCTAAACTTAAATAAAACAGGAACTAACAATGCTCAATGAATGAAAAAAATATTTATTCCCTTAACTGAAAGTATTCGAGACTTAATTCCAATTGTTTCTGTTATTCTTTTTTTTCAACTCATTGTTATGCAGCAACCCATCCCTAATGTTTTAGACATTTTGTTCGGTACATTACTAGTTATTTTAGGGTTAACTTTTTTTATTGAAGGGTTAAAAATGGGGCTATTTCCAATAGGAGAAAGCATGGCTCATGACTTTGCCAACAAAGGAAGCTTATTTTGGTTGATATTGTTCGCATTTTTATTAGGTTTTGGAACAACGGTTGCCGAGCCGGCCTTAATGGCAGTGGCCAAAGAAGCCGCCTTAGCAGCTTCAGTTAGTGGGCATATAGCCAATCAACCAGATGCGCTTATCAAATATGCTTTTGGCTTAAGAATGGTTGTTGCAACAAGCGTAGGTATCGCAATTGTTATAGGCGTCATTAGAATAATTAAAGGCTGGCCAATTCAATGGATGATTATTAGTGGGTATACACTCGTTATTATCATGACTTTATTTGCCCCCGATGAGATTATTGGTATTGCTTATGACAGTGGAGGTGTTACTACTTCAACTATTACAGTGCCGCTAGTGACTGCTCTAGGTGTAGGGCTAGCGAGCTCAATCAGAGGACGTAATCCAATGATTGATGGTTTTGGCTTAATTGCATTTGCCTCGTTAACCCCGATGATCGCCGTAATGTTTTACGGAATGGTGATTTAAGTTGACTTGGGCCAACGAGCTAATATCAACGCTATTAACAACAGTGAAAGATGTTATCCCAATCGCTGTCATTATATTTGGTTTTAGATTTTTTGTTATTCGAAAGCCAATCAAGAATTTGCATGAAGTTCTGTTTGGCTTCTTATTTGTCATTATTGGTCTGGTTTTCTTTATTCTTGGCCTAGAAAAAGCATTGTTTCCAATTGGTCGGCTTATGGCAGAACAACTCTCAGCCGATCCTAATAACTACCTATGGGTTTATTTATTTGCATTTACAATAGGTGCTAGCACAGCCATTGCCGAGCCATCTTTGATAGCCGTTGCTATAAAGGCTAATCAAGTCTCAGGCGGTGCTATTAGCATTTGGGGGTTAAGAATATCAGTCGCAATCGGAGTCGCTTTTGGTATCACTTTAGGAACCTGGAGGATAATTAGTGGATATCCGATTCACTGGTTTATTATGATTGGTTATGGCCTCGTTATTCTACAAACAATTCAAGCCCCAAAACTAATCATTCCATTAGCTTTTGACTCTGGAGGCGTAGCAACTTCAACAGTCACTGTTCCTTTAGTAACCGCTTTAGGCCTTGGGCTCGCAGAGTCAATACCGGGCAGAAGCCCATTAATTGACGGTTTTGGTTTAATAGCCTTTGCCTGTTTATTTCCTATTATTTCAGTTATGGCTTATGCTCAATTATCAGAATACAAAATAAAACAAAAACTAAGAAACCGCTATTATCAAGAAGTATTTAAACAACAGAAGAAAATCAACACATGAATCAACTACTCACTGAAAAGGAGTATATGTTATGCACTTTAAATTAATTGTCGCATTTGTCGATGACACAATCACCAATGACATCATTGCCAGTGCACGAATAGCAGGGGCTAAAGGCGCGACTATCATTAACAATGCTCGTGGTGAAGGGATTAATCAACATAAAACATTTTTAGGTTTATCATTAGAAACACAAAGAGATGTGGTTTTGTTTGTTGTTGAATCAAGTTTATGCGAAGCCATTATTGAAGCCATTAACCATGTAGGAGAATTTGAATCAAAGTCAGGCTCCGGTATAGTACTCCAAATTGATATTGAAAAAGCCTTAGGCGTTATGCAACAATTTGAGATTGACGTCAATGAAGGTACATCTTAATCACCGTAGAATAAATTAAACTGAATACTCAGTAAAATCATAGCTTTTCTATTTACTCTCAACGTTTACGCTGGACACCTTCAGGTAGCGAATGAATGCGTCGCATTTCTTCATCATAAAATTTTTCAGGTGTTCGAATAAAGTCCAGTAACATATCAAAAGAATCTAACCCCCAAAAGCTTTCTTCATACTCATTAACAACGAAGGTTGGTACACCAAAAACAGAATGACTCGCCGCTTCTTCTGTATTATCTCTTAATTGTTTTTTTACTGTTTCATCTGATATCAGTAACTTTAAATCAGATAACTTTAAGTGACTTTCAAGGTGTTCGATTGCTTGAGAAGAATTAAGTTCAAAACCATGTCGCCAAATAGTTTCAAAAATAATTTTAATTGTATCCAATCCTCCTCCAGCTGCAATTGCTAAGCGTAATGCTGCAAGTGAATTGAAAGGGTGAGCAGGAGGCATTTTAAAAGGAATGTTATTTTTTCGAGCATACCAATAACAATGTTTATAAGTAAAAATTCTTTTAGGTGATATTTCCGCAGGACCAACATTCTTCCAATGATTCAGTAAACCAGCAAATAATATAGGCTTATACTCAATATCAACACCATGAGGTAAATCGTCAAACCGATGCAATTGCAAATAAGCAAATGGCGAAATAAAATCAAAATACCAAGTTAATTTCATACTGTTAATAATCTTTTACTTTGTTTTATTTTTGGCCTCAAAAGCTGCAAGCTGTTCGGCAGTTGCTTTTTTCTGAAACTTTTCTTTCCATTCTGAGTATGGCATGCCATAAATGTGCTCTCTTGCCTGCTCATAAGTCAGTTGAACACCTTTACTTTCAGCTTCAGCGACCATCCACTTAGCTAGGCAATTTCGACAAAAATCAGCCAAAATCATCAAATCAATGTTTTGCACATCTTTATGTTTATCTAAATGTTCTAATAAGCGACGAAAAACACCAGCTTCAATTTCTTGCTGATTTTGCATGATAATCTCTTTTTTAAAATCCACTAAGCGACATTATAATCAATCGAGGTTGTTTAATATAGTTTTGTGAAAGATAAGTCTTTCTCAATAAACACGCTCTAATTTCGATTAACTGAAAATCATGTTTTTAAAAGACACCAATACATTCCATAATATTGTTTGCCCAACCTTGAAGTAGAAAAAGAGAAAATAAGCTCTTTATTAAAAGAAGTTAAATTATTGATGGTAATTGTGATAAGTCTAGATTTTAGGCCATTAAGATTAAGGGCGACCAAAGTCGCCCTTATATGCTTATAGCTCATCCATTGAAAGCGTTGCTCCTTGCAATTTCCTTATATATCAGCTCCATGATAGGTCATCCTTTTCCTTATTCCTTTTAGTCCCGCATCATCCCTAACGCTTAGGTACAGAATACTCGCGTGAAGAAAATTAACAAGACGCCTGTTTGAGCAATTTATTGGTTAGATATTTCATCATTTTTTGTGGTTATTATTTAACCTTTCAAAATCAAAGAGATATCTCAAAGTAAAGAAAAAACAGCTAAATAACCTCGCTTAAAAAGCTGCAATAGCCTATAACCTTTGCAGACCCTACTCACATAGAAGATGGCAAATATCTCACATTAAGATTGCTGTGATAAAATCAGGAATATTGTAAAAATCATTAACAACGAAAAACTATCAGCAATTTGTAGCCAATTAGCTTTAAATTAGGTCTATCGACTATTTGTTTATTTGGTCTTTACGATACTTTAATAAAGTAATACCAACAAAAATAATGGCGAATGCCACCAATCCTGAGTGATGCCCTAGCTGGTTATATATCAGCGGAACTACGTACAAAGTAACACCGACCAACAAACAACACCAACCCAGCACAGTTAATAATCTATTCTTATTTTCAGGCATATTTATAAGACCCGACTTTGGCCACTTTTTTTAACAATAGCAATAAGCAAAAGAACCCAGCCAACAATAAAAGCAAGCCCACCAAAAGGAGTAATAGCACCTAACCACTTTAGGTGGAGTAAAGCTAAAGCATAAAGTGAACCGCTAAAAATAAAAATTCCAATAATAAACGCAATGGCAGACAGTTTTAAAAACTTAGTAGAAAAATACTCCATCGCAGATAAAGTACCAACAATAAGTAAACCAATAGCATGGTGCATTTGATAATCAACTGCCGTTTTGAAAACACCTAATGAGTAACTATCTAAGCTTCCCTTTAATCCATGAGCAGCAAATGCACCTAATAAAACAGCAGTTAGCGCAAACGCCACACCCCATATTAATATCCAAAATTTCATGTTTTTAAACTTAAACTCTCATGAAGTCGCTACGACTTGTGATGAATAGAATTAATAATTCCTGTAGTTGATACGCCATCGACAAACTGAAGTATCTCCACCTTGCCGCCATTTTTAATCACTTCTTTTGCACCAGCAATTTGTTCAACTTGATAATCTCCACCTTTAACAAGCACATCAGGCATCAGCTCAACTATTAGATCTTTTGGTGTTTCTTCAGAAAAACGAACAACCCAATCAACCGATCCTAAAGCAGACAAAACAGACATTCTACGCTCAACAGGATTAATAGGACGCCCTTCTCCTTTTAGCTGACGTACAGATTGATCATCATTGACAGCGACAACAAGTCGATCCCCTAGTGCCTTGGCTTCTTGTAAATAAGCAACATGACCAGCATGCAAAATATCAAAACAACCATTAGTCATGACAATTTTTTCACCATGTGCTTTAGCTTCATCAATGACTATTTTTGCCTGCTGTTGTGTCATTACTCCTGTACCTGTATCCCCTGCTGTTCTTAATTGGCGGCGGATCTCATGAGAACTTACCGTAGCAGTTCCTAATTTAACCACAACTATTCCTGCGGCAATATTGGATAAAGCAACAGCGTCTTCTATATTACTACCAGCAGCTAAGGCACTAGCTAATGTTCCTATCACGGTATCTCCAGCCCCAGTTACATCAAACACTTCTCTTGCTAAAGCAGGTAAATGTAATTCTGGCAACCCTCTTCTTAACAAAGTCATTCCATGCTCGCCACGGGTAATCAGTAATGCTTGCCACTGATACTGTTCTAATAGCTTATTTCCTCTTTCAACGAGAGTTTGCTCATCAAAGCATGGGCCAACAACTGCTTCAAACTCGTGCAGGTTAGGCGTTACCAATGTTGCCCCTTGATATTTAGAAAAATCAACGCCTTTAGGATCAACAAGAACAGGAACTTTATACGAGTTAGCCACCTTAATTAGTTCACCGACATTTTCTAGTGTACCTTTTGCGTAATCAGATAATATGACAGCGCCACACTCTTTTATATGCTTCTGCATACGCTTGACTAACCCGCTGATTCCTCGCCCATTAAAATGCTCTTCAAAATCTAATCGAATTAACTGCTGTTGACGACTAATTACACGTAACTTAGTAATTGTAGGTACATCAGCGACACGTTCAAAATCACAAACCACATTGGCAGCATTTAACCGAGTATACAAACTATCAGCAGCTTCATCATCTCCCGTTACTCCTATCAAAGTTGCTTCACAGCCCAAACTGGCAATATTAAGCGCAACATTGCCTGCTCCTCCTGGACGTTCTTCAATTTGCCCAACATTAACTACTTGAACAGGTGCTTCTGGAGAAATTCTTGAACTACCGCCATGCCAATAGCGGTCAAGCATCAAATCACCGATAACAAGGACTCTTGACGCTTTAAAATTAGGTAAGGAAATTTTCATTTAATAGGTACGAAGCTACTGATTAAAAAACTTTGTCGATCATAACATATTATCGATAGCTGTTCTCCTTGAAGATCCAGCTTTGCGCATTAAAAATATCTCATTATACTGTGCATTAAGACGCTAATCACTCACCAATCAATAGTCTAAATATCAACCAACAAACTGAAATTATTCTTTCATTTTCGAAGCGATTTCAAGTAATAAACTGCTTGATATTGCATTTCTCTCCACCATTCCAACAAAATTGCCCTTTCCATCGAGGACTGGTAGTTCATTGACCTTTAATTCAACCATTTTAGATAACGCAACATTCCGTGAAGTGGTAGACATTAAAGCTTGCTCATAGGTAATTATTCCTGGAACGAACGCTTTTATCTTTTCTTCATTATTATTCACTAACCAACTAGCTAGCTGGTCATAGGCTCTTCCACTATCAGGATACAACTTAGCCAATGAATGGGCCGGGGAAATACCAAAAAACTTTCCTTCACTATTAAAGAAAATCAAATGCTTCAAATAGGGCTTTTCCGTTAATTCAGATAGGAACATATAAATTGCTCTTCCATTATAACCATCAAACCCAAGCTTAAAAGATAGGGCTTCCGTTTTTTTGTTAATCAATTTAGGAATATCCTCAACCATGCTTTTGGGGTTCGTGCTTAAAGAGCGGGCTGGTAACTTTTCTAAATCGACTGACATTTCAAGCCCCGATATTTCACTTTTGGCGGCTTCATTAATAGCAGTTTCAATCTTCAAGCCACTTTCACTTAGTTCAAATTTTGATAATTTCCCTGATACAATCAAAAAAATCAGCACAGGAAGAATAGCCACGACTATATCAGGAGTTTTTATTTCAATTGCCTTTTTTCTGCTACGCATATAAACCAATACGGCTAAAATAACGATAAAACCAGTTACTGATACGAATAATTCCATTTTCTGCTTCCTAAAAATAATGGGGTTGTTTTAAAACATTAAGAAAAAACTCAACAAAATGCAATTCCTTGCATCCTCCTTTCAATAAAACAGATTAAGGTGATCACAAACTCTGATGACACTAACTAAAAGGGAAGAAGCTCTGTGAAACAAGTATACATCTTATCTTTTGAAGCAATCACATTAATTGGTTACACTATCCTCCCATTAAATTAGCTAAAAAGTTGTTGTACTAATGAGTGAAACTAAAACGACTAATAATCGCCTGCTAGTAACTATTATTAAAGGACTGGGAAAGTGGCTATTATTGCCAATAGTTGCTCTATATCTATTAGTTTGGGCAATAAGCCCCTTGGTGGCTCGCTTAGTTATCAACGATCAGCTTGAAGCTCATTCTTTCAAGTTATCCGATAACTCAAGTATCCGGTTTAACCCTTTTATACTCAAAATAAGCTTAACGAATATTCAGCTAATTGACAGTTCGACAGGTAAAGCTACCGCCAGTATAAAGTCAGCAGAAATTGATATCGATAGCTTGGCTTTATTTTCAAACCAGATTCTTATAGAAACATTGAAAATATCAGGTGTAGATATTCAAGTAAAACAATCTGACACTGAGCTTAACATCGCAGGATTTCCGATTAAGCAGACCAATAGTGATAAAACAGAAACGAAAAGTAAATCGTCAGGAGAAGACCCAAAGAACAAAAAAGCAACTCCTACCTGGGTAGTGCTAGCAGAAAAAATTAACTTTGATGAAGTTAATTTTGCCTTTCAACACCTTGGCATTAACCATCATTTTACGATTCATTCATTAATCCTCAACCGATTAAAAATTGATGAAAAAAATCAACGAGGCAAATTAGAAATAAAGACATCCATTAATAATTCGCCATTAAAAATACATTTTGATTTTGAGCAAACCAATCAACTTGGCACCCATCAAGTTAATTTTGAGTTAAATGATTTTGACTTAGAGAAGATAGCTTATCTTATTCCTCCACCAGTAGAGAAAATAGCCGGAAAGCTTCACTTAAAACTTCAACAATCAATTGCACTAACGAGCGAAGGTATTAGAATAATGCAACCCGAGCTTAACCTCGAGTTAAATAACTTAAAGCTTGTAGCCACAGACTCAACAGTTCACAATGAACAACTTAATATACAATTAGTAGACACTGAAGTATCATTATTAAAAAATAAGCAAAACGACATTAAACTTAATTTTTTTATTAATGGTAAGAAGCTACAAATTAAACAGAACATATCGCAAGACTTACTATTAAGCTATGACAAAATCAATTTAGAGAAAGGTAATTTCCGCCTCGATAAAAAACAAAAATATGTACTTAATATAAAATCTTTTACTATACAAGAAATAGTGGCCTCAGCTATTCATACGATAAAAGATAAAACCCAACCTGATAATAAAACAACACTACTACCTCCTATCGCTAAAATAAGTGAAGTCAACCTGAGCGAAATTGATGTGAACGATCAACATTTATCACTCAATAAAATTAAAATATCAGGCTTAGACAGCACTATTTTATTAGATGCAAATAAACAGCTTATTAATTTAGCACAACTACCCAACAAGAAAGAATCACAAGAACTTAATAGCAAACCTAATACATCAGAGGTACAACAAAAAGCATCTAATTCAACAAAGGAAACAAAAGAACCCCCTCCTACATTTAGTTTAGATCAGTTGATAATAACTGAAGATAGCCAGTTAAAATTTAGTGACGCAAGCGTTTCGCCAACTTTTTCGCAACATCTGAATTTCAAAAAACTTGAAATAGGCCCTATTGATAGCAGAGATAAAAAAATTAAAACTAATATTAATATTGATTTTAAAACAGATGCTTATTCCGGCGCAGCTATTCAAGGAGACATTCTGCCTTTTTCTGAAAAAGTTAATTTAAATCTTACCTCTAAAATCAGAGAGTTTTCATTGCCAGAGGTTTCTCCTTATATGAAAAAATCTCTCGGATTTGAAATGTTAAGTGGTCAATTTGATAGCGATATAAAAATATCAATTATTGAAGATAAAATAAATGGAAAAACAAAACTAACCATGCGAGGCTTAGAGCTCTCTTCGGCCGATGGAGCAGAGGCAAACTCATTAAAAGATCAATCCGCTATTCCACTTAATTCAGCACTTAATATGCTAAAAGATAGCGATGGAAACCTTGAGCTAGACATTCCCCTAAAGGGCAATGTTAATGCTCCAGGTTTTGGGGTTTCAAGTTTTATTACATTAATTACCAAAAAAGCAGTCATGTCTGCCGCAGAAAGTTATTTAATCGACACATTTGTTCCTTATGCCAATGTCTTATCAGTGGTCAGAATTGCAGGGGAATATATGCTAAAAGTCCGCTTTGAAGATCTTGAGTATTCTCCTGAAATGATTGAAGTTCAAGAAAAACAACTAAAATTTATTCAGCAATTCACGACATTGCTCAAAGACAAACCGGATACGCAAGTTAAAGTTTGTGCGATAGCAACACCCCAAGATCTGCCTGAACTAAAGCCAGAAATTAAAAATCCAGAATATATTGAAAAATTAAGAACAATTAGCAAACACAGAGGAGAACACTTTAAAGCCTGGGTTGTAGAAAAAGGTAAAATAGAATCATCTAAGCTATTGCTTTGCCAACCGCAAATTGATTCTTCAAAAGATGCTAAACCAAGAATCGAGTTTGAAGTATAATTTTACTCTCAACTCTGTAGTGAAAAAAACAGAACCCAATCCAGGTTCTGTTTTTTGTTTTAAACTCATTTAAAAACTAAATGAACTAATCGCTTATTTTACTATAAGTCAATTTATAGTTACCGATACCGGAAATATAGCGATCAGACACTAACACCGTATAAACACCACGATAAGGAATAGTATAAATAATTGAGGCTTGAGTGTGATGACTTGAGCGTTTAAGCAAATCACCATTAGGCGCAACTAGCGTAATTTCAGGATAAAAACTATTGCCTGATGTATCTGTTACACTAAGCTTAATCGTATGGTTGAGTTGTGGATCAAATGTAAAACTATCTAAATCTCCCAAATCAATTGTCTCTTGCTTCTCATCACCATAATAAAGCGTACCTAACTCATTCGCACCCGGTGCTTTACTGAAATATAAATGGTAGTTTCCTGTTCCGGTTATGTAGTAATCGCTTACCACAACCGTATAAGTCCCTGATGTTGTCGCTCTATGATTAAAACCGGTAGCAGTATGATGGCTACTAGAGATTAATTGAGTACCATCTGGACCATATAAATATAACCTGGGATAAAAACTTGTCCCATCGATATCAACTAATCGAAGAAAAGTATAATCTCCAGCTGTTGCAGTAAATGTATAGCTATCCAGATCACCAAGAGCAAGATCTCCTAGGCTAACACTATCATTACTTAATAAACCATACTCATCTGCACCAGTCACCTTGGTGTAATATAAATGATAACTTCCAGTACCTGTTACATAATAATCGCTAATTATAATAGTATAAGTACCATCGACCGTTGCAGTATGGTTTAACCCTGTTGCAGTGTGATGCGCCGCTTGTGAAATCTGACTACCATCAGGTGCATAAAGCGTTATTCTCGGATACAAGCTCGCACCACTAAAGTCAGCTATACGGACTAAAATATTATCACCAGCACTGGCTACCAACGTATAACTATCCATATCACCCAGCGTCAACTCGCCAGAGTTAACACTATCATTAACTAATAAACCATGTTCATTAGCCCCAGCTACATGTGTATAAAAAAGTTGGTATTCTCCCGTTCCTGTTACATAGTAGTCACTAATTACAACCGTGTAAGTACCATCTACTGTCGCTGTATGATTTAACCCTGTTGCAGTATGATGTGACGCTTGCGAAATCTGGCTACCATCGGGTGCATAAAGTGTTATTCTTGGATACAAACTTGCCCCATTGATATCAGCAATACGCAATAAAATATTATCACCAGTATTAGCGACTAGCGTATAACTATCTAGATCGCCTAGCTCAATTTCCCCATTATTAACACTATCATTTGTTAATAGACCATGCTCATTAGCACCCACCATATGAGTATAAAAAAGTTGATATTCCCCCGTCCCTGTTACATAGTAATCGCTAATCACAACCGTATAAGTACCATCCACTGTCGCTGTATGATTTAACCCTGTAGCGGTATGATGCGCCGCTTGCGAGATTTGACTGCCATCAGGCGCATAAAGCGTTATTCTGGGATACAAACTTGCCCCATTGATATCGGCAATACGTAATAGAATATTATCACCTGTACTGGCACTTAACGTATAAGTATCAAGATCACCCAAGGTCAGCTCGCCCGAGTTAACACTATCATTAACTAACAAACCATGTTCATTGGCACCAGCAATACGTGCATAAAAAAGCTCGTAAATACCTGTACCTGTCACATAATAATCACTAATGACAACAGTATAGGTCCCACTCATCTCAGCAGTATGATTTAATCCTGTTGCAGTATGATGTGACGCATGTGAGATCTGACTACCGTCAGGTGCGTAGAGTGTCATTCTTGGATACAAGCTAGCGCCGGCGATATCAGCAACACGCAACAAAATATTATCACCAACATCGGCAATAAAGGTGTAGCTATCGAGGTCACCCAGATCAATTTGGCCACTATTAACACTATCATTCGCTAGCAGTCCATGCTCATTAGCCCCCGCAATACGATTAAAATAAAAATGATAGGCGCCTGCATTAGATTGGTAATAGTCTGAGATAATAAATGAATATTCTCCCGTTGTAGTAATGGTATAATTTATGCCTGTGGCAGTATGGTGTGCTGCGTGGGATATTCTAGTACCAGACGACGAATAAAGAGAAATTCGAGGATAAAAAGCATTCGCACCAATATCTGCAATCCTCGCTAAAATGTTGTCACCTGCTTCCGCATAGAAAGTATACACATCTTGATCGGTTGGTGTACCAATATGGGCACTAATCTTTTCACTATCCGATAGCGCTGCCAATGAGTTCATACTAAAAGTTAAAAATAAGAGCGATAAAAATGATAAATAGATTGTTTTTTTTTCATTGAAAAAAAACGGGTATAGTAATAGAAAATTCATGACTTCTTCCTTTAAATAAACGTGAATTATTGCAAATTGATAAAAACTATTGACTCAATATCATATACAGAGAAAAATCTACATATAATATGTAAGTCTTGTAATCATGCAGTTTTTAGCCAAAAACCGAATCTAGCATTAGCGTAAGTTATCGAATGCTATAGATAGATAGCCAATTAGGTATCATTTTTTTGCAAGTAAAATTTTTCTTAAAGGCTTTAACGCGGGATGCCCCAAAAAACCTTGGCAACTTTGTGAAAGCTCACGATAAATTGGCATTGCCTTTTCATATTCTTTTAACATCGACCAACTTAAAACAATATAAGCTTTTGAGTAAGGATCTTTAGATAGTTTTTGTACTTTCTCTAACCGTTTGCTTATCTTTTTTTGAGATTTATTAGTCAACGGAACATCATTAATTTCCGATAATGCGAGCTGGATATAAATCGTATAACTTTCCAAAGAACCTTGGTTTACCCCTTTAAGTCGTTCCACCTCAATTTGTTGTAAAGCGACTTGATAAGCCGAGTGCGCCAACTGTATCTCTTTAAAGTATCGGTATGAATCAGCTAACCCAGTCCAAAACATATAATTACCTTCTACTTCATCCTGCAAAAAAGAGTCAATATAGTACTTAATATTTTCCGACGAATACTCATATTCACCAAGATAAAAGTTTATAAGACCAAGGTTGTAATAACTAACTGACGGTGCATTATCTAAAGCAACAAGCTTTTCAAAATTAGATTTTGCATCTTTAAAATCACCAGTACAAAATTGAACAGAGGCTAAATTATTGAGATTAGTAATATTAGGTACAATATCGACACTTCTTTGAGTGGCAACAATCCCTTTTTGGGGTTGACCAGAATAAAAATAAGCTCTTCCTTTAATGAGTGGCGCTTTCCAAAAGTCGGGAGAGATTGATTCTGCTTGCTCGACAAACTGAATCGCTTTTTCAAAATGACTGACATCACCTTGTTGATTAGCTAAAGCGATATGACTTTCTGCTAACCCCAATAGTGCGTCAGTAAATCGAGGCTCTAATTTTAAAGCGTTTTTGTAATAATCTTGCGAAACTTGTAGATTGCCCATTTTTCGATTTACTTGGCCCATTGCATAATAGAAATCTGCAAGTTCCGGCGCCGCTTCTCGTATTTTTAAACATTCCAGCTCAGCATCTTTTAAAAGTGATTTATCTCCGTTAGCAATACTTAATCGCACAAGGTTATCGCAAAGTGCTGCCCTAGCCTTATGAAAACTTGGAGCAATACGAAGAGCACGACTAAATTCTGTTTGAGCCCGAGTCAGATTTTCAGTAATCAGCGCTTTATCTTGGTAATATGCGCCATTCAAATAGGATGTGAGTGCGGCTTCATTAACAGGAAAAGAAGTAACTAGACGATTGTCTATTGCCTCACTAATCATTTTTTCAATTTGCTGAACAGCTCTTTGTGCTGAGCGTGTAATATTTTCTACCGTTGGAAAATGCTGCCAAGCATCGGTTAATGCGATATATTTATGTTTGCTATTAATTAAATAAATAAACAAACCAAAATATCGGCCTTTCTTAACCAAGCGGCTTTGCACGACAAAATCAACTCCTATTTTACTAGGAAGCTCCCAAGGAGCAAGGTCTGGCGAGAGTAAGTGAAAGTCAGTGGAACTTAATCGATATTGACTCTTCAATAAAATACGCAGTTTGTCAGATAGCATTTGTTCCAAGTGGGCACTAACCTCATTTTCAGGGCTGCTTAATACCGACAAAGCAATATTTTTAAAGTGACCAACTGACTTAACCGACATTGATGGTTGCTGAGTTGCAGCCATATCAGTTTTCGAAACAGACGCTTCATTGATTGAATGTAGTTTAATCTCGTTACGAGTTTGTGCGCTATTATCAACGATTAATGCTGATGAATTTTTATCTTGAATGAAAAAATACACACTCCAAGAAACTAATCCAATAATTAACACAGCCCCAAAAGACCAAATCCTTTTTGAAGTCAATCGTTGTGGGATAACCCTCTGTGTGGTATTCACAGTTTCTCTCGGCTGAAAACGCTTATTGCCTTCCGAACGCATAGAAGCTTCGGTTGTTCGTTCCCACTCAGTATCACTTGATGACAAGTATAAGGTGTAAGCCTCAACACCTAATGCGTTGGCGATCCGCTCAATAGTCTGTGGCTCAACCGAACGTTCACGAAAGGCTTTATTCACCAGATCTTTAGGCGGTGAATCAAGATTTTCTTTATCAGCAATAATATTGGCTAAAGCGGCTTGAGTCTTTAAACCTGCAGCATGTAATGCTTTTTCAAGTTTAATACGTGACGCTTTAACCCCTCGCTGACGGGCATATATTTTATGCTCATTACTATCAGGTACAAATGAATCGTTCGAGCCATTATCTTCTGACTTATTATTGGATGGTAAACGTCCCATAAAATATCCACTTTAGATTATTCGTTGATTCACTATTTTAAACCTTAACAAATTATCAACAAGTGATTTTTAGTTTTCACTGAACGGTGCAAGTTAATATCAGATATTTATATCAACCGATTATAATCAACTTAATTGATAATGCTTTTACATAACAACCTATTTTCTAAAACACCAGTAAAAGACTATAAACCCCTTGCTCACAAACGCTATCTCAATATGAAACCAAATAACTATTACACTAATAAAGAAGTTACTAATCAACACTTCTTTGTCTGTTCATCTCAGAAATGTCTTACGTCAACTTACGATAAAAACTATTTAGATAGTAGCCCTAATCAATTACTATGCTATGCGCTGTAAGTAGTAAAAGAAACTTGATAACTTTCAGCCAAATATAAAATGCAAAAAGGACTGAATATTGGATGAGGGTTATGGAATTTTTATCAACCTAAAAAGAAGGACTTTAACTATGACAAATCTATTTAGATTTAATACGAACCTTGCTGCTCGAATAACAAATTGTGGATGTCGAGTAAAATTTTCTAATATAACAATTCACCTCTATAAAAAACCTAAAGAAAACTTCCCCAACCAACCTTGTATTGCAAAAACATTTCAACAGTTATCAGAAAAAGAACTAAACAATAGAAAAGACAACTTAGTAGCTTCAGGTAGTACAGATGAAGAAGGAAATTTTTTTACAGAAATAAATGGTGATGAAAAAGATTATAATGGTGAAACTATTGAAGTTGTAGTAACTTTTGAAAAAGTTCCTGGAAGTAATCAAAAACTAAAATCTAGTGAGCATTTTTTGCTAGCTTGTTACCGTCCATCATGGGAACAACTTGATCACTATTTCCAACATTATGACGAGTTAATCGTGCCAGCTAATATATGGTGTACCTGGCTAAAAAAACATGATGTCTGGGTAATTTGTGGTCGAGTAACCACTTGCCAAAAACCTCAGGGACCTGTCGGCGGTGTGAATGTAAAAGCAAATGACGTTGACTGGATCCAGAATGACTTTTTGGGGCAAGCAATTACTGATGCAAATGGTTGGTTCTACATTTATTATAGTAGTGAACAGTTTAAACAAACACCGCTTTCACCTTTTATTAATTTAGAATGGACAGGTGGACCTGATGTTTATTTTCAAATAGAGGCACTAGATGCCAATGGCAACTTAATTCAATTACTCGACGAACCACCATCAAGAGGACGAAAGCCCGATAGAGAAGATATCTCCAATTGTTTTTGCGTAGAACTTTGTGTTGACCTAGCTCCACCGAATCCATTAGAAATACCAATGTGGACACATGTCGGTAATTATCAAATTCCAGACTCAGTCAATATGCATGACTTTCGAAGTAATGGTTATACGCAAATTGGCAACCTCGCTTTTACCGGTACTATGACTATGATTGGTCAAACAGGTAAAGCAACAGCAACACGCCAATTGAGATATAGGTTTTTATATGAACGTAATTGGACAGGCCCAGCTTTACCTTCAACACCTGTTACTAAAGATATGATCCCCTCAACTCAAGTGGGACAAATTGTTGTATCACTATCACCGCTAATTCTTGAGCCAGTTTATGTTAATAACCCTACTGCAACTCATAATCATATACCTGATGTGAATGGTTGGATCGAAGTAGAAAATGATCCTAGATACACTCCTGTCAGCAATCGCTTGATAAAATTAAACGTAAGCGTCTGCTAATTCCACCTAGCGATTTTATCTATTGTTAAAATTCCAAGGCATTAATGCTTCAATGTTGGTGGTCGCTCTCGGTAACTCAGTCAGCAGATAGTTCAGATAATCAAATGGAATGAGTCCATTCGCTTTAGCGGTTTCAATCAGACTGTAAAGTGTTGCACTGGCTTGTGCGCCTCTGGCGGTATTGGCAAATAGCCAGTTTTTACGCCCAATGACCAGCGGTTTAATAGCCCGCTCAGCCCGGTTGTTATCAATATTCAGTTGGCCATCTTCAGTGTAGCGAATGAGTTTGGGCCATTGATTCAAACTGTAAGCAATGGCTTTGCCTATCGCGGATTTCGGTGGGACTTGTAGGGCAGATTTATCCAGCCACGTTTTAAACTGATTGAGTAGCGGCAGAGCTTTTTCCTGCCGCTGATTCAATTTTTCATCGGACGATAGTGCCTTGATTTGCGTTTCAATCCGATACAGCTTTTTGATGTGGCTAATGGCCCAGTTAGCTTTACCGGTTTTATTTTTTCCCTGGACTTTTTCTGCCTCAATAAACTTACGTCTAGCATGGGCCCAACAGCCCACGAGTTTGGCTTGGGTTTGTTCATAGCCCGCATAGCCATCCGCTTGCAAATAGCCTTTAAAGTCCTGCAAAAAATCAACAGCGCACTGCCCACGACGACTGGCTTGATAGTCAAACAACACCATATTCGGTATCCCATTATCTTGAGGCGAGTCAGAGCCTGTGCAGTAAAGCCACATATAGCATTTAACTTTATCCTCACTAATCACATTCAATGTCGTCTCATCTGCCTGGATGACGGGTTGTTGTAACATCAATTCATGCCAACGTTCAATAATGGGTTTAAACAATTCAGCACACTTTAACATCCATTCACTCAGAGTTTTGCGGTTAAGTTCAACACCGTGTTGCACAAAGAGTAGCTCTTGTCGATAAAGCGGCAGGCTATACTGGTACTTGCTGGTTATCACCTGACTCAACAAGGAAGGCGTGGCCATACTCTTCGGAATGGGACTGACTGGTACGGCCGCTTGTTTGATGCTAACTTGCGTTTCTTTTTTCTCACAAGTCCGGCAACTATATTTAGGGCGAACATGTTCAATCACTTTAATGCTCGCTGGAATAAATTCTAACTGCTCACTTTTATCTTCACCCATTCGGTGAAGCTCACCACCACAACAATCACAAACTTTTTCTTCATCAGCTATGTCATGAATAATCACTTCTCGCGGTAAATCTTGCGGGAGCGGCTTTCGTTTGGGTTTATTGCGAGTGTAACTGATACTCTCTTTTTCTGGCTCAATACCCTCATCAGCAATTTGCTCCGCTTCATTAAATAAGTCTAACTGTTCTTCGTGAGCTTCACTGCTTTGACCAAATCGCTTGTGTTGCGCCAGACGAAATTGTTCTAATAAATACTGATTTTGAGCCATGAGCTGTTTATTTTTCTCACGCTCGGTCAGAAGCAGCGCTTTGAGCGCTGCCATATCATCAGGGAAAATATCTGGTGAGTGTTTCATGGCCGACAGTCTAACAGAGTTGACGGCCCGGTAACCTAATTGACGATCAGCGGTTGATTTTTTTGATCAACGGACCCTTTCAAATGTGATAGCTTGATGGCCTTGCATTCGACTAATATCTAGCCCGGATAATAACCAACACCACTGTTGCTCGGTTAAAGCCATCATGGCCTGAGAATGTTTTTTCGGCCACTTGAATTTCTCTTTTTCCAGACGTTTATACCATAAGGCAAAACCGGTGTTATCCCAGTAAAGCACTTTGAGTTTATCTCTCGCTTTATTGCAAAAAACGAATAGCGCTTCACTGAAAGGTGAGAGTGCCATCTCCTGCTCCACTATCACCGTTAAACCGTTTATTGATTTGCGAAAATCCACCGGGTCTCGATGCAGATAAATCAACTCGAAATCGGTTGCGGATTTCATACTAATGCCTTAACAAGCTTCGCTAACCAGTTGGCCTCTACTGAATCGGGTAAACTCAATTGCAGCTCTCCAACTTTCATTTCAATCTGTGTCGGTCTTGACTTGGGACGATTCACTCGGATAAATGACTGAGTACCTTGGAGCCGCTCGGCTTTCCAGTTTAAATCCAGCTTCCGCTTGCTGAAGTATTTGGCACACAATCGATTCTCTCGACAAAAAGCGGCTGCCGTTAAACCACTTTCATCGTGTTGTTTAAATAATGACAACCATTCTTGCTCGCTACGTTTGTTCATCTTAAAGTCTCCTGAATTAAAAAAACTGAAGACTTTAAGCTTTTAAAATATCTTCACAAGGTGGGGATAACTAGATGTTCACAATTAAACTCAACTTACTTAGCACCAACAAATGCTTACCCTAACCCATCACCTAATCCTGATGCAGGTTCACCAGCAACTGTTGACCTAGCTCGTCAAATTCATACTTTTGGACTCGCTTATGAATTACAAGAAAATACAGGTAGTGGCTGGGTAACTATTCACGAAAGTCTTCTTGAAAAAATTGTTATTAACAACGCAAGAACATTAATGTGGCTAGAACTTGACGAGTTTCTGGTAGGCTCAAACCTATGTCAACCAATTAGCAATACAGTAACTGCTCGCTATACGGTAGATCACCCTCATTTAGACTGGTTCGAAGTAGAAATTGAGAAACAAGGCTCCCACATGCATTGGTCTGTACCACGTATCGATGATGGTGGAAGTCTTACATTTCGAGGCGGAGAATCAACAGGTGTACCTGCAACTGCAAATAACCCTGTCAATGTTACTACATGGGATGCTTGTTCTTATATTGTGTTTCTTCGTGCACATCGTCGTTTAACTAATGGCTACGGTGGGCCCGGTAATGAAAGTGTTTATCGTACCTTTTGTAAAAGCTAACTAATTTTGATAATGTTTATTTCAGTCATACTTTAAATTGTATGGCTGAAATTTTTCTCTTAGTGACCAAGAAAAAGAGAAAAGAATCCATTACTATTTATACAATTTTTAAAATATTATTATGGGCTAATCATTCCACTATGGACTAATTAATTTTTAATCTATACAGCAAACTTGTATATACATCTAAACCCTAAATATTCAACAATATAAAGCAGTATAAAATATATTTTTCCTCAATAATTAAAAAATTTATTTAAATTATTTACATTTTAAAATGCCTTGCAAAACAACAAAAAGCCACCGGCTATTAATTAAAATATTTTTTATCATTTAAAAGCGTATTTCAATCAATGCCCTACAAGCTTGTATATACATGAGTATTTATTTTTTACTATTCTAATACAAGTTTTTTGGTTATTCAGATTCATTAAAAGCCTAAGATATAACCTCTGGTTATTTGAGATCTCATACTCAATCTGAAACAATCGCTCACATGAAAACACAAACAAAAAATATTTCGCTTAGCTCAATCGTTTTGCATCACCATCATCATTTAAGATGAGGGTGCTTTTTCGTATGTGTAAATAAATTAATAACACAAATTTCAAAGCCCCGTTTACCTCAGTAACCGGGGCTTTTTTAATGCTTTTAAAAATTAACTTTAATAAGAGAAAATAAAATGACACTTAAACTAGTACTTCCGAAAGGAAGAATAAATACAAAAGTTCTAAAATTACTTTCAGACTGCGGAATAGAACTAATTGGTGATGAACGTAACTACCGTCCTAAAGCGTATGGTTTTGATCTCGAAGTTAAACTTTTAAAAAGCCAAAACATTCCTTCATTGGTTGAAATGGGTCAACACGATATAGGATTTGCAGGTTTAGATTGGATTCAAGAGAGACGTTGTAATGTTGAAACTTTAAAAAATCTTGGTTATGACCCAGTAAAAATTGTGACTTGTATTCCTGAAGATTGGGATTGGCAAGAAATGCAAAAGCGCAAATTAATAGTTGCTTCTGAATATAAAAATATCAGCACTGATTACCTTAACAAACTAGGAATTAATTACCAACTATTGCGCTCTTATGGCGCAACTGAAGTATTCCCACCTGAAGATGCAGATATGATTATTGATAACACATCTACAGGAACAACAATACGCGCCAATCGACTTAAAATTGTCGATACCGTTATGGAAAGTTCGACTCAATTCATTGCTAATAGCGGTGTATTGGAAGATACCGGAAAAAGAAAAGACATCGAAGATTTATTAACTTTAATGCAAGCAGTGATTAATGGTCGAGAAAGAGTTTTATTAGAAATGAACTGTACTAGTGAAAAGATCAACTCAATCGTTTCTTTATTACCATCCATGCGATACCCAACAGTCTCTCCTCTTTATCAAGACAAAGGATTTGCAGTTAAAGCGGCGGTTAAAAAAAGTGAAATACGCGATCTGCTTCCAAAGTTGATTAAGGCAGGTGCAACAGATATTTTGGAAACACCCGTTAGAAAAGCACTATAGCAATAAGCCAATTAGATCGAGAATAAAAAATGCAAACTTATCTCAAGCTAGATTTTAATGAACGAAGTGATAATACAAGTCCTTTGGTAGACAGCTTACCTGATGGCAAGTTTTATTGGCGTTACCCGCAAAGACAATCACTTGAAAAACGCATTGCTGAACTTAATCAGCTCTCACCAAAGCAAGTGCTCTGTACTAATGGTGGTGACGAAGCAATCATGATTTTAATGCGCTTAATAAAAGAAGAGCGAGAATTAATTTTGCCACTACCTGCATTCTCACAATATACCTGGGGCGTGGAGAGCTGGAAGCTAAACGCAAAACTAATTCCAGCCAATCAAGACCTATCAATTAACATTAGTACGACGCTCTCCACAATTCAGAACACAAGTAACTCAGTTACAGTAATAACTCGACCCAATAATCCAACAGGAGAACTCATTCCAATTAATGATTTAATTAATATTATTGAAACAGCACAAAAAAATAATGGCTGGATATTTTTAGATGAAGCTTACATTGAATTTAGTGAAGAAGAGAGTGTCGTTAATTCATTATTATCTCTTTATGATAACCTGATCATTTTAAGAACTCTTTCTAAAGCATATGGTCTAGCAGGTATTCGTCTAGGTTATATATTAGGTTCAGAAAAAATAATAAACCAGTTTACTTCTCGATGTATGCCTTTCAACATTCCACAGCCCAGCTTACAAATAGCAGAACTCGCATTAGAAAAGAACAATAGAAAAGAAATGCAAGATTACTGTCAGTCGATCATTAACAATCGAAAGAAAATAATTAACTTCTTGCAAAGCATTAATATAACCGTTATGCCAAGTGAAGCAAACTTTATATTAATACAACTGCCCAATAATCAAGCTCAGGCAATGCGTTCATTTTTACAAAAAAATGGCGTTTTAGTTAGAGCTTTTAATGAAAATGAACTAGCTAATTGCATCAGAATTACAATACCTTACACAACAGAAAAATTACTATCATTATTAAAACACACACTATGTCCAGATTTAATCTGTTTAGATATGGATGGTGTGTTGATCGATACAAGTGATAGCTACGACACCACAATTAAAGCGACAGTAAAACAATTGTCAGGGAAAGAAATTAATCAGTCAGAAATATTCCAACTTAAAGATGCAGGGGGCTTTAATAATGACTGGGTACTCACTCAAGCATTATTAGAAAAACAAAATATAAAATCAAACCTCAATGAAGTAACTGAAGTTTTTCAAAAACTTTACTTAGGTGAAAATAATGATGGTTTTGTCGCTAATGAAAAACCTCTCATTAATAATTCACTGGTTTCCAAAATTAACGACTGTCAACAAACCAACTTTGCTATAGTTACTGGTAGACCATTTAATGAAGCACAAGCAGGCCAAAACTTTATTAACCTCGAAAAATTGGAACTGGTAAGTCTGGATGATGTCGAGCAACCAAAACCTTCACCAGAAGGAATACAGAAATTACAAAAAAAGTTCTCAAATTTCAGTTGGATGTGCGGCGACAATCCCGACGATATGCAAGCCGCCAACGCCTCAAATTCTCTCGCTATTGGCATTGGCGAAAGAAGCGCTGAAATTCTTTATGAGGCGGGAGCTGATATTGTACTAAAAGATATAAATGAATTGGAGGCATGGCTATGTCCGATAAAATAAAACAAACAACGAATAGAACTATTTCAGTTTCAAGAAAAACCAAAGAAACCGATATTGAAATTACACTTAATGTAGATGGTCAACAATCAATTAATATCAATACAGGCATTGGTTTTCTCGATCATATGATTCATCAACTTGCTTCACATGCACGTTGGGATTTAAACCTTTCGGTCAATGGTGACTTACATATTGATGATCATCATACGGTTGAAGATATTGCAATATGTTTAGGTGACGCGTTACAACAAAGCTGGCGTCAACGTCAAACAATGCAGCGTTATGGGCAACGTTTATTACCAATGGATGAGGCACTCATTATGTGTGCGGTAGATCTTTCTGGCCGTGGAATTTATGTCGGCGAATTGAACTTTACACGAGAAAATGTAGGCAACATGAGCACCGAAATGTTTGAACATTTCTTTTTAACACTTGCAACTACCGCAGCGATAACACTGCATATTAAACCAATGTATTATCGAAATAATCATCACCTAGCAGAAGGGTGTTTTAAGGCACTAGCTTATGCTCTAAAAGAAGCACTATCTGAAAGCCAAGGCGATAATACAACAAAAGGCATATTATAAGTTTACATTATAATTTAATAGAATTGAGTTGGACTAAAATTAATGAAAAAAGTACTGATTGTTGATACAAAAGCAGGCAATCTTTTTAGTTTAAAGGCAGCAATAGAAAGACTTGGCTATACCGGTTATATTTTGCAACAGCCTGATAATCAAAAATACGATGCGATTGTTATACCTGGTCAAGGTCGTTTTGGCACAGTAATGAAAAACATTTTACAAAATAAATGGGATATATATCTTTCTCAAGCACGCGAGAAAAACATTCCTATTTTAGGTATTTGTGTTGGCATGCAGATATTTTTTAATAGTAGCGACGAAGATCCTGATGCCGTTGGTCTTGGTTGGTTGCAAGGTAGAGCGGAAGCTTTAGATTTTCCTAAAAAACCAATGGTAGGATGGTCTAAATTAGACAGTGAAGTATGGCCTGATTCATGTGTTTACTTTGTTAACAGCTATGCCATTAAAGAGAGTCAAAATGCTATTGCAAAAACGACCTACGGTGAAACTTTTTGCGCCGCGATAAAAATGGGTAACCTTACTGGCGTTCAATTTCATCCAGAAAAGTCAAGTCATGTCGGAAGCGAAATTATTAAACAAGCCTTAGATTTGGAAGGAATTTAAAATGAATTCTAATATAAAACCAACCATTAATAGTTTAATGCCAAGAATAATAGTTTGTCTTGATGTTGATAAAGGACGAGTGGTTAAAGGCACTAATTTTAAGCAGCTGAGAGATATGGGTGATCCAGTAGAGCTTGCATTAAACTATGAAAAACAAGGAGCTGATGAACTTGTCTTTTTAGATATATCTGCTAGTAACGAAAGGCGTCCTACAGCATTAAAACTCGTCACAGACATTGCAAAAAATTTATCAATTCCATTTACAGTTGGCGGTGGACTAAAAAAACTAGATGACGTTAAAGCCTTTCTAGATGCTGGAGCAGATAAAGTTGCTTTAAACACTACAGCAGTTTTACAACCGGATATTATTGACCAAACGGCAATTGCATATGGTAGCCAGTGCGTAGTGGTTGCCATTGATGTTAATCAGCAAGAAAAGCAACTAGGGCTCTACATTAACGGCGGAAGAAAATTAGTCGATAAAGATTTTTTTAGCTGGACTAAAGAAGTTGCCGATAGAGGAGCTGGCGAAATTTTATTAACTGCTATGCATAAGGATGGGACAGGTTCAGGGTTTGATACTCGTTTAACTCAAAAAGTTAGTCAATCGGTTCCTATCCAAGTTATTGCATCTGGCGGCGCAAAAAATGAACAACATTTTCTAGAAGCATTTCAACAAGGTGCAGATGCTTGTTTAGCCGCAGGTATGTTTCATAGTGGTGAATATAATGTCGGACAAGTGAAACAGTTTTTAATCAACAATGCGATCAATATACGCACTTACTAAACTGACTTAAGCAACATAAATTAATTAACAATAAATGGTTATATTAATAAGGTTATTAGCCATTAAAAAATAGGAACTAAAGAATGTTAATACCATCAATTGACTTAATGAATGGCAAAGCGGTTCAATTAAAACAAGGTAAAGAAAAAGTATTAGAGCGTGATGATGTTTTTGAATTGCTCGAAGAATTTGCAACTTATGGTGAAGTCGCTATTATTGATTTAGATGCAGCTTTAGGCCAAGGTAGTAATAAAGAATTAATTAAGCAATTACTGAAAGTAAGACCGTGTCGAGTAGGTGGTGGCATTCGTGATTTAGAGACGGCTAAAGAATATATTAAAGCTGGTGCAAGCAAAATTATTATTGGTACAAACTGTCGTAAAGATTGGGTTAAAAAACTCTCTAAAGAAACTTTAATCTTTGCAATTGATGCCAAGGGTGATTACTGGTCAACACAAGGCTGGCAAAATACAGAAGGTGAAAAAGTATTAGACTTAATACCTGAGCTCTCTCAAAATTGTTGTGAGTTTTTATATACACAAGTCGAAAAGGAAGGCTTATTACAAGGTATTGATAAACCACGAATAGAGCAAGTTATTAAAACATCATCGGTGCCAGTAACCATTGCTGGTGGTATTACTTCTCTAGATGATATTGAATGGTACACTCAATTAGGTGCAAATGGGCAAATAGGTATGTCTATTTATACAGGCAAACTAAAATTAACCGACTGTTTTCTTTCTCAAATTGATTTTGAGAAAGCTCCTTTAGTTCCAACAATCGTTCAAGATGCAGACACCAATAAAGTTCTCATGCTAGCTTATTCAAATCAACAATCATTAACTAAAGCATTAGAAGAACGTAAAGGTATTTATTGGAGCCGAAGCCGTCAATCATTATGGGAAAAAGGCTTAACGAGCGGAAATCAACAACAACTTGTTCAAGCGGATGTTGATTGTGATGGAGACACCATATTATTCCGCGTCAAACAAACCAACAATGCTTGTCACTTTGATCGCTATAGCTGTTTTGCATCACAAAACCGCCCTTTTGATTTAAATCGACTCACTGACTTATTAGCTCGAAGAAAAGAGTTATTACCCGATGATTCTTTTACGACTAAACTTTTTAAGTCTGCTGATTTTAGAGCCGAAAAAATTCGCGAAGAAGCTGATGAACTTATCGAAGCACAAAGTTACGAAGAGGTTCGATGGGAAGCAGCCGACTTGATCTTTTTTGCATTGGTTGATGCGCTAGCAAAAGATGTCGATATTAATGCAATTACTACTGAGCTAAGGAGTCGCTTTAATGATAACTAACGCTCAAAATTGGCAGCGCCCTCTTCTCGATCAAAATGCTGACATTGAAAATCAAGTCAGACAAATGCTATTTGATATCGCATCGGACGGAGATAGCAAAATCAGGGAATTATCAGAGCAATTTGATCGACAGCCACCACAGTTTATCCAGTTGAAACCATTTGCAGATTATCAACTCGATAGCCAGTTAGCCGACGCTATAAAGTTAGCGGCACAAAGAATAGAGTCATTTGCTCGATTTCAAAGATCAGGCATAGACTCAAAACAGTTTGCGGATGAGTTCGGTTCTTTTGGCCAAGTTGTTTCTCCCATTAATAGAGTGGGAGCCTATATACCTGGTGGTAGATTTCCGCTGATATCAACAGCATTGATGACATTAATACCAGCCAAAGTTGCAGGTTGTCCTGTTCGTATAGCTTGTTCACCTTCAGCTCACCCAGCCGTTTTAGCTGCCGCCTCATTAGCTAGTGCAACCCAATTTATTCAACTTGGTGGCGTACAAGCCATTGCAGCCTTAGCTCAAGGTTACGAAACCATAGAGCCGGTTGATTTAATTGTTGGCCCTGGCAATGCCTGGGTCAATGAAGCTAAAAAGCAATTGCAAAGCCGCGTTAAAATAGATGGGTTAGCTGGTCCGAGTGAATTATTAGCATTGTGTGATGATAAACAACCTATCGAATGGCTTGCGCTTGATGCACTTGCCCAAGCAGAGCATGATCCACTCGCTTGTTCACTGATTGTTAGTGACAGCAGAAATTGGTTAGATTCTTTGTTAGCCTACTTAACCAGCAATCAAAACACTCAAAAACTACTTGAACAAAGACAGATTGAGTTAATTTATGCGCAATCAGTTAATGAATTAATCACATTCAGTGAAACTTATGCTCCTGAACACTTAATGCTTTGTCACCAACAAATTAAAGCAGAGCAACTTAACCACTATGGCTCTTTGTTTGTTGGTGCTAATAGCGCTGTTGCTTTGGGAGACTATATAACAGGTCCAAACCATACACTTCCGACATTAGGTTATGCGAGACAAACTGGCGGGTTAAATATTAATACCTATTTAAAAATATGCACAATACAACAGCTCAATGATCACGGGCGCCAGCAGTTATCTGAAGCAGCTATGCCCTTAGCACTAGCGGAGGGGCTTACTTTTCATTATGAAAGTTTAAAAGCTAGAACCTCAAAGTAATATTACTAGGCTATATAACCCTTACTTCAAATAGCTGTTTTCAATAAAAACAGCTATTGGTTGAAAAATCAACGCGACAAAACGCGACAAGTTATCAATAATTTTGAAACGGTTATAATGTTCAGCTTTCATTAAAGATCAATAAAAAACGTACTAATTCACATTTTTATTTAATTTATATCCTTAAATGCGACTTGTTTTTAATCAACATTATCTTTTTTTGATAGAATCAGCGGCTAAAAACAAGCTATGCATATCTCGATGTTAAAAATACATTACAGTTTAAACGTAGAGGTATTTTTCAATTAACAATCTCATCTGAAGCTTTACATACTACTGGTAACATGATGCAGCATACATTAAAAAATAAAGATTAATTAGCGAAGATGAATATACTACGACTCGCTAAATTAGCAGCCCTGTCTGTTCTTGTTATTGCTTCAATAGCAACCATCAACCTCAATCAAGTAGAAAGCTGTGGTTCCAATTTTACCGATTTACATCGAGAACTAATACAAAACTTATCGGCAACAATGCTTTCTCGGTTAGAAAAAGAACGGAGTGTAAGACAAGATGATATTTGCCGAATGTCCTACGCTAGTTTAAATCGAGCAATAACAAAACTCTCTCAGCCCAAACCTGATCACCCTGGTGAAGCAAAATCTTTTCGTTACCAGCAACAACTCAGTGAAAATAATCAGGTTAATATTGAAAATTGGCAAAAAGCTCAGCAACAAGTTAAATCAATGAGCCGTTACATACAAGAACGCTCAGAGATAAGCCCAAATCTCTGGCAATCTATTGGCCCCGGAAATATTGGTGGCCGGATCCGTTCTTTTGCATTTGACCCAGACAATAGTGAACGAATTTATGCTGGAGCAGTATCTGGTGGAGTTTGGCTGACTGAAAATGCTGGCCAATCCTGGTCACCAACAGACGACTTTATGGCTAATTTATCAATAAGCACTCTTATTTTTGATCCAAACAATAGTAATATTATTTATGCTGGTACAGGCGAAGGAACATTCAATGTTGATCAAATTAGAGGCTTGGGTATTTTTAAATCTGAAGACAAGGGAGTGACTTGGTCTGCACTAAGCAGTACACAAAATTCATCTAATTTTTACTGGGTTAATCGGCTCACTATGTTAAATAACTCCAGCCTACTACTTGCAGCCACACATACTGGAATTTGGGCCTCTGGCGATGCAGGTATAAGCTGGGTAAAAACACACAACGGCCGTACCAACGATATTGATGTACACCCCACTGACAACAATAAACTCATTGCTGGAAAATGGGGGCAAGCGCTCTACTCTAATGACGGAGGACAAAACTGGAGTCAGGCAAGCGGTCTTGACTCATTATCTTATGAGCGTATAGAGCTCGCTTACGCTCCTTCAAATCCTAACATAGTCTATGCATCTATCGATAAAAATTCAGGCGAAATCTGGAAAAGTAGTGATGGTGGGCAATCTTACTCTCTAGTCAATTCCGGCAAAAACTTTTTAGGTTCACAAGGCTGGTATGCCAATGCCCTGTGGATTGATCCATTCAATGAAAACCAAATTATTGTGGGTGGGTTAGATCTATGGAAAAGTAATGACTCAGGTAATACTCTCAATAAAATTAGCCGATGGTGGCTAGCACCCAGTTCAGCACATGCCGATCACCACTTTATTCTAGAACATCCAGACTATGACGGAATCAATAATAACCAAGTTTACTTCGCTAATGATGGTGGCATTTATACAGCGCCAGATATACAAAAAGTCCATGATGATGTTGGGTGGCAAGAGCTTAACAATCAACTAGCAATCACCCAGTTTTATGGGGTTAGTGTTGGTTCCAATGGTAAAGTGGTTGGTGGAACGCAAGATAACGGAACACTAATTTACCATGGTGATAGTGAAAACTGGACGGAAATATTTAGTGGCGATGGCGGATTTTCGGCATTTGACCCAATCGATCCCAATTATATTTATAGCGAATATGTACACCTCAAAATCCACCGAAGTATCAATGGCGGCAATACTTCTGAGCCCATTTATGATCAAGCAATGACAGCAAAATCTAATTTTATTGCACCCTTTATGTTAGATCCTAATAACGAAAAAAGAATGTTAGCAGGGTCACATCAATTATGGGTTAGTAATAATGTCAAACAAGACACACCAGAGTGGCAGGTGATAAAATCACCAATATCAAATGACTCGCCAATTAGTACGATCAATATTTCTCCAGCCAATAGCGATATCATTTATGTGGGTCATAATAATGGTGCTTTATATAAAACCGATGATGGAACCGATGATGAGCCAGAATGGCAATTAATAACAACACATGATTTACCACACCGTTTTTTAACAAGTATTGCTATAGATCCTATTAATACAGACACACTCTATATATCCTTTGGCGGCTATGAAGACAATAACTTATGGAAGTCAACCGATGCTGGTGCAACTTGGATAACCTCTTCAGGAAGTGGTATAACAGCCTTACCTTCAGCTCCAATCAAAACAATTAGCGTCCACCCAATTCGCAACAATCAAATTTATGTTGGAACAGAAGTAGGCATATTTTCTAGTGAAGACTATGGAGAAACTTGGAGTATAGAAAATAATGGTCCAGCCAACGTCTCGGTTGATGAGCTAACCTGGCATGATACAGATACATTGTATGCAGCAACTCATGGACGCGGTGTTTTTAAAGCAAAACTAAGTGATGATATTCCACATACAATCAACTTTACGCATTTAAACAATGTTGAGCGAAATATTTTACTAACGACCAAAGCCAAAACAATAACGGGTATTAGAGTGCCTGTTAATGTTAGCATTACTAATGGCGAATATTCTATTGGTTGCACAGATGTGTTCACTTCAGCCAATAGTGTTGCCAATAACGGCGATACTATTTGCTTACGCCACATCTCTTCAGAAAACTACTGGACGAGTGTAGAAACATTACTGGATATAGGTGCAGCACAATTTACTTTTAGTTCTCACACTTTAGCCGATACTTTACCAGATGCCTTTCAATTCCAGTCCTATTTAGATGCCGAGTTAAACACCTATAAAATATCAAATGAAATTATGGTTTCTGGTATTAGCCATCAAGTCAATGTCAGTGTCAATAATGGCGAATACTCTATTGGTTGTTTACCCGATCAATTTACCGCTATTAATAGCCAAATATCAAATGGGGAAACTATTTGTGTCAGACATAAAACATCCGATAAAAATTTAGAAACAATAACAACAGAATTAACTTTGGGTAAAATGAACAACACATTCACCACAACAACTATCGCCGACACATTACCTGCTGACTTTACTTTTAGAGCAATAACAAGAGCGAAGCTTCAGTCACTACAAACATCTGCGGCAGTGACTATCACAGATTTCCAAATCGAAATTCCAATCGCAGTTTCCAATGGCGAATATTCTATTGGCTGTGTAGCATCAGAATTTACTCAATCAAACGGCAGAATTAAACCTAATGATACCGTTTGTGTCAGGCATATATCTTCTGAAAATTATGACTCACAAACCGTTACTCATCTCAATGTTAATGGCGTCACAGGCAGTTTTATCAGTACTACTGACTCAGATAGAAAGCCCGATAGCTTTGAATTTAATCATTTAAACAATGTACAAACATCTACAGAGCAAATATCCAACGCTGTTACCATCACAGGAATATCAACAGCAGTTAATATTCAGGTTACTGGTGGAAAATACTCGGTAGGTTGCACCGACTTTTTCACCTCACAATCGAGCGTTATAGCTAATGGCAGTAGTGTTTGCGTTAAACATACCAGTTCATCGCTCAATCAAACTCAAGTGCAAACAACTCTAACGGTTGGTAGCTTGTCATCACGTTTTACAACAACAACAAAAGCAAAACCCAAAACGACTAGTGGTGGTGGAAGTTTAGGAGTTTATTTATTACTTTTGCTCATACTAGGCCAAAGAAAACATACTAATTAAACCTAGCATTTAATTCTCCATAATCACTTTAATCATTCATTGTTTATCAGGGTGACCGACTGATAAATCTGAGGAAAATAGCGTTGCATCATAATTTCAGGTCGATCTAAAGCAGTAAACCCATATCGTGCGTATAACTCATGTGCATCAAAAGTCGCCAACATAAAACGCCTCAATCCTTGTAGTTTTGGGTGCGTCATCACACACTCCATCATTTTTTTAGATATTCCCTGCCCTCGAAAATCCTCTAATACAAATACATCAACTAAGTTAGCAAATGTTGAAAAATCGCTAATCACTCGACAAAAGCCAACTTGACGCCCATCAGCATATGCTCCTATCGCTAAAGAATTTTTGATAGACTGAGCTACCAATTCTTTTGAAATACCTTTTGCCCAATAGCTTTCAGTATTTAAATATTGATAGATAACCTCTAATTCTAATAAAGATTTATCATCACTAACTCTAACAACTCCCATCATCCAATCTCGTTTATATTTGCTTATCTTTATGTTAATCGAATTTAAAAATCACCAACATAACCAGATAACTCAATTAGAAAAAACAAACTGTATAGATTTATTATTCTATAACAATATGCTTTTTAACGATTTAAGCAGAGATGCATTCAAGACATGCTCTCTACCAGAGCATGTCGCATAGATTTCACACAAAGTTGTTGTACAAAAAGCAAGCATTAGTATAATGGACTCTCACATTCAAAAAAGATAATATTTGGGCTACATCAGTAATGCGAGAAACCAGAAGTTTTCCCTTAATTGGCGTCATTGAGTTATTCTCTATTTTAACAGTGATATTAAGCTTAATCAGTTTATTTCCTTCTTTTCATTGGTTTTTAGAACTGACCGTTCACTTCAAGTTGCAATATTTGATTGCCTCTATTATCTTTTTCCCCATTTTTGTCTATGCCAGAAAAAAGCTAGCAATGATTGCTTTAGGGCTTTGTGTTTGTATTAATGCCTACTTTATTATTGGATTATATTTACCTCAATCAAGTACAGAGACGCACAACTCTAAAACATTGAAGTTAATGTTTTTAAACTTGCTTAGCACTAATAGCGACTATTCAAAATTAGTTGAATTAATTAAGCAAGAATCTCCAGATATTTTTATTGCTCAAGAAGTCAATGATAAGTGGCAAGAACAATTAAAACAACTAACAGAAAATTATCCTTACCAATTTATTATTCCACGCTTGGATAATTTTGGTATTGCTATTTTAAGTAAAGAGCCACTAACAAACACTCAACAAATCAACTGGGGAAATGCCGGAGTTCCGAGCTTAATAACTCACTTACATTTGAATAAACAACCAATTAAAATTGTCAGCTCACACCTTTTACCTCCAGGTGGAAAACAATATTATCAACTCAGAAATCAACAAGCAGAAGAAATGGTTAAAGCTCTTTTGCCAATTAATGAACCTTTAATTTTAGTAGGTGATTTGAATATGACAATGTGGTCAAATAATTATCATATTTTTGAATCTAATAACGCAATGTATAACGCAAGAAAAGGTTTTGGAATTTTAGCAACATGGCCAGCAATATTTTCAAACTTTGGCATTCCAATTGATCATATTCTTTTATCAAATCATTTTTCTGTCACTAATATTTATACAGGTCCTAATGTGGGTTCTGATCACCTACCTCTAATTGCAGAAATAACTTTAAGGAAGCAATAAATGATAAAAAATATAATTTTAATACTCTCTTTATTAATCTCTCAACCTGTTCTCGCAGATAACACTCAAAGTATTTTTTTTGAACACTTAACTCAATTATGTGGCCAATCTTATAATGGAAAAACCGTTTTTCCAGATACAACTCAAAGCCAATTTTTTGGAAAAAAACTCACTATACATATTTCACATTGCGAAAAAAACACACTTAAAATTCCTTTACAAGTGGGTAATGATAAATCTAGAACCTGGGTGATTGCTAAAACATCCAAAGGACTACTTCTAAAACATGATCACAGACACCCAGATGGAACTCCAGATAAAATAACTATGTATGGTGGCTATAGTAATAATCAAGGAACAGAACTAGCTCAGAGTTTTATTGCTGATAAAGAAACTTATCAAATGATGCCAGAAGCAAAAACCAATGTATGGACATTAAGTTTTAATCAAACAAAAACAGAATTAACTTACTATTTAGAAAGACATTCTAAAGCACGTTTTAAAGCAATATTTAATTTAACGCCTAAAAAATCAAAATAATGAATTTCAATATTCGTATAGCAACACTTTCAGATAAACAAGCTATTGAGTTATTAATTAATCATTCCGTCAATCAATTAGCCGTTAATGACTATACACAAGAACAAATAGACATCGCGCTAAAAACAGCCTGGGGAGTTGACACTCAACTAATTACTGATAAGACTTACTATATTGTTGAAACACAAAATCACTTAATTGGTGCTGGAGGATGGAGTTTCAGAAAAACACTGTTTGGAAATAATCAGGAACCCAATAGAAACCCAGAAAAATTAAATCCTCAATATGATTACGCAAAAATTCGCGCTTTTTTTGTCGCACCAAAATACGCACGAAAAGGTATAGGATCTTTAATTATGCAACATTGTGAAAAACAAGCAATTAAAGCAGGATTTAAGGGGCTAGAGTTAATGTCAACGCTACCAGGAAAACCACTCTACGAACATCACGGATTTACAGCCAAAACATCAATTAATTATCAACTCAATGACACTATAGAAATTGAATTTGTTCCTATGTTCAAAAAGTTGAAAAAACATGATCTCTTTGTTAATTAACCTCAACTCTGGATAAGGACATTCAAAATAATTAATAGAATCATTTTTATTTTCAATGACTTAAAACCCAATTAAATTGAATTGCTGTTTCCACTTCAAAATAATTAATACTCTAACTGGTTAACCATTAATTTTTTCAAAAAATCAACATAGGATAACTGTTTTTCATTTTTGATGAATTCTTTGGTATAACACATAAATACATCACGATTTAAAATAGGCGAATCACACAACCGAAAGATCTTGTCGTTATCTTTAACTAAAGTAGAAGGCAGTAACATTACACCACCAAATTGCGTGATATAATCAATTCCCATTTGCCAGTTAGCCGCTTGAAAGATGGGACTTGAAACATGAGGCAAAAGTTTAGATTGAATTTGTTTAAATGAAATCCCTAAATCAATAGTAACCAAGTTTTTTTCACTGATTTGAGAAACGCCAGTTACCAATTGATTAGAATAAAAAGCTAATTCAATGCTGAATACTTTATTAACAACTAACTCATCTATTTTAGGCTGGTCGTACATAAAACCAATATCGGTTGTTCTATCCATTACACGCCTTGCAATAATATTACTATCAATAGATTGAACGATGAGTTGTAATTTAGGGTAATTCTCAAAAAATAAATTAGGTAATACACTTAATCGCGTATTCCAGACTGATTCTGGGGCGGCTATTGTTAAATCCTGATAATCTTGAGGAACTCTAACATCTTGAGTAGTCCTTATCCAAAGCTCAACCATTTCTGTTGCATAAGGTAAAAGCCTTGCACCCTGCTTTGTTAGCTGTATATTATTTCGATATCTTTCAAATAAAGGAATACCTAAAGTATCCTCAAGCAGCTTAATTCGAGCACTAATTGCTGCCTGAGTTAAATATAGATTTTCAGCTGCGCGGCCAAAATGGCGTGTTTTTTCAATTTCTAAGAATGTTCTGAGTAAATTAATGTCAACATTAAGCACGAAGAAAATAGCCCTTTGGTATTTTCGATTATTCTACGGGCTATTAACTCAAACTACCAGAGAAAATTCTGGCAGTTTGATTGGTTTAATTTTAAAGAGAAATGATTAATACTTTAATAGTACAAATACTATAATATTAATATTCAAAACAATTAGTTATCTAAACTTTCTATCGACTGATACCCTCTAGCTTCTAATTCTTCATTGACACAAATTAATACATAGCTTTTTTGATCTTCAGGCTTTACCTGATCATCTTTAGCATAAGCCTCACATTCTATCTTAATTTCTTCAATTACTTCTGCAGGCGCTACTGGTTTATCACTATCAGCGATAGCGTTAAACATAGTCATAGTAATAACAAATAGCGATATTAATTTTTTCATTTCATTGATACCTAAAGTAAGTATTGTCAGTTTCTAGAGCGTCAGAATTTAGCACCAATATTTTACGTTAGCTAACAAAATGTTTTACTCCTTTAGATAAAAGATATTAATGGCTAAAATTTATTTTCAATGAATACAACTGCCTTTGATTTCAATAAATTTTATTTATTGTCTCGATAAAACTTATTTGCTTTCCATTCGATATTTTCAAGCTAATATTCAACTTTCAAAGCAATCAATAAATTGAGAGCTTTTACTGAGCCTTTAGTATCGACATTCAGACTTTATATTGATTGGAGTTATAACATGTATGATAGAGATTTCTGGACCCAAAAGCGGTTTTCTGATAACACCAAATTTCCCTATGGCTTTTCACGCTCAGGAGACTTTACACTTAAACAAAGCCAATTATTAGAAGAAAATGGCCAATTTATTATCGCTTTATTAAAAAATGAAGTGACTAATCCTAGTGAAGAAGATATCCAACTTAAAGACGCTATTCTTACAGGAAATAAGCAATATAGCGAACTTGCTAAAGTATGGCTTAAATACAATGAGATGAACCGTCGAAAAATATCAGTCTCTTCAAGTACTTCAAAAATGGATATTGCAGAAGTCGATGACTGGGAACCTGATGATCCAATTGACTAAACAAAACTCTCTTCAGGAATAGGTAGGCTCTTTTTATACCAGATTAATTACCCATATATAACCACGGGTTGATTACTACTGACAACACCCGCCACTTTTATGAGATAGATAAGAGTGGCGAATAATCTTCTTTAGTTGTTCTATATCAATATCCTCTAATTTATTGAAATATAAGCAAGATCTACTAGTTTTGTGTTTTCCTAATAATTTTAACGTCTCTTTATAATCCAAAAAGCCATTCATAATATAAAGGCTCATATTCGCTTTTCTAGGAGAAAAGCCAACCTTCATCCAATCTCCAGAGCGGCCGCTAGCATATTGATAATGATAACAACCAAAACCAATAATACTAGTCCCCCAAAGAACAGGCTTTTCACCTGTTAATTCAGACATAATATCAAGCAAAACCAAGGCATCTTCCCGACGTTTTTTGTGCTCAACTGAATCAATGAAACGACTAACAGAAGCTTTGGTAGGTTTAGTTTTAATATCACTCATGGTTTATAGTGATTTAGCTATATACTAAAAAGAGGAGTCAGGTTGTGTTAAAAAAGCTAACTCTTCATCCGATGACTCCCTACCCAGTATTTTATTACGATGCGGATAACGACCAAACTGCTCGATAATTTTCTTATGTTTAATCTCATAGTCGTAGCTATCTTCTAAACCGGGTTGGGAAAACAGCTTTTCAGCTTGTTCATGCACTATCAGTGACTCTGAGTGCATCAAAGGCATATATAAAAACTTTCTTTTTTGAATAGTCAGTACTAAGTCGTGTTTACCAGCAACAGCCTCCTGAGTAAGTGCTACAGCTAACGCATCAAACTGAAAGGCTTGCGCTGAATCTCTAAACATATTACGAGAAAACTGATCAAGTACAATAATTTCAGCTAAACGCCCTTCAGCAGACTCACGCCATGTAAATAACTCACATCTTGTTGCAGCATAATATGTGTGTAAAAAGCGCGTACGTATTTCTTGATCAAAAGACTCATCTTTTTTAAACCAAAACCCAGATTCAATCTCTTCAAACCAAAAATGAATCACAGATTGATAACTTGCTATTGAATTACTCATCTATTTTTCTCTTTATTAACAATAAAAGGTAGCACCAAAATCAACATGCATTTCTCTTATTTAATGATATTTACCAAGCTAGTTTTTTTGCTTTAACTTCTCAAAGTAAAAGCTATTATTAATATTCCTATTGGCCATATTCCATTCAAATAATCTATTACTCTTTCCGCTTTAGATGTTTGAAAAAATTTTCATTTTTCAAAGCCCTAACAAGCAAAGCACTAATTATAATAACCAATGAACTAAACCATACTACAGAAAATGCCAGAAGAACATACCTGGCATGGTCGGTAAACACAAACATCATAAAAGAGTCTTTTTCCAAATTTAACGTTTTGATAAACCGCCAAATTGCAAAGCCATTAGCATATAGCTAAATCACTATCAATTGGCATAGAGAAAAGTCAGGGATTTTTGTCACTATTAAGGCGTCTGGCGCAGTGCATAGCCGCTCTATGGACAAGTCAGACAACAAAAAGAGCGGCAAAAATAACGCTTTTATTGTGACAATTGATAGTGATTTAGCTATATATCATCAAAAAGAGAAATAATTCCTTATAAATAAATTGGAATAATCTAATGCTGTAATCTAATATTTTTTTCATAAAATAAACAACTTTATTTTAATACGCAATTTTGCAAGTGAGTTAATCAGGTCCGCTCGGATTTTTTTTAGTGGCAATAAAAGGCATTATTAATCAGTGGCTTTCTGTCCCGCCATATACCGTTGATAATCTTCCACTTCTAACTGTTTAAACTTGTCAATGATGCCCTGCCGAATACTCTCCTTAAAAGCACCACGTTTTTTTTCTTGCTCGGCTATATCGGCTTGGCATATCTGATGGAATTCTTCATCCGGTAAATCATCATATTCAGGGTGTTCGCCAATAATACGCTTCATACATTCAAACTCAGTTTCAACAAAACGGATTTCAAATGAACAAGGGGGTAAAGTCGGTGAAAGCTTCTCGTAAGGATAGTTTTGTTGCGCCTTGGCTTGTTGTGCCTTGGCATCCTCAGATAACTCCACTTGAAAACTCGACATAATTAAATCGGCTAATTCACTGTGTAATTGAGGGACTTTGGTATTATCCTCATACACTGTATTATGAAACGATACCATCAATAAATGCTCATCAGTCACTGGGGTGGCATAAAAGTAATCCACTTGGTCCAAATCTTTGTCTTCATACGCTTTAAAGTGTGCCCAGTCGACACCGTTAAGGTTTAACAGTTCATAATCTCGTCGACTTGGCGAGCGAGTATTAGAGCACTCATCATAAACATAAGCTTCGATACTTGCTTCCAAGCGACGCGGTCGAAATAGATTCTTAAATTGTGGAAAATGAATGGCACAAACAAAAAACTGAGTTCGACCCAAACTGGGAAAACGACCAAATAAGCGCGACTTACGGTGACCCCACCATTTATCACGAATATAAACAGCTCGAATTTTGCTGAGTGAACGACCACTGACACCTGCAAGTCTGCTTTTATCATACAAATTTATCTGAGTCTTTCTATAATTCAATTCAGGCGCAGAATAATGGTTATGATAAGGCGCATCAAAACGAATAGTCGTACCTGATAAATTGACTTCATGATGTTCCAGATTAACTAAATCAGGTCCGCTCGGATTTTTTTTAGTGGCAATAAAAGGCATTATTAACCTGCATGGTTTTGTTTAATAAAAATACCGTGACGAGTCGCTTCTTCCATAGTAGTCACTTTATAACGATTAATTTCTCGTGATTGGTTTCTTTTAATTGCCATCATATCACTCCCCCAGCGTTTGGCACCAATAATCGTGCCGGCAACGGCGAGTGCAGTACCTGCAATGGAAAGTGCTTCTGGCTGGGCGATTAATTGGTTCATCTTGGCAACGGCTTTAGTAGGTAATGCCAATATATCATTATAATAAGTCATACCTCCTGCTGCGACTGCAGTTAATGTACTGACAGGTGTTAATAGATTGCCCTTACTCAAAGAGCTGCCAGTGCTGGCCGCCAGTTGACGCACATTAAAGCCATTGACTAAAGCTTTTTGTTGGGAGAGTTTCATATTCGCATTTTCTCTAACATTATCAACCAAGGGTAAGCTACGAATGGGGTTGGCATAAAAAACGGTGTGAGCACTAAAATCTGAAGCATTTTGTAAATTAGTCGGTTGAGTTTTTAACACTTGTTTTAAGGCTTGTTTAAATACATCAATGCCGCTTTCATGCAAAGTCCAGCAAAGTGGCGTTTCTCGGTGCTCTCGTAATATCTGCACCAGTTTACTCACCGCTTGTGCTTGACCTTGTCGGCCTTTTTTAACGCCGGATAATTGCGTCCAGCCAGCTTTTTGTAGCCGACGGGCTTTGCTATCGACCGGATTAAAGAATAAATGATATTGATTGCCCAATGGCTGCTCACTTTGATAGCCATGTTTAATCAGGTCTGGTAAAAAACGAGCCGCATCAGTAATGTCATCACAAAAACCATTCACGGCAATGTGTTTACTTCGGCGAGCATCTAAACGAGTGCTTTGAGTGGCAGTAGAGTCATCTTCTCTCGCGTCAACTCTCCAGTTGTCTTCTTTTTTCTCAACCCGATAAACCCCGCAAGGCGCATCATGTTGTGCTTGAATAATATGCCTGTTTTGCACTTCAATCCGTTTAATAAAGATTTTACTATACACCACATCATAGTGAATGGTGGCCCCTTCTACTGGAAGAATGCGGTTTTGCACATTATGCCCAAAAAAGCTTTGCATAAAACCGTAGCCTTTTAGGCTGTTGAGCTGCCGCATAATGTACTGCATATTAAAGTTATTAGCTAACCCTCTTTGAATGGCTTTAATCGCTTCTGCTTGTGATTCTTCGTAATAAATCTCTCGTCCACAGACGTGGCCTTTGTGATTGAGATTAAAAGTGGTATTAAGGGGGAACCATTTCCCTGCGGGTATATTTTTATCGGCCATGCACTGTCTCCTGTTGTGGCTTTATTGGCTAAGTTTTTAAATGTTTATGTTTGTTTTCAATGATGAATGTTAGCGATTGGTTTTAGACTGAGCACTATCCTTATGTGGGGTGGTATTTTGTCTTTAATGCTTAACGAATGGTTTGGAATCTTAACAGAGTTTTTTTGTGATGAAAACACGCTATTTATAAGGTGTTAAGTTATTAGAACTCGATCACAAAATTAAGATCTGTTTTTATTTTAAGTCATTGATTATTTTTATCTAAATAAAGCAGCAAGGGGGGTAATAATAAAAAATCAACAACAAGCGCAAATATTAATGTAATAGCCATTAGTATCCCAATTGTGGCTGAAGTGTTCATGTTAGAAAATGCTAAAATCAAAAAGCCAGCTGCTAATGCAACTGAAGTTGTTATTAATGCTCTGCCTACCCGACTGAAAGAATCTCTAATTGAGTTTTCAGTAGTTAACCCATTACGTCTGGCACGAATATATTTATGTAAAAAATGAACGGTATCATCGACAACTATTCCTAAGGTAGAACAAGCTACAATCGATAGGGAAATATCAACATAGCCAAAAGTTGCTCCCCAGAAACCATACGCCATTGCAGCAGGAATTATATTAGGTACTAAGCTGATTACACCATATTTAAACGATTTTAAAATGAGCATTAATACAACAGATATACCAATTAAAGCAATCAATGTACCGACTAATAAACTCTTTATATTACGCTCGGCAATATGCGCAAAAACAACACCTAAACCTGTTGCAGGCGTAGCTTTAATTGCTGGTGCATTGTCTTTTAGCCATTGCAATGCTTTTCGATCGAGAGCTAACAGTTCATCTGAACCTGAATCAGATATCGAAACAGTAAACCGAGATGCACTTTTATGAATCGTTACCAGGTTGTTCAATCCTAAACCTTCAGGCAAACCAAATTCGTAAAACAATAAATATTGTGCAGCCAATTCTGATGATTCGGGTATGCGATACCAGCTTTCATCATCTCCATGCATAACTTGATTAAGATCTTTCATCAGTAAACTAAACGATCTCACAGTAACCACTTTCGGTTGTTTTAAAAACCACTGTTCGAACTGATCCATTTGTTCTAAATATTGAGGACTATATATTCCCCCTGGTTGAGTCGACTCTAGAGAATACTCCAGAGCATTAATGCCACTTAAATAGCCATCAATTCGTTTAACCAAGCTGATTAATTCATAACTATCATCAAAATAATTTGCCCAATTATCACTTACTCGATTATTAGAAATAAACAACGTGAGTATAATAACTATTGCAGAGACAGCAATAAGTAAAACTTTTTTCGTCTTAATTACAAAATTAGAAAAAGACAAAAGTAGATTGGTCTGTGTTTTATTTTTTTTACTTGCTTCAGGTAAGAGCATCATTAATGCAGGAAGTAAAAATAAACTAAAAACAAGTGCAATAAATACACCAATTGCGACCATGTTACCCAAATCTCGATAGGGTGGAGAAGCACTAAAATTTAAACTCAAAAATCCAATCATGGTAGTCAGACTAGTAATGAGTACTGGCATCATATTTAATTCTAAACTAGCAAGTATGGCTTGTTTTTTATCAACGCCTTCATTTAACTGGTGCAAATAGTTAACTAAAATATGAACACTATCGGCAACCATAATGGATAATAATATACTTGGAGCAAAGCCTGCTATCGGTGTTAGTACTGGCGCAACCCAGCCAAAAATCCCAAAAGTTGAAATGAGACAAGTCGTTATTAGAATAAATATTGCAATCGTACCGACCAGGCTTCTTAAAAATAAAAATAACCCAGTAAAAATAATTAAATAGCTGATTGGTAGCAAAGTTGATAAATCATGTGCTACAGCCCTAGCAAGGGTCGTATTAAAAGCAACAGAGCCGCCATTGTCTATTTGAAATTCAGGGTAAAGCGTTCGATATTTATCTCTAATTAGCTCGACCTGCTCTGTTACCTTAATCGAAGCATTAGCGACCGTCTCTGGCAAATTTAAATTAATAGCCACTAAACTCAACTTAGCATCCGATGTCATTAAACTGTTGATTAATCGCTTTTCATTAATTGCAATATCACGAATTTGATGAATTTTTTTCTCAGAAAGATGATTAACATCTTCTACAAGATAATTGGTTTCAATTTCATCATTATATGCTTGCGTATAAAGATAATTAGTTAATGATGAAACCCGGTAAGCATAATCGACCTGCCAGGCTTCTTGTGTAAGCTTTTCGATTAATTGAAGACCTCGCTCAGTAAACAAGTCACCTTTTTTAGCTGCAACAACGAGTGTTGCATTATTCGATTTAACATAGTCATCTTCAAACTTTTCAAAAGCCTGTAACTGCGGATTATCACGACTTAAATAAACTCGAAAATCGTTACTGATCTGAAGGTTTGGTAATCCTGTTACCAATACAGCAACCAATAAAAAGGTTATCGCCAGTATACTTTTAGGCGAATCAATAACTTTTAAAAATAGTTTTTGGATAAACCGATTCATTGAGTTAGAGCTAATTCAGGATCTCAGAAGTAATTTTAGTTTGATTCACATCATTATGATACTAATAAAAATAAAAAGGTAGGTTTTCTTTTTAACTCATTAAGACTCGCTCACTACGACAAGTTTAGCATTTTTCTGGCTTCATCAGCAGAAACAATATGCCCGCCCAGGTTTTCCACAATGGTTACTCCTTTTTCGACTAGCTGGGCATTATCGCGAGCTAATTTACCTTTACTTAAATAAACATTATCTTCCAGACCAACTCGTACATGTCCACCTAACAACCAGGCCTGCGCAAGTATAGGAAATTCATGACGACCTAAACCAAACGCAGACCAAATACAGTTTTTAGGTAATTGAGAGGCAAGAAAAAATAAAGTTTCAGGTGTTGCCATTGCACCATACTTAACACCTAAAACAAAAGAAAACATTGCGGGTAATTGAATGATGCCTTGTTCTATAAAGTGGAGCGCCATATGCAAATCTCCAGTCCCAAATAATTCAAGCTCTGGCTTTACACCAGCGCGATATATGACTTTTGCCATTTGGGCGATATTGGCTGGAGTATTAATTACTGCAGCTTGTCCGGAGATCATGGTGTTAAAATCTAATGTACATAATTCAGTTTTTAATTTTTCAATATGTGATACTCGTAACAACGGATGACATAATGTCGAACCTGGTGCTGCAACTTGCGGTTGACTATCGCTTGGAATAAAACGCCCCCCCTCGCCTGTAGTTAAATTAATAATAGGATCAACATCAGAGCTTTTTATTCGCTCAACAATTTCCTGATATAACGCAACATCCATTGAGCCTTTAGTTGTTTCGACATCTCTTGCATGAATATGCACAATAGCAGCTCCACTTTTACAAGCCTCTACTGATGCATCGGCAATTTCTTTAGGTGTTACAGGAAGCTTAGGATGGTGCTCTCTAGTAGTGATGTTGCCAGTAACAGCACAAGTTAAAATTGTTTTACGACCCATTTTTTCCTCTAACTCACTTAATTAATGACAAGCTTCTATTAACCAATTAATTAACCAATTTTTCAAAGCAAATTTTCAGGCTTTTTTTAAGTTTAAAAATAATTTCATCAATCTGCTTTTCCTTAATAATAAAAGGAGGCGCTAATAAAATATGATCACCATTAATGCCATCAGCGGTTCCACTAGTTGGGTAACAAATTAACCCATTGTTAAATGCAATTTGTTTGAACATTTGAGCAACATCAAAATGTTTATCAAAAGGCTGTTTTGTCTGTTTATCTTTCACCAGTTCAATGCCAACAAATAAACCTCGCCCTCTCACATCTCCAACAAAAGGGTGTCCAGATAATTGTTTAATCAGTTCATCTTTCAAATACTGTCCTTGACGCACAACATTCGATAATAGATTCTCATCTTCAATAACTTTTAATACTGCTAATGCGCCTGCACAAGCAACAGGATGACTCATATAGGTATGTCCATTTGCTAATAAACCAGAGCCATCATACAGTGCAGAGACAACACTTTCGCTGGCCATTACTGCTGCTATTGGCTGATATCCAGCTCCAAGTCCTTTTGCAAGAGTAATAATATCTGGACAACAATTTTCCTGTTGAACTGCAAATAAACTACCAGTACGTCCCATTCCACACATCACTTCATCTGCAATAAACAAAACACCATAGTGATCGCAAATTTCACGAATTCTCGAAAAGTAACCTTTTGCCGCAGTGACACAACCTATAGTGGCACCAACAACTGGCTCAGCAATAAATGCCGCCACCTTATCTTTGCCTAAATGGTTAATTTCCACTTCTAGCTCATTGGCAGCTCTTAAGGCATAGTCTTCTTCAGTTTCATCAATTTGTTGGAAACGATAGGCAAAGCAAGGAGAAATTTGACTAGTTGTCATTAACATTGGTTGATAAATTTCGCGGCGCATAGGATTACCACCAACCGCTAACGCCCCTAGTGTATTACCATGATAGCTTTGATGACGAGATATTAAGTGAACCCTTTGTAATTCACCTCTTTCAACATGATATTGTCTAGCTAGCTTAATTGCGACCTCCATAGCTTCAGAACCACTACCGACAAAAGCGACTTTTCCACTAGCAAAACCTTCAGGGGCTTTATTAATCAAGTAAGTCGCTAATGCTTCACTAGGTTCATTCGTAAAAAAGGAAGTATGCACACAAGCTAACTGTTCAATTTGCCATTGAATAGCTTGAATCACTTTGTCATTGCTATGGCCTAACGAAGAAACCCCTGCTCCACCAGATGCATCGATATAAAGCTGATCTGTTTGATCTTTTAGATATACCCCTTCCCCACTCACAGCGGTCGGCAAAGCGACTTTCAAGTTTCGATGTAAAACAGCACTCATTTTGCAACCAGAATAAAGCAGAATACAAAACAAACATTAACATACAAAACATTAATTAGGTAACTTTATTCTAGTAAAACTATTAAATATTAGAAAAAACTCACAAAATAACGTATAAAACCGATTAATCGGATGAAAATAGTAGATTGTATATAAAACAGCAACTAATATAGGCTGTATCAAAACGAATGATTCCTTTACAGCGTTTTTATTGTTTCATGATAAATAAAGAGTAGTATTTTTTTGCATAACCTTTATCAATTAGAGCAGGTTAATATGACTAAGCCCTTTGAAAATATTACAGTACTTGATTTAACGCATGTTCTTGCAGGACCATTCTCCACCTACCAGTTAGCTATATTAGGCGCTAAAGTCATTAAGATTGAACCTCCGGGCTCACCTGATTGCGTTAGAGGTAGAGGGCCAGATCAATTTCAAAATAAACAGCAATATGGTATTAACTTCAGAGTTCAAAACAGTAATAAAAAAGCCCTCTCGCTCAACCTAAAATCTGTTGATGGACAAAGCATTTTAAAAAAGCTGGCTAGAACCGCCGATGTATTGGTTGAAAATTACAGGGTCGGTGTACTCAATGATTTGGGACTGGGCTATGAAGCCATTAAAGCGATAAATCCACAAATAATCTATTGCTCTATTACTGGCTTTGGACAAAACAACTCACGTTCATCCACCAATGCTTATGATAATATCATCCAAGCGGCTTGCGGTGTAATGCAAAAAACAGGAAATAACCGCCAACCAATTAAAACAGCAGCATCTTTTGTCGACTACGCGACAGGTTACAGCGCTGCCTTTGCTATTTCTGCTGCAATTTACCAGCGCAGTTTAACTAATCAAGGTCAATACATTGACTGTGCTATGTTAGATACCGCTTTAACACTGATGGCACCAGAAGTTAGTGCAGAGCTGTATCAACAATCATGCAAAACACAGTCTTACGCTCCCCAAAAAAATGAAGCTGGGTTAGGTTATTACCAGACTAAAAAAGGCCAAATTATGCTTGGCGCATTTAATTTTCGGCAAAACAACCGTCTCTGGCAATATTTTAATGTACCAGAGTGGAGTGACCTCGACTCTTGGGAGCAACTTTGGTTAGATAGTGAAGCAATGCGAATCAAGTTAACTCACTTGCTTCTTAATAAAACTGCACAAGAATGGGAGCAAATATTTCACCAAATAGGTATACCTGCCGAACAAGTTAGAAGCGTGAGTGAAGCGGTTTCAATGCCACACTTAGAACAGCGTGCTTTATTTCATGAATTACCACAAGAACCCAATGAAGCTGCCGCAGTAAAAGTTCCGGTTGCTCCTTTTTCTTACTCACATAATGGCCCACAAATTACTAGCCCTCCACCTAAAGTTGGGCAAGATAATCAAGAAATTTTAGCTTCGCTAGGCTTCAATAAAACTGAAATTGAGCAACTAAAAAGTGATAGGATTATTTAATGATAGGCTCATCAAAAGTTGTTTATGCAGAATTATTTAGCCGCTTACCTACACAATATCATTATCAGGGCAAACCAACCAATTGGGTTAAAACAACACGCCCAGGACAAAACTTACACTCATTTTTAGAAGGTCCAATCTACGACAAGCAAAAAAATTTATGGTTAGTTGATGTCCCCTACGGAAGAATATTTTGCGTGAGCCCAGACGGTCACTGGCAGCTTAATTATCAATATAATGGAGAGCCTCATGGACTGGCTAACCACCCAGATAATGGTTTTATTCTGACTGATTATCAACGTGGCTTATTACATTTTAACCCGCAAAATAAAAAAGAGAAACTTTCCGTTATTTGTCATCAATATAATACAGAAAACTTTAGAGGTTTAAGTGATTTATGTGTTGCCCGTAATGGTGATATTTGGTTTTCCGATTCAGGTCGTAGTAGTTTATCAGATGCCAGTGGTCGTCTTTTTTGTTTAAAAAATTCAGGGCAATTAGAGTTAATATTAAATAACATACCTTATCCGAATGGCATTGCTTTAAGCCCAGATAATCAACAAATTTATTTAGCTGTAACTCGTGCTAATGCTGTGTGGAAGCTACTCGCAGAAGCGCCCAAGTCGCTCATGCCCATGACTGGTTGTTATATTCAATTATCTGGCGGTTTAGGTCCTGACGGTCTTGCCATTAATCAGCAAGGCCTATTAGCAGTCGCTCATGCACAAGCAGGGCGAGCTTGGCTTTTTGATCCTATTGGTGACTTAATCGCTCAAATAAAAATGCCTGAAGGACTCTGGACAACTAGTCTAGCTTTTAGCGGAGAACAAGAACAAATACTTTCCATTGTTGAAGCACAAACAGGATCAATTTACCAAATAGATATCAAAAATTTATAGTTTAATATAATTAAAAATCAGGGTTGAAAAAATGTCTCTAATTAATAAAAATAACCTTCAAGGTTTTGTTCCAGCGGTTGTTACCCCATTTGCAGCTAACGGGGAAATTATGTATGACGCTTTTGAAGAATTAGTCCTTTGGTTAGTGACTCTTGGCGCACAAGGTATTTGTGTCGCAGCAGATAATGGAGAAAGTTGGACATTAAGTGTTACAGAACGTGCAGCCCTTACCCAAGCAGCACTTAAAGTCACACAGGGACGCATACCTGTTTTTACAGGTGCAACAGCCACTCAAAATAAAGTAACAATAGAAAATGCTATTGCAGCAACCGAAGCTGGTGCTGATGGTTTACTGATTATGCCACAAACTTATGTGTTGAAAGCCTCACAAGCAGAACTGACAAACCGTTTTGAGATGATCTCACAAGCGAGTGATTTACCAATTATTATCTATAATTCACCTCGCCGTGTCGGTTTTTCTCTTGGTTTAGATGATTTAGATGCGATTTTAAATGTAGCTAATATTATTGGTATCAAAGAGTCTCACCGAGATTTTTTTCACCATACTCATTTATTGGAAAAATTTTCAGAAAGATTATCTATCATGATCGGTCCATGCCATTATATTTTTCCGGGTATTGCCTTGGGAGCAAAAGGATTTATCGCAACGGGTCCCGAACTACTGGGAACACAAGCTGGAAACCTGACAGAACTAGCCTTAGGTAAACCTGGCATACAGCAATCACAACTGCATTTTAAATTAACTCGAATATATGAAGCCTTAATGAGCGTAGGTACCTGGCCAGCTTCATTTAAAGCCATATTAAATTTAATAGGCCAACCTGCTGGTGTACCTAGAGATCCAACACTACCTTTAACAACAGCGGAATCAAATCGTTTACGGGTATTGCTTGATGAATTAGAAATCCCCCACTCATCATATTAAAAAGTATTTTAAATTATGTTTTTAAAAAAAAATCAAAAAAATACTTCGCCCAACAAGTCACTACGTATTACTCGTCGAGTTGAACGTTCTCAGATAATTAATTTTGAGTTTAATAACCAATTAATTTCTGCCCACCAAGGCGAAACCATTGCAATAGCATTGCTAGCTAATGAAATAAGAACGCTAAGTTACAACGCCGCAAATAAGACAGGAAGCGGTTTATTTTGCGCAATGGGTGTCTGTCAACAGTGCTTAGTCAAAATTAATGAACAAAATTATGAAGCTTGTCGTACTCATGTTATGCCAGACATGAAAGTTTACAGTGTCAACTTCAATAATGAATAATTATGATTTGATTATTATTGGGGCAGGACCAGCGGGAATTTCTGCGGCCATTACCGCTGATCAATATGGGTATAAGGTATTACTACTTGACGAATCTCCCGAAGGCGGTGGTCAAGTTTATCGTCACCTTAATCAATCTATTATTGCAACCAAAAATTCACCAGAACAAAAACAAGGCAATAAACTTAGACAAGCATTAGCCCAAACTCAAGTAACAACCAAATTTGAACACAGAGTCTGGTTTGTTACTCAAAAAGAAAAACAGTTTCACATTGCGAGTGTTGGCCCAACGAATAATATGACTTCGGCTAATAACAATGCAACTAGCCCTAACATATTGCCTCATATCGATGAAACTTTATTTGAAGCATTCGCGCCGCAAATAATCGTTGCTACTGGCGCACAAGAACGTATTTTTGCTACCCCCGGTTGGACAACACCAGGAGTAACAGGCCTTGCAGCTGCTACTATTTTATTAAAGGCCCATAAAATATTACCAGGACATAATGTGGTGGTTGCCGGCGTAGGTCCTTTATTAATTTTAGTTGCAAATGAGATCATTAAAGCGGGTGGACAAGTTAAAGCATTAGTTGATTTATCCAATAGCAAACAATGGTTAAAACAACTACCGAATATGTTAGCCAAACCCAGCTTATTACTCAAAGGCGCAAGTTGGATCATTAATTTAAAAAGACATAAGGTCCCAATTTTTAGCCAACATAGCCTAGTTGATATCAAGGGCGATAAACAAGTCACAGAGGTAATATTAGCCCCTGTTGATGATAACTGGCATCCCGAACTCAAAAATAAATTGTCACTGACCGCAGACTCTGTTTGTCTGGGTCATGGCTTATTGCCTTCAACAGAACTGACCCAATTGCTCAATATCGAACATTATTTCAATGAATCGGTTGGCAGTTGGCACCCTCGACTAGATGGCGGGCAAAGAAGCTCGGTAAAAGGCGTTTATGTCTGCGGTGACGGAGGTGGAATTCAGGGTGCAGAAGCAGCTCCACTGCAAGGAAAAATTGCTGCTTTATCTGCACTTAAAGATAGCAAAAAAATAAATAATAATGAGTATATCAATTTTTACTACTCATTAAAAAAGCAATTAATTAAAGCACAACAGTTTGCTATTGCTATGACAGAGTTATGTACTCCAAGAAAAGGTATATTAGAAATTATTTCTCCACAAACAATCGTCTGTCGCTGCGAAGGCTTAACTCGTCAAGCAATAGAAAATGCGATTACTCAAGGAAACTCAACACTAAATGGAGTTAAATCTGCAAGCCGATGTGGAATGGGAGCTTGCGGCGGTAGATTTTGCCGAGAAACAGTCACGATGATAATTGCGCATCATACCGGATGTCGACGACAAGATGTTAATATGGCAACAAGCCGTCCCCCTATTAGACCCATTCCAGTCAAATCCTTAGTTGGAGATTTTGATTATCACGATCTTCCTATACCGGAGCCAGCGCCAGAATGAATCAACAACCAGATATTATAATCGTTGGCGGTGGGATTATGGGATGTGCAACGGCTTTAAGACTAGCACAAGGAGGTATGCGTCCTTTGATATTAGAACAATCTGAGCTGGGCTCAGGTGCTTCGGGTGTTAATGCCGGTACCTTGTCTCTACAAATCAAAAGAGTCGCTTTAATGGCTTATGCACTAAAAGGGCATGAATTATGGGAAAAGGCAGGTAGTCAGGTTGGCTTTTGTAAAACTGGTGGGATAACACTCGCTTTTAATGAGCGAGAAGAAGAGCTCCTTCACTCTCGAATGCAAAAGAAAATAGAAGCGGGCGCACCTATTACCTTTTTATCACAGCAGCAAATAACTCACTTAGAACCCAATCTGACTTCTAAAATAAAAGCCGCAAGTTATTGTCCTGAAGACGGTTATGCCAACTCAAGTCTAACAGGCAATTTTTATCGAACCCAAATACAACAAGCCGAAATACACTGCCGAGAATTTTGTCAAGTTAGCCATATAGAATATGACAACGGCCATTATAAACTCGTGACGAATAAAGGTTTGTTTCATTCTAAACGACTACTTTTAGCAACAGGAGGTTGGCTAAAATCTACTGCTAAATTATTAGATATTAATTTACCAATTAAAGCTCGAGTAAACACTGTGTCAGTGACAGAAAAAACCAGCCCGTTACTGAATGGTGTTACTGGACATGCAACTGGACTGTTAACAATGAAACAAAAAGCCAACGGCACAATTTTAATTGGTGGAGGTTGGCAAGGCAAAGGTAAACCTAAGCGAGGTTCAGGCCAAGTTTCTCTCGAAACACTCATTCCCAATATACAGCTGGCTCAGTATACATTACCAGCATTGAACTCAATTCGAATTTTACGTAGCTGGACAGGTTATGAGGCCAATGTACCAGACTTCTATCCACTAGCAGGAGCAATACCTGGCTTTAATAATTTATTTGTACTTGGCTGTGTCAGAGGCGGCTATACAATCGGCCCTTATATTAGTCAACTAATGGGAGATTTTATTTTACAGCAAGAACCTGAACTCCCCTTATTTGATCCTGCTAGATTTACCAACAATATCCAATAGGAATTAAATGTGAATGACTCAAAACAAGAAAATAACTTTTCTCTGGTTAATAAAGTAGCAGTGGTAACTGGTGGTGGCACAGGTATTGGCAAAGCAATTGCGCAAACATTCGCTAATGCAGGTGCATTAGTTATTGTCGTTGGACGTCAATTAGAAACGATTCAAGCTGTTGCCGATGAAACTAACGGACGAGCCATTACTTGTGACGTCACCAATATGCAACAAGTAGAAGCCTTATTCAATGAGATCATCAATAAGTATGGTCAACTTGACGTATTAGTTAATAATGCAGGTCAAAGTGGACCTGTTGCTAACCTGAGTGAGGTTAATATGCAAGCCTGGCGTGAATGTGTCGATGTCAATTTATTTGGTGTTATACATTGCCTGCAAGCAGCCGCAAAAATAATGACCCAACAAGGTAGCGGCTCAATTATTAATATGTCTTCTTTAATGGGTTTACAAGGTTACCCTATGCGTAGCGCATACAGTGCAACCAAGTTTGCCATTATTGGCGTTACTCAAGCAATAGCTAGAGAGGTTGGTCCTTATGGTGTTAGAGTGAACGCTATTTGCCCTGGCGCAGTTAGTGGGGAACTAATGGATAAGGTGATCGCCAAAAGAGCAGTCGCAGAAAAGCGCCCTGCAAGCGATATTATTAAAGAAAATTACACTGATGTTGCCGCATTAAGACGCTGGGTTGATCCTATAGATGTTGCTCAAACAGCTTTATTTTTGGCTAGTGACTCCTCTCAATCAATAACTTCAGAAAGTATTAAAGTGGATTGTGGACGGTTTTAGAAAGCTATAAAAATCTAAAGAAACATTCACCCTCACCTTAAAGTAGAGGGTGAATAAACTATTTAAAAAATTAATTTTCTAAATAAAACTACAGACAAATTTTTATTTAAACTTATTAATAATCAGATTTTTTAGTATAAAAAACTTTTTCATATAATAGTTCATTATCTAACGTATATATCTCTAACTTCCATTCTCCTTCGATCAATTCTTCGTCTCTGTTAAGAAAATAAATAAAATTCATTTTCTTACCAATTTTAGGATAACGCAAGCCAATTTGTTCTTTGGTTCTAACTCCGTTTTTATCAAACATTTCAGGAGTTACCCAACGATATTTAATAACTGTTTGAGCATCATCATCCAGTTCATCATCTGTTTCAAAAGTCAAAACAGAGCCAAATGTTGCATTAAATTTAATAGGAACAATATTAGTTTCATCATCGAGAATGTATTTATAAGTGTATCGCCCCAATTTAAATAAACCTTCACCTTCTACTTCCACACTTACACTAGCTAACTCTATTTCAAAAAGTTCTCTGAAAAAATCTTTTACTTTATTAAAGCTTATAGTTTTAAATTTAGGATGCCATATAATCTCTGACAATATCTCATTTCGTCGATCACGTTCTTTTTCACTATATGACTTCTTGCTTTTGGTTTGATCAAGCTTAAGTATTTTAAAACAACTATCCACATCTTGCTCTACACCTAAACCAAGACATTTTGATTTTGCAATTTCTAGGTAAGCTAATTCATGCTCTTGTTTTTCAGCTCGCTCAAAAAACAGATAGGAAGCAGACTCATTATAAATATCAAGCCTATCATTCAAATACATTTTTCCAAGCCTATAACTAGCATTTTTATAATTATTTTCAGCCGACTTTTTATACCAATAAACCGCTTTTTCAATATCATATTTAACAAACTTACCTTGATGATAGTAAGAACCAACATTAAACTGTGCCCTATCACTACCAAGCTCTGCTGATTTTTTATATTGATTAAACGAAATCTCTGAATTTTCATCTAAAAAGTATTTATCATTGTGCCCATCAGCTAGAATAAGGCTTTCAGTTTTTTTTATTTCATTAATATTGTTACCTCTAAGATCATCTAATTTTAATTTACGTCGAATAAAATTATCAATAGTGATTAATTCATGTCTATCACCAAACCAGGTATGATGTCCATGAGCAGCATTATTATAAAATATAGTTTCATAATCAGTAGATAACTGTTTCAGTCTGTACTTTAACCGGTTTGATTGTTCAAACCCTGCAATCTCGTCTTTTTTTCCAGCAATCAAAAGCAATGGCGCTTTCAGTTTTTCAATAAAATAAAAAGGAGAATAGTCCCAAAGCTCATCTCGCATTTTACCTACGGCTCTTTCAATACTTTCACGATTTTCTTCAATTAAATTCAAGTTAGATTGATTAAATAGAAGCGGCAAATCATAAATACCATACATTGCAACAACACAGGAATATTCTTTAGGTTGCGCAATTGCTAGCATAATAGCAGAATAACCACCATAACTTGCTCCCATCGAACACATTTTTTTAAACGCATATTTGCTTTTCACAAAATTAACAGCTGAGGTAATATCCTTTTCAATACTTTTACCAAACTCTCCAACACCTTCATTCTGAAAACGTTTACCAAAACCACTCGAGCCGCGAAAATTAACTTTTAAAACAGAATAACCTCGACTCGTATAATATTGAGTTTCACGATCAAAGGTATCAAATTCTCTTACACCTATGGGACCACCATGTGGAATAACTAATAAAACACCATTAGAATTTTTTTGAGGCCGAGTTAAAATAGCTTCTATTTTATGAGCTTTTTCCACATCAACTTCATAAACTTCTGATGATGAAAAAGTGTATTTTTTTAATTTTTCAAATTGAGTCGCAATCAATTCAGCTACTAGTGTTTTTTTGTTAAACAAGTAATAATGCCCTGGGTCGTTTGAAGAAAATGTTTTAATAATACTAAATTGACTGTTCTCTTTTTTAGACACTGTGATTATTTGTTTGCCTTTAAAAGCTGTTTTCATTAATTTTTTTAACTTCTCGTCTTCATCAGAAAAATATTGAGTGACTAAACGACCATGCTCAACATATCGAACAAAGTCAACTTTACCTTCTTTACTGTTGATGCTTGCACCAGTTAAGTCATATCGCGAATGCTGATATATTAACTTACCAACCTGTTGATTCTTTATGTTAAATTCGTACAAACCAATTAAGTCAGCATCTTTATTACTCAAAACCGCCAACTTATTTTTATCAATAATACCAATTGGACTAAAATAATAATCGGCCTCAACATAATGATAAAACAAACTCCAACACTTTTTTTGCTTATCATAATAATAAAAATTTATTTTATCACCTTCGATCTTTAGAGCCATTAACATCTCATTTTTTTCATCTGAAAAATAAACATCTGCATCATCAAGTTCTTGTTCAAATACTTTAGCTGTTTTAAATTGATTATTTTCTACTTGTTTTAAAGTCGCTTCATATAAATGATAATTTGAATATTTATTTTTATGAGCATAAAGTACTTTCCCTTTTTTATTTTCCAAATAGCTAACAATATAACCTTTACCTTTAATCAACTTCAATTTGGCCTTTTTTGTTTGATTATTTATATATAAAAAAGCTTCTTCTAAACCATTACCATTTTTTCGCTTAAACTCGATATATAAAGTTTCATTATCAACCCATTCATAGTTTTTCAAATAAGAGCTACCCCCATCAGGAAACCCAACTAATGCGAAAAAACTTTTATTTTTAATATCAAAATAAACTAACTTCTCACCTTTTTTTTCATTAAAATGGCTGACATAAGCCTGACTATTTGGGCTTAATTTAATTGAAAAAATATCTGGCGAAACAAAAAGTTCATTAATAGGGACAATATCAGCTAAGGCTAAACGTGAGATAGTAAAAATTAAAATGATTAAAATTAATTTTTTCATTGTTTTACTCCTTGAACAGTTGAAGGAGTACTTCTTACATGACTAAAAAACCTATCCTCCCCTGGACCGCTATATTCAACTAAGCGATTTTCCAGAACATTAGGGAATTTTTCTTCTAAATACTCTAGCGCTAGTGAAGAATTATTAATTAATTCAAATGATGCAACGCCTCCCCAATAGTTAGCCTTAACTTGAAGGCTTCCTACATAACTAATCATCCTAGGTTTGACACTAAAATTCCAATATTCATTTTTAAAACTAAACCTAGAATAATAATTTGTATAAATCCTTTCTATTTGATAATCACCTGCAGGTAAATTAATGAATATATAATTACTGCCAGCTTTTAAATCATCTTTTGTTAAGTATATTTTTTTTTGCCCCGTTAATAGAATTTTATACAAGCTACGCTTTGTATCAACCTCAATTAATAAATAGCCTTCATCTTGCTCTAGCTTTATATCTTGATCTAATTTGATAGATGAAACCCGAGTAGCGCAAGAAGTTAAAATAAAAACAAAAACAACAGTAATAATAAGGAGTTTAACGATGGCAATCTTGTTCAAAATATATTCCCTTTTCATTAAAATTAAAACTTAAAAACCTTATCCATATTCCGTTAAAAAATCAATAAAAACTGGATATTTATTCTAATAACCTTATAAATCCAAGTGGAGTCATTAAACTTTCTGCTTGATGTCATTATAATTAAGCACTAATAACAGGCAGACTACTGTCGCAGAAGCCTCCGCTATACATTTTAAATTTATTGACAAACCTACTGATTATTACTTATATCTCATAAAACATTCGCCAGACAAATAACAATCTCCTATGGTAAAATCCGATAATTAACGCCTAAACAACCTAAATACTAACTGAATCTATTAAATATAATGATACGCTTCAAAAAATTATCCTTATTTCAAGGTAGTAAACAGCTACTGAGTCAGGTTGACCTCACTTTATATCCTGACCATAAGATCGGTATTGTCGGTAAAAATGGTTGTGGAAAATCAAGTTTATTTCAGATGCTCAAGAATGAGTTAGCGCCAGAGCATGGCGATTTAGAGTTTCCATCCAAATGGGTGATAAGTTCAGCCAAGCAAGAAACTCCTGGTAGTGAATTAACAGCTATTGATTATGTCTTATCAGGCCATTCGGAATACTCTCAACTCAATCAGGCATTAACAAAAGCGGAGCAAGAAGAAAATGGCCATGAGATGGCAGCAATTCATGCTCAACTAGAAGCTATTAATGGTTGGTCTTTACCTGCTGAAGCCGCAAAATTACTTACAGGACTTAGCTTTACTGAAGAACAAATGGCATCAACCGTTAAGGCATTGTCAGGTGGATGGCGAATGCGACTCAACTTGGCTCAAGCATTGATTCAGCCTGCCGAATTATTATTACTTGATGAGCCGACCAATCATTTAGACCTTGAAGCTGTGCTTTGGCTGCAAGATTTTCTACGCAGATATGATGGCATGTTAATGACTATCTCTCATGACAGAGATTTCTTAGATAGTTTTTGTACCCACATACTTCATTTCAATGATCAAAAAATTAATCAATATGTAGGGAACTACTCTAGTTTCGAAAAACAAAAGCATGAAAAAGAAATTTTACAACAAGCTCAATTTGAAAAACAACAAAAAGAGATTGAGCACTTGGAAAAATTTATTACACGCTTTAAAGCCAAAGCCAGTAAAGCAACACAAGCACAAAGTCGTGTTAAAGCATTAGAAAGAATGGATAAAATCAGTGCCGTACAAATTCGGACTAAGTTTGGTTTTGAGTTTGCACCAATTAATAAGAATATTACCGAATTGATTAGTATTGATCATGCTAATGTTGGCTATGATGATACAACTATTATTTCTGATATCACCATGCGAATATTAGCGGGTCAAAGAATAGGATTATTAGGTAGAAATGGTGAGGGTAAATCAACACTAATCAAATTAATATGTGGTGAACTCAAAGCACAATGTGGTGAGCTTAATCGTAACAAACACTTCAACGCAGGGTATTTTGCACAACATCAAGTTGAACAGCTTAATCTCGATCAATCCCCTATTTGGCATATTCAATCTCTAGGCAGTGATATTAGCGAACAAGATGCCAGAAACTTTCTTGGTGGATTTGCTTTTCATGGAGATAAAACCTTAGATAAAGTCAATGGTTTTTCTGGTGGTGAAAAAGCTCGTTTAGTATTAGCAATGATCACTTGGGAAAAACCTAACTTGTTATTGCTTGATGAACCAACCAATCACTTTGATATTGAAATGCGTGAAGCCTTATCTTTAGCTTTACAAGATTATGATGGCGCAGTTATATTGGTTGCGCATGATAAAAATCTCATGGAAAGTGTTGTCGATGAGTTTTGGTTAGTCAATAATGGTCATGCTAGCCCTTTTAATGGTAACTTGGACGAATATCAAAAGTGGTTAAATGAAAATCGTTGGGGAGCAAATGTTAAAAGTGCAACTGAAAGCAAAAAAAATTCTGCCCAAAATAAAAAAGAGCAAAAACGTATTGAAGCAGAAAAACGTCAACAAAGAGCACCACTCACCAATCGATTGAAAAAAGTAGAGCAGTTTATATCTCAATTACAAAAAGAGCAGTCAAGTTTAGAAAGTCTACTTGCTGATAACAATTTATATTCTGAAGAAAATAAAAATCAATTAAACCAAACAATGAATCGCTCTAACACATTAAAAACGGAACTTGATGAATTAGAAGAAGAGTGGCTTGAATTAACTGAAAAATTAGAAGGCCTTAATTGAAAAATTTTAATTTAAAGAGATAAGTAATGAAACCTAATCAACGCTTTATTGCTGGTGCGACTTGCCCAAATTGTAATGAAATTGACTCTTTAGTGATTAATACTCAAGATCAAAGTATAGAATGTGTTGACTGCCAATATATACAAACCTCAGAACAAAGAGATAATAAAGAAAAAGTTTTTAAACCCGAGAAATCAATTCCTGAAAAAGTTAATGTTTCAGATATTATTCGAATCAACAACCTTAAAAGCTAGCGGCTAACTTTATGGATATTAACCAACTGAATAAGATAAAATCTAATGCAACTATTTTATATGATAAACATACAATTAATTCAGCTCTTGAAAAACTAAAAATAAAAATCACCGCAGATTACGCTGATAAAAACCCTATTTTTTTAGTCGTAATGAATGGCGGCTTAATATTTGCAGGGCAGTTATTACCTCAATTAAACTTTCCTGCACAATTAGACTATTGTCATGCAACTCGTTATAGAGGAAATATTCGCGGAGGCCATATTGAATGGAAAGTAGAACCACACTCTAACTTAGAAAACCGCCATGTCATTATTGTTGATGATATTCTTGACGAAGGTCATACACTAGAAGCAATTATTCAAGACTGTAAAAAAAGAAAAGCTGCGTCTGTTAAAACTTTAGTTTTGGTTGAAAAAAAACATAACCGAAAAGCAATACCTAATATGAAAGCTGATTATTGTGAATTAGAAACACCCGACGAATATGTTTTTGGTTATGGCATGGACTACAATCATTATTGGCGAAACAGCGAAGAAATTTATATTTTAAATAAAGTTAACTAATCATGACAAAACCACTTAATAACCAACCAATCAATCATCTTGTTATATTAATGGCTATGTATGATGAAGCTCAGCCCATTATTAATTCTCTTAATATGCTTGAGTCAAAAAATATACTACACCCTCAATTACCTATGCGATGTTTTCAACAAAAGGTTGGTAACCTTCATATTTCATTGGTTATTAGCGGGATAGATCAACGTCACCAAGTCGATAACATTGGCAGCGAAGCTGCTACTTTAATGGCTTATGAAGCAATTACACAATTAAAGCCTGATTTATTAGTTTCAGCAGGCACCGCAGGAGGCTTTGCTAAACAAGGAGCAAAAATAGGAACCGTTTATGTTAGTGAAGAGCATTTTATTTATCATGATCGACACGTTCCTATTGCTGGTTTTGATGAATCATCTATTGGAAAATACCCTGCAATCAAAGCAAGTCGTTTAGCTCAAAACCTCCATATTAAAACAGGTGTTATCTCTACAGGATCTTCATTAGAAAAAAATGAAAAAGAAGTTATCATTATAGAAAAACATAATGCGGTTGCAAAAGAAATGGAAGCCGCCGGCATAGCATGGGTAGCCATGTTATTTAATATACCAATGATGGCACTAAAATCGATTACCAATTTAATTGATCAGACTAATGAATCTGAAACAGAGTTTGTTAAAAATTTAACCTTTGCATCTCAATGTCTACATGACAAAATATTAGAACTGATCGATTATTTGCAAAACAAATCAATTGATGATTTAGCATAAAAAAATTCACTAGACTCATTAACTTTATTGAACGATGGGAAAATAATAATGATACAAACTTGCGCTTCTTTTTTTAGCCGAATCATGCAACGTTGGTTACCCGACGCATTTTTATTTGCCATCATTCTTTCATTAATTGTATTTTTTTCTGGCGTAGCATTTCAAGATCAATCAATTATAGAAATGACTAATCACTGGGGAGACGGATTATGGAAACTGCTCAGCTTTTCAATGCAGATGGTATTAATACTTGTATTAGGACATACGTTGGCAATGAGCCAACCCATTCAAATATTATTGGCTAAATTAGCTTCTTTAGTTAATACACCTGCACAAGCAGTTATACTAGTCACATTTATTTCAATTATTGCCGCTTGGATCAATTGGGGTTTTGGATTAGTGGTTGGTGCATTAGTTGCCAGAAAGGTTGCCTCTCAAGTTAAACAAGTTCATTTTCCATTACTTATCGCATCAGCTTATAGTGGCTTTTTAGTTTGGCACGGTGGTTTATCTGGTTCAATTCCATTAAAGCTTGCCTCCCCCACTCAAGATTCTCTTAATTCATTATTGAATGGACAGGTGATAGATGTTTCACTGACTATTTTTTCCATTGAAAATTTAATCATTGTTGCTGCTTTATTGATTAGCTTACCAATCATTAATTTATTAATGCTACCTAAAAGTGGCATAGTTCAATTTGAAGAAAAAGAATGTAATCAAGAAATCGATAAACAACAATTGTCTCCAGCCGAAAAATTAGAACATAATCCTATCATTAGTCTATGTTTATTTTTGTTATGCAGCCTGTTTTTATTTAATTACTTCTCTAGTGGTAAAGGGTTAAACCTCAATATCATCAATTTAGTGCTTTTAACTTTAGCTCTAATCTTTCATGTTAATCCTTATAACTTTTTAACTGCTTTTAAACAAGCTATCTCTGGATCTAGCGGAATAATTCTACAGTTTCCTATTTATGCAGGGTTAATGGGGATGATGGTTCAATCGGGCTTAGCGGACTCTATCAGTCATTGGTTTGTACAAATATCAACCCAAGATTCATTCCCTGTACTCACCTTTTTAAGTGCTGGTATAGTTAATTTTTTTGTTCCATCTGGAGGGGGCCAATGGGCCGTTCAAGCGCCAATTGTAATACCTGCAGCAACAGACTTATCGGTCCCCATTCATCAAGCAGCAATGGCAGTTGCCTGGGGTGATGCCTGGACCAATATGATTCAACCATTTTGGGCGCTACCTTTACTTGGCATTGCTGGTTTAAATATTCGTCAAATTATGGGTTTTTGTACTGTCATATTCATTTGGAGTGGAGTGCTAATTGGTAGTTTAATATACTTTTTATTCTAGTAAGTTAAATGATTATTGGGTTGGACAGGCTGAAACATTAATAATATCGCCTTTTCCTTTAGCTAAGTAGCAATTATCGAGTAAAGAGCAATAACAAACAGTTAAGTTTAATTTCCAGCGTTCTTTATTTAGCTGATACCAAAGTTTTTCATTCATTGGATCATAGTTTATACTCAAAAAATTCACTTCTTCTGCCGCAGGAAATACACGATTATTAATTTGTGCAGAAGTCAATTGTGCACCACTGATAGCTGTTTTTTGATCTTTTACTGTATTGAGCAATTCCTGATACGCTAATTCACAGCAAGCTTTTAAATACGCGTTCATACTCGAATAACTCTTTCCTTGATATTCATAACTCACTGATTTAACTAACGCTGGACCAACACCAGCATTTTTTAAAGTAAAAGTTAACCGTTTTTCTTCGCTTTCAGTATCATAATTGCCATGTAAAAACTGAATCATTGGATAGGTCATAGCCTTTACTTGTTGTTCTGATGACTTTGCTTGCAAATAGGTTGCATAGAAAGATGCTGCGGATATTAAAATTGCACAAATAGCCAGTACAAAATTTAGTTTTTCATTGGAAAAATAATTATCATTACTTTGCATACTCCCCTCTCCATGATTAATTTATTTCAACTAATGCTAGCCACTTTTGATTATATTGTCACCCTAGCAGCTCATTCATATGATATTTTGTTTAAAAGTAATCAATTTATTCAGAAATAGCAATGATTCTTTCTTGCTCAAAACTGGGCGTTAGCTCTAACTTAACAGATTCCATAATTTGCGTTTCCAGTTTTCTAGCTTTCAAAAAACAAGGTTCATTGTTATTTAGATGAGTTAAATAGCGAAATCCAAATCTAATATAATGCTCAGAAGTTAGAGGAATGGAATAATTAATATAAGGACTATATTGATAACTCATTTCATAATTTAAAAACTTTTCATTTAGTGTAATAAATTGATAACTCTTTGCAGGCAGTATTTTTAAAAACTCATTATCAACGTCTTCATTAGAAAGTTGGCATGAAAGCTCATTTTGTTTTTTTACCACTTCATGAAAATACTGAGGATTAAACAAACCATCTTTCAAATCGTCTAGTTTATTAACAATAACTATTAGTCTAAAACTTCCTATACTTGAATGATTGAAACATGAATAACTGAAGTGGCGGTTAAAAATCATTTTATTTGTATATTTATCTTTTACTTTATATCTCTCGAATTGAGAAAGATCAAACAAATTAGTTTTGGTAAATATTTCTCCCTGAGGTTCAGGCATTTGAAACCAGTTACCATAAGGCACCGAAAAAGACAGTTGATTGCCCGATAAATCAAAAACCAGTTTCTCCAACCTTTTTAAGTTTGGTCCCTTAGGATTTTTCTGGCTATGAAATAATGGACCAAACATTATGCTGGTTACTCCCCCGCAAGCGCCTTGGCTCTTTCCTGCTCAAAGCTGGGCGTTAATGCTAACTTAACTGAGGCCATGATTTGCTTTTCCAATTGTTTAGCCATTAAGTACCAAGGCTCGTTACTATCGATTACCGAGTATAAAAAGCCAAAACTAATACAATGCTCTGGTGTTAAAGCAATGGCATAGTGGGAATAAGGACTTAACTGATAATTAATTTCATAAACTAAAAAGTCTTCATAGCCAACACGAGAGAACTCATAAGTTTCTGAAGGGTGTATCTTTAAAAACTCATCCTCTTGCGTCTTATTCGATTGCTCACACTCATATTCCGTTTTTTTCTTCACAAAGGTCTTAAATACATTCGGTACCAATAAATTAGATGTCAAATTATCTAGCTTATCCAATTGAATAAGTAGACGCCCCCCCCTAAACGAGGATGGTTAAAACTGCCATAACTGAAATGTCGTTCAAAAATCAGTCGATTAGTATACCAGTTGTCAGCATCAAACCGCTCAAATTGATTGGTGTCATACAAATTAGTTTTTAAATAAACTTTCCCTTGCGGATCGGGTAACTGACTCCAGTTACCATAAGGCACGGAAAAGCTCAGTTGATTACCGGATAGATCAAAGGTTAAATTTTCCAAGTGTTTTAAATTTGGACCTTTTGGATTTTTCTGGCTGTAAAATAACGGACCAAACATTATCTTTTTCCCATAGCTCGTTTAAATACGCTTAAGGCAACCCCCTTTAAACCATGTCCCATACGCTTTCCATATTGCTTCATGCCCGGATAAGGTTGAGTGTGCGGACTAAGCTGGGGATTACTAAAAGACAGCGGCACTAATCCCGGGCAAACCGCCAGTGGCATAACCAACAAGCGCCCGATATTTTTTAAGCTTAAATCTTTCATATCGGTAATGGCATTCATACCAATCACCTGAGGCACCGCATCGAACGGGTTGGCTTTAACCCCTTCTTTATGCAATTTAACGCCCGCCTTGGCTAATATTCTTTTAGTGACTGCCATATTAGCCCCCGGCGCCTGGAAATAAACCGTGTGTTGATCCAACGGCGTGCCTTTGGTTTGATTATGATAGTTCACCCCTTGGCTATAAATAATGGCTCCTTGGCTATGGGCGACGGTTTTAACCGCATGCTTTCGAGTCTGGCAATCCTCTAATACCTTCGCAAAATGTTTGGTCATTCGGTTGGTCAGCTTGCCGCCCATTTTATCTCTAAATGACTCAAAAGTATCGCCTAAAACATTTACTGTGGGATTATGAAACAGAGTGAACTCCTGAATATGCTCACCATAGGCATCTTGTATATGAATCGGCATTAAAAGAGTAGCATCTTTACGGTTATTACTTTGCCCATTAACGGCCATATGTTCAGTTTGTACTTTTTTGACATATTTCTTTGCAATCTCCCATTCATTTCCCTTTTTCTTAACCAAATGCAACCCAGGCAACTCATGTTGTTTTTAGCCTGAGGATTATATTGAATTTTATCAATACAAACACAACCCGATTCAATTTTATAATCCACCAAAATACCATCAATGGCGTGCATTCTAAATCGGCTGACTTTGGCTTTATGCTGGCCTGCATCTTGATTACGAGGATTACCGCGTAGTAAAAGCAGTTTTTTAAAAAAGCTTAAGCTGGTGTAATCATCTTGAATGTTCCGATTTAAATAATCTAACACTTCGGGCTTGGTGTAGAGTTGATAACCCTCATTATTTAATGAGTGATGAAATGGGACGTAACCTTGAGATAATAATGACTATTGGCCACTGTAAGCTCCTTGTGAATAATAAATGAATAAAAAATAGAGGTCGTACCTGTTTGTTACGGAGGTTAAAGTAACGTATTTTATTAAGCAAGCTTTTTACTGTGAACTAGCACACATAAACTTAAATAATACCAAATGATCTCTATCATTTCCCCAGAACCGCAGCAATGGTAGAATCTCGCTCAATTGACACAAATAATGAATAAAATAGAGTTCCTATGATTAGAATCGCTACTCGTAAAAGCCCTCTAGCTCTTTGGCAAGCCGAATTTGTTAAAGCTGAATTAGAGCGATTTCACCCAGAGTTAGAAGTAGAACTCGTTCCCATGTCGACCAAAGGTGATAAAATTTTAGATACTCCTCTAGCCAAAATTGGCGGTAAGGGCTTATTTGTCAAAGAGTTAGAAGTTGCCATGTTAGAGGGGCGAGCCGATATAGCCGTTCATTCCATGAAAGATGTACCAATGGAATTTCCTGACGGACTAGGCCTACCAGTTATCTGTCAACGGGAAGATCCGTTAGATGCTTTCGTATCTAACAATTACCAAACAATTGATAAACTACCAGCAGGTGCGATAGTTGGGACCTCAAGTTTAAGACGCCAATGCCAATTAAAAGCTTACAGACCAGACTTAAAAATAGCAGATCTACGAGGTAATTTAGGTACTCGCTTGGGTAAACTCGATGAGGGTCAATATGACGCTATTATTTTAGCCACAGCTGGTTTATTAAGATTAAAAATGCCATCTAGAATCGCGCAAAAAATTCCAGCTGACTTTATTTTGCCAGCTGGCGGGCAAGGAGCGGTAGGCATAGAGTGTCGTCTTGATGATACAGTCACTCAAAAATTATTGGCTCCTTTAAACCATACAGAAACAGCTATTCGGGTCAGCGCTGAACGAGCCGTCAACAATAGACTTCAAGGTGGCTGTCAGGTCCCCATTGGCGCATTTTCACAAATAAAAAATGATCAAATTATAATTGATGCTTTAGTTGGCTCAATGGATGGCAAACACATTATTCAACGACAAGTTAATGGTCCAATTGATCAAGCTGAAGCGCTTGGAGTTCAAATTGCAGAACAACTTTTAGCCGCTGGCGCTGACAAAATATTAAAGGACATAGGCGCACATTAACAACGTTCTTTATCGATAATCATTATAATATTTTACATAATTAAATTTTAAAAAATTATAATGATTATCGACTGAGTCATTTAATGTTTTTTATAGACTTATAATATCGTCATACTTGAAAAAGAATTATAAATTTTTTTCTAAAAATACTACCGTTGTCTTACCAAGTTGTTCTTGCTTGAACTCACTATAACCTCGGCGCTTATACATCCCTAAATTTACCAGACTATTAATCCCTGTGAAAAGCTCTGCCCGAGTAGCATCAGTATAAGATGTCTCTAAGCAAGCTAACAGCTTTGAACCTATTCCTTTACCTTTAAACTCTGGCTTGACAGCCATGCGCCCAATAAAACAAGTACCATGATGAAATTTAGCCTGTCCACTTGCAACTAACTCACCATTCATTAGTACTTTAATAATTTTTTTATTATCAAACTCGGCGATTAATTCATCTAAAGTTTGCGTCATTGGCGGTATATCAAAATCATTATGTAATTCAGCTTCTGAAATATAAGCTTCTCTTTGAATTTTAAGGATTGTTGACGCATCATCAATTGATGCGTCTTGTATTTCTATTGAATTCAACTTCATGTCCTTTACAATTACTATTCATGTATTTTATATAAAAAGATTACACATCTGGCATATACTCTCTACCGTTAAGCACACTCAAAGCCTCTCTTAATTGTGTCAGTTGAGTTTCTGTAATAATTTTTCTTATTAAATTAATATTATCAGCTTGTGCGACAGTATGCTCCAAATCAATCACTTGCAAATATTCAATATAACGTTGGAAATACTTCTCAGGATTAGAATACATCAAATATAAAATCGCATCAGATCCGGCTTCTTTTTCCTCATGTACATAAAAGCCAGATTCTGTACCAATCTCTTTGAAGTAGGTAATGACTCGCTGAACATAAGTGTCTAGTAAAGCACATGACTTTTCATCTTGAATTATGCTTTTAATTAAAGACAACTCACTTTGTAAACCTGTTGAACGCTCAAAGGCCCAACCAAACCAAGGTTCTTCTTCATCAATAGCGGAATGGCTTTGAAAGAGCTCAGGTAAATTCTCTGTCAACTCAAGTAATGATACTAAACAAGATCTATCGGTATCTTCGTTTGGTTTTATTATCAGATAAGGAACATCAGGCCACGGATTTTCTTCAAATTCAAGCTGCTTCATCGGAGGAAATTTGTTCATTTAAACTAGCTCAATTTTTAGTTTAAAAAATTTAATTAAGACTTTATATTATTTAAGATGACACTTCTCTTTGCTGCTTAAAACTATAAATGATTAATATAATAGCCCCTAGCATAATGGCAACATCTGCAATATTAAAAATACCAGTTCTCAATGAACCTATTCCAATATTTAAAAAGTCGACTACCGCCCCACTATTAAAAGCACGATCATAAAAATTACTCATACCACCACTTAAAATTAAAGACAACGATGTTAACTCAACCATGTCGATTTTTTTTCTTAATAAAAGATAAATCAATATTCCTAGTAAAACAATACCAACGACTACGGTGAAGACCCAAAAACGAACTTCTACAGGTAAAGTATTACCCAAACCTAAAAATGCACCAATATTTTCAGTATAGTCAAGTCGTAAAATATCGTATAAATAGGACTGAGTAGCAACGCCTTTTAACAACCTAAACGCCATTAGCTTGGTTACTTGATCCAAGCCTACCGTACAAAACAAAGTTAATAAAATGACAGTTAATCTTTTTCTAAAATTCAAACTGATCACTCCATTGGCACTAGACAATAAACAGAACCGTTATAATAACTCAATTTTATTGAGTACTTTTTTAATATTGAATAAAGAGGCTTTTTTTCAACTTTTGATACTGCGGAGGTCAGCTAATTTTGAGTATCCACCAGCTCACTTAGCCCCCCCGAACAATAAGACTTTTTCCTTCTGCCGTTAGTGATACAATAAACTCTTGCATCCGAAGGATTAGGCGCTCGTTCAACAAGTTTAGCTTTAACAAGCTGATCCTCTCTGTTGCTCATAGTACCTGATGTAACCATTGTACTGTTCATTAGCTCCTCCGCTGAAAGGCTATATGGTTCACCTGAATATCGTTTCTGCATCAAAAGTAGCAAAAAATTATCGAATATTTAAAGTATATTCACTAGTTGAGCATGACAAATAACCTATTTTAACCCGAAATTAAAGTTGGTGTTTTTTCATTAGTCTATCATTGGCTTTCAGGCACATTCTCTTCAAATTGAATAATATTATCAGGCAAAATTTCCCATGATGCTTTCGAACCAACAAATATATGGCGACCTATTTCTATTTTAGGATCTTCGTTAATGCAACCTAATGTTACACCGTGAACATTACCATTATAAATGCCAACTAAAGTAGAACCACACCGACTACAAAATTGTAAACCAAACTCCTGATTAGACAAATATGTCGATAACAGTGCTTGCCCACAAATCCAATTAAATTGAGTATGTTCAACTTCAGCATAAGCAGATGCTTGAGAACTAAAAACTTTCCTACATCGAGAACAATGACACGATCTAGCATCACGGAGCGCTCCATCAACTCGATATTTAATCTCACCACAAAAACATTCTCCAGTTAATTGCATATTCATTTACTCCACTATTAATGCCTCTATTAATTCATTGGATATTTAAATTAAATCTCTTCTGACACATTTTTCGCAAAAATATAAGCTTAACCATATCAGCCATTAGAAATTAGGGTTAATATAGCGTATCTGCTAGACTATTCACAAAATGACGACTTCAATAACTAACGATTTAGAACTGTGTCTAATAAAATAAATCAATTAATTATTACCAGACCTGTAGGTCAAGCTGCAAGTTTATTAGAAAAACTTAAGCAAGAAACTAAAAATAAATTACCTATTACACATTTACCGCTTATTCAATTATCACCTATTGCTTTCCAAGCACCAGAATTCACTCAGTTAGATGGCGCTATTTTTATTAGCAGTAACGCTGTTAGATACTTTTACCAAAAGGCCAGTTTACCGCCTACTCAATTGATTGCTGTTGGTGACAATACTGCAAAATGCCTAAAAGAAAAAACCAACTCAGCAATATTATACCCAGAGCAAATGAATTCTGAAGGATTAATCAATTTACCTCAATTACAATCCATTCAGCAACAAAACTGGTTGATTGTTAAAGGGGTAGGTGGCAGAAACCTTATCCAAAAAACACTAATTGCCAGAGGCGCCAAAGTCACAGAGTTGGACGTTTATCAACGTAAACTTCCAGACTTTCAGATTCAGCACCAAATTAGTGAGATTCAAGTACACGATCCAGTATGGATAATCACTAGTTACCAAGCTCTCGAAAACCTTTATCGCATATTGGGATTATCAGATAAACCGTTACATCAAACAAAAATCATTCTCAGTAGTCAAAGATTAGATAAACAAGCAAGGCAAAAAGGATTTATAATTATTGCCTTATCAGCAGGCGCATCTGAATCTGAGTTGTTACAATGCGTCAAACAGCTAAATAGCGAAACATTAATTTAGGAATACCACTGCATGAGCGATGACAAGCAAACCCCAGACCAATCGAAGGGAAGCGAGAAAATCAAAGCCTCTAAAAGCAAAGCATTGCAAGCCGACAAAACAACGGACACTAACCAATCCGGCTCATCTGCAAAGCAAGAAAAGGCTAATACTCATGCTAATCGACCAAAAGAGAAACCTCAGAAACTATTTGAGTCTAAGCCAATTCCTAAAATGAAAGCCCCCAAAAAACAGCGCAATATCAAATTATTGCCAATAATTGCCAGTATTCTTGTCATTTTAGCCCTAATAACAATAGGCTGGTCAATATATAATCAACATCAAATAGAACAAGATTGGCAGCAGCTTCAAAGTAATATTAATGAGCAACTTCAATCACAACAACAAGCCAACCAAAAAACCACCCAGGTTGCCAATAATAGTTTTCAGTTTTCTAAAGATAGCCAAACTACCATTAATCAACAAACCCAGCTACTTCAACAGTTACGCCAGTCTCTAACCGCAACACAAGAGAAAATTCGCGAATTATCAGGACGTCAGCAGCAAGACTGGTTACTAGCGGAAGTAGAATATCTGATAAAGCTAGCTGAGTATAAAATCACCCTAGAAAAAGATAAACTGACTGCAATTGGACTGCTTAAAACGGCTGATGAGAAGGTTAGTGAAATTGGTGATAATAGTTTAATTGAATTGCGTCAAGCATTAGCCCAAGACATAGCTAACTTGCAATTAGTTATTGCGCCCGATATTAGTGGTATTTTCGCCCAAATTAATGCTATTACACAGCAAATTCCCTCACTCAATATTATTGCTTTAGAATTTGCTCCCATTGAAACCAGACTTAAGCAAGCAGATAAACCTCAAGAAAGTTCTACCTGGGAGCAGATTTATCAAAAGTTCTTAGATGACTTTGTTACCATCACACCTCATGATCAACCAGTAAAACCGTTAATGAGCCTCGAACAAAGAGGTAACCTTAACGCAAATATACAACTCGCTTTACAACAAGCGCAAATCGCTTTATTAAGAGGCGAGCAAACGGTTTATCAGACGAGTCTGAATAATGCAGAGACATTAATCGAAGAATACTTTAAAGCCGATGAACTCACCAAACAGCTAACACAGCAGCTTTCGGAATTAAAACAAAATCAAATAAATATTGATTTACCCAAACAAATATCAGCGAAAAAAACAATCCAGTCAATTAACCAGACACGCTTATATCAATGGTTACAACAACCAGAAAAACAGGCTGTTGACGACATTCCTGTGGAGAGTCAACCATGAAAAGTAAGTTAATCATTTTATTGGCTATTGTCATAGGTGGGTTGGCAGGTTCTTGGATCAAAAACCTGCCAGGCTTTATCATCATTGCTTATGATAAAACAACCTATGAAATGCGCTTGTGGGTTGCAGTTGGTTTACTCCTGCTCATTTTATGTGTTTCTATTCTAGTATTTATACTAGTAAGATCATTACTATCTAACGCAGGCAGAGTAAAAAATTGGCATAGTGGTCGTCATGGTCGCAAAGCACGAAAGTTAACCACTCAAGGCATGCTTGCATTTACCGAAGGCCGCTGGAAGGACTCCGAAGATGCAATGGTTAACGCGGCTAAAAAGTCAGATACTAAATTAATTAATTATTTAATTGCCGCACAAGCTGCTCAACATCAAAATGCGGTTGTGCGTAGAGATTCTTATCTAAGACTGGCACACCAAGCTGAACCAGCGGCCAAAATAGCTATTGGTTTAACCCAAGCTCAATTGCAACTCCAACATAAGCAGTATGAGCAAGCGTTAGCGAGTTTAAATGAGTTAAAAGCTAAAAATCCACAACACCCATATGTACTCAAATTATTATGTAATTTATTTTGTCTGTTACAAGAGTGGGAGCAACTAATCTTGCTTTTACCTAACTTAAAGAAATATAACGTCTTAGAAGCCGAAGCATTAACTTCAATAGAACATCAAGCTATTTCTGGTTTATTAAGAAAACAAACCAAAGATGGACAGGTCGAAGCTTTACAAGATACCTGGTTAAACTTACCCTCTCACTTTAGAAAATCAAAAACCAACTTAATGAGTTATGCAGAATTATTAATTAATTTTAAGCAAATGGACGAGGCAGAAAATATTTTAAAACCAATAATAAAAAAGCAAGTCGATTCTGAAGTGATAAAACTTTATGGAAAAATAGCAGCCACCAATTCGACTAAACAATTTAGCTTTTTAGAAAGCTGGTTTAATGCGACCCCCACCCCACCTGAAGAAATTTATTTAACACTGGGCAAACTAGCTTTTAATGCAAAGTTGTGGGGTAAAGCCCGTCAGTTTTTAGAGACCTCAATAAAAACATCGCCATCAGCAGAAGCTTATCTTTATATGGCTAAAACCCTTCATCACCTAGACGATAATAAACAGGCATCTATCTATTATCAAAAAGGTTTAGAACTTTTTGCTAGCCCCCAAACTAATATTGAAAACCTAGCTTTACCTAAAGGTAGTGAAGACTTAGTGGTTGCCGATTTATTACCTAAATTTCAAAAAATTGAAAATAAGGCTTAAAACAACATTGGTTAGCAACTTACATACTTGTGATTAGTTTTTTTACTGCCGAAAGATGCCTTCGACTAATTTCAACTAATTCATCACACCCTTGCATGGTCACATAAGAGTGGCCATCATTGTCTTTATGAATGCCTGCAATAAACTTTTTAGCGACTAATGCATTTCTATGAACTCGAATAAAAAATGTCTCAAATTCATTTTGTAGATCTTTTAGCGTATCTTCAATAATCGTTTCACCACCAACATACTTAACAGTGACATATTTTTGATCGGCACGAAAAAAATAAATATCATCAACAGAAATTAGTTTAATATTACCACTAATCTTTGCCGTAATATTTTGGCGTCCACTCGGCTGTAACTTAATCGCATTCATTTGTGCCCTATTTAACTGACATGCTCTATCAAGCGAATCACGTAATTTTTCTTCTCGTACTGGCTTTAACAAATAATCAACAGCATGCACTTTAAAAGCGTCCAAAGCATACTCATCATAAGCGGTAGTAAAAATAATAGCCGGCACTTTCTCCATTCGACTCAAATGCTGTGCAGTCTCTAAACCATCAATACCAGGCATTCTTATATCTAATAAAACAACATCAGGCTTAATTTGTTGGCTTATTTCAATTGCTTGCTGCCCATTATTGGCTAATGTCACGGATGATACTTGTTCCATATCAGATAGTAACTGTTGCAGTCTTTGCTGGGCTAGAGGCTCATCATCAACAACTAAAACTTTCATAATAATTCCTTAACAATTTTTAATTATTAGAGTGATTATTCATTGGGATTGACATTATCACTCGATAAAAATTTTCTGTTACTTCTCTCGTCAATGAGGCTTTTCCAGAATAAATCATTTGCAAACGCTGACTAATATTCTTAATGGCAATCCCATTACCATGATAATTTTTTTGTTCTGTTCTAGGATTAGTTATTTCAATTTCTAGTTTATCATCATTACAATGTGCACTAATGCTAACTTCTCCACCTTCTGGTAACATTTGAATACCATGATAAACGGCATTTTCTAAAAGAGGTTGAACAGATAATGGCGGTAATAAAATATTAAGTGACTGAGGGTCAATTCTCTTACTTATTGTTAACCTTTCACCTAAACGTAGTTTCTCAATTGCAAGATAACGCTCACCATTTTTTAGTTCTTGAGAAAAAGGAATGAGCTCTTGTTTACTTTCTAATGTTGCTCTAAACAAATCACTTAAATCTTCAATGGCAGCCTCGGCTTTAGCAGGATCAATTCGTGTTAAGCTAGCAATAACATTCATACTGTTAAATAAAAAGTGAGGGCGAATTCGAGCTTGCAGCGCTTCTAATCTTGCAGAAGACTCTAAAACTAAATGCTTTCGATATTGCTGTAATAAATAAAAATAACGCAAAGCAACACTACCAATTAAACCTGCTATCAGTAAATTTCTAAGTACAAAATGCCCTTGATTTGCCTCCAATAAATCAATAGTAGCCCCCCAATACCATAGAATTACTGCAAAACTAAAGCACAAAGTTGCCAATAGTATAATAACCAAGCTGATAGCACCTGACATCCAATCGTTATACCTTGCCAGTATAGGTCTTAACCAACAAAGAATAGTCACAGAAACTAAGCTGATCATTTGTATAGAAATCGAGTAAAAGCCTAATAAGTGCCACAACGATGCATCAGCATTAAAATTGAGCAAAGTAAAAATTACCGCTAATAATTCTCCAATAACAAGCACCAGAAATAACGACTGAATTTGACAAAAATCAGGTAGAAAAAACTCAACTGGCTTCTTTGATGTGGAGTGGTTATTCATATTTGCGATATGATTGAAAAATTTTTAATCTAAATCAATCAGTTAACAATAGCACAATCAATTCTTGTGGAAAATTCTATTGTTAATAATAATTGACCTAATGCGCTTTTCTTTGGCTCAGCGGGATATTCTTGATTTATCTAGTTTATAAATTGAATGGCATTTTATACTGTTGAGTTTTTGTTATCGGTGCAACAAATAACCAACCTGTATAAAATTTTACAATTTAAATGCCTAAGCGCTAGCGCTTTTAAGCCCCATCATTTACTACCAATGATGCCTCGTTCTGTTCAATTGTCTAAGTACAAATGCAAGTATCTTCCAGAAGAATAGATATATCCCACACAGAACATTAGATCTCCACATAAAAACCAAGTAAAGTCTACCCATAATAAATCATTAAAAACTAACTCAAGGGGATTTGTACGATGAAACATCTAATATTCGTATTAGTTGCAGTACTCTTTTGTCATTTCAGCTATGCAGAACAAGCCAACCCAAAGGATGAAAAAACCAAATGGGATGTTAATAACCCACCAGGTGAAAAATACCAAGCCAATATCGATGTAACAGAAGGCACCTGGATGAATGTGGCGGTTAGCCCAGATGGGAAAACATTAGTCTTTGACCTACTTGGAGACTTATATAGCCTACCGATTAAAGGCGGTAAAGCGAAGGCGCTCACACACTCGATTGCTTGGGAAATGCAGCCCCAATTTAGCCCCGATGGTAAACAAATTGCTTTCACGTCTGATGCCGGCGGTGGCGATAATATATGGATAATGAATAGTGATGGAACTAATTCACGCCAAATAACGAAAGAATCGTTCCGTTTACTAAATAGCCCTAGTTGGAGTCCTGATGGTCAATATATAGCAGCCAGAAAACACTTCACTTCACGACGCTCTTTAGGAGCAGGTGAAATCTGGCTATATCACATAGCAGGTGGTAAGGGATTACAACTCAACAAAAGACCCAACGATCAAAAAGACTTAGGTGAACCAGTATTTTCTCCTAAAGGAGAAAAAGTTTATTTTTCACGCGATTCCACCCCCGGAAAATATTTTGAATATAGCAAAGACTCTAATCAAACCATTTATGAGATATTTTCAATTAATAGACAAAATGGCAAAATCCATAAAGAAGTTTCTGGTTTTGGTGGGAGCGTTAGGCCAACTCCTTCTCCTGACGGCAAATACTTAGCTTTTGTTCGCCGAATTAGAAACCAGTCCAGTATTTTCTTAAAAGATCTACAAACAGGTAAAGAATTTCCAATTTATCAAAAGCTTGATCGTGATATGCAAGAAACTTGGGCCATACACGGTGTTCACCCAACTTTAGCATGGACACCAGATAGCCAAGACTTAGTATTTTGGGCAGGAGGAAAAATTCATCGTCTAAACACAACAACACAAGTTGCTAGCGAAATACCGTTTCACGTTAAAACCACTAAATCTATGCGCAAAGCAGTTTCCCATCAAGTTAACCCTGCTCAAGATAAGTTCGAAACAAAAATGCTTCGTTGGATTCAGGTTAGCCCCAAAGGTAACCAGGTCATTTTCCAAGCATTAGGCCAGTTATATTCTCGTAACCTTCCCAATGGAAAACCTAAACGTTTAACAAAAGCAGAGGACGAATTTGAATTTTACCCTTCCTTTTCAAGTGATGGTAAATGGGTTGTCTATTCGACCTGGAACGACATCCAGCAAGGTGCAGTTAAAAAAGTTCGCGCTAAAGGAGGCAGAGGGAGTTCATTAACAAAACAGCCAGGTAAATATATATCTCCCAGGTTTTCATCTGATGGAGAATCTGTTGTTTATCAAAAAATTACTGGTGGAACAATTACCACGCCAGTGTACAACAATGATCCTGGTGTTTATCTTATCAATAGTAAAGGTGGTAAAGCACGATTAATAACAACCAGTGGGTCATCACCATTCTTTTCTAAAGATGGCAAACGAATCTTTTTATCTCGTAGTGCTGATAAAAGCACCGTATTGGCTAGTGTCGATTTAAATGGAAAAGATCCCATCACTCATGCTAGTAGCAAATTCGCAACAGAGTTTAGCCTTTCGCCTAATGAGCAATACTTAGCTTTTCGTGAAAGATACCAATTATATGTTACTCCTTTTACTAATGCAGCAAAAGCAATAGAGCTGTCACCCAAGGCCAGCAACTTACCTGTGCTAAAAGTCAGTACAGATGGTGGCCAATACATCTCTTGGAGTAGTAATAGCCAAAACATCCATTGGTCACTTGGTTCTTCTCTTTATAGTCTAAAGCTCCCTTCTCCAGTGAAATGGAAAGAGCTAGCTAAAGAACTGAGTCCTCAAATAAATAACTTAGGGTTTACAGTAAATAGCGATCAGCCAAGAGGTAATACATTACTAACCGGAGCACAAATAATCACCATGAATGGCGATCAAGTGATTGCCCAAGGTGATATTTTAATCAATGGCAATCGCATTAAAGCCATAGGAAAAACGGGCGAAATAAAAGTTCCCGATAATACAAAACAAATTGATGTCAGGGGAAAAACGATTATTCCTGGAATTATTGATGTTCATTGGCATGGACGCCAAGGCAGAAGCCAATTAACCCCTCAGCAAAATTGGTATAACCTAGCAACGCTAGCTTTTGGCGTAACAACCATTCATGACCCATCTAACAATACTGCTGAAATATTTTCTGCGGCAGAACTTGCCCGAACAGGTAAACTAGTTGCTCCTCGAATATTTTCTACTGGTACTATTCTATATGGTGCAGAACACTTTTTTACTGCCGAAATAAATAGCCTGGAAGATGCAACTAAGCACTTAAAACGACTCAATTCTCAAGGTGCTTTTTCAGTAAAAAGCTATAATCAGCCAAGAAGAGATCAACGCCAACAAGTATTAGAAGCAGCCAGGCAGACACAGATGATGGTCATGCCAGAAGGTGGCTCTACCTTCCAACACAACTTAACCATGATAGTTGATGGGCACACAGGCATAGAACATGCTATACCACCCGCTAAAATTTACCAAGACGTCAAACAGTTATGGTCTCAAAGTCAAACAGGTTACACACCAACTTTAGTTGTCGCCTATGGTGGTATTTGGGGGGAGAACTATTGGTATCAACACAACGAAGTATGGAAACATCCGATACTCTCTAAGTATGTCCCTAAAAAGGTTCTTTATCCCCGTTCTATTCGACGCACAATAGCACCAGAAGAAGATTACAATCACTTTAATGTTGCGACTGTTGCAGCAGAACTTCAAGCAATTGGTGTAAATGTACAGCTAGGAGCTCATGGCCAACGTGAAGGACTTGGTTCTCACTGGGAAATGTGGATGTTTGCACAAGGAGGTATGAAACCCCTCGATGTGATTAGAGCAGCCACTCTAGACGGTGCTAAATACTTAGGCATGGAAAAGCACATTGGCTCTTTAGAAGCTGATAAACTAGCGGATCTGGTGATATTAGATAGTGATCCTTTAAAAAATATTTACCAAACCGATCAAGTATCGATGGTGATGATCAATGGACGTTTATACAACAGCGCAACCATGAACGAAATAGGTAATCATCCTAAAAAAAGAAAGAAGCTATTTTTTGAATAACTTGTCTAAAGATAAAACAAGCACTTAACCGTGTGCTTGTTTTATCTATTTTAACCACCCCCCCTCAAATAATGTCAGTATTAGTAAAAATTCAAGAAAACTCATTGATTAATTATCTAGTCGAATTTACTAAATAACTGTATCCTGTTAACTAATTGCATCAATCTAACAAGGCTTTATGTTACGCCTCTCTATTTTACTAAGTATTCTGTTATTAATTAGCTGTGTAGCCAAAAAACAACTGAACGAGCAAGAAAGCTACCACCTTTTTTGTTCCGGCTTTGCTAATCAATACTGGCATTTACTATCTACCCCCAAAATAGATACACAAGCATTAATAGATAAGCAAAAATTCGCTATATTACCCGAACAAAAATCACTTTGGTTTACCTATAACAATAAGTATTTGGGTTTGTGTATACCTCCCAAAGCAAAAAGGCGTAGACTAACTAATGATTGTGGTAGCGTTTATGTTACTTACCAAAAAATAAAAAATGAATGGGAGGTTTTAGAGCAAAAAGTCACTATATGTCCCAGCTAATTCTTTGACTTATTCCCTATTGAAATATATTGGTTTACCTTTCTACCGTAAACGAAGCTAATCGTGTTTCCCAAAATAGAGTTTTGACAAACAAATGATTTCCAGATAATTTGTAGGCTCTGATAAACATCGACTCATCAATTACTGTTAATGGAAACTTAACATTATGCACTCTTTCTATTGGTTTGATTTTGAAACCTTCGGCGTTAACCCTGCCAAAGATAGACCCTCACAGTTTGCAGGCATCAGAACCAATTCTGACTTTGAAATTATTGACGAACCACTTAATATTTTTTGCCGACCGGCAGATGACTTTCTACCGCATCCTGAAGCTTGTCTTGTAACAGGGATCACTCCACAACAAGCACTTGAACAAGGAATATCTGAAAGAGATTTTTTTCGTCAAATACACATGGAGTTATCAACACCAGAAACTTGCGCCGTTGGTTATAATAATATTAGATTCGATGATGAGGTTGTTCGCTTCGGGTTATACCGTAATTTTTATGATGCCTACGCCAGAGAATGGCAAGACAATAACTCAAGATGGGATATCTTAGATCTTTTACGTATGACTCATGCATTAAGACCAGAAGGTATTGAATGGCCACTCAACCATGAAGGAAACCCTAGTTTTCGTTTAGAACATCTTACAGTAGCAAACGGTATTAAGCATGTTGATGCACATGATGCACTTGCAGATGTTTATGCCACCATTGAAATGGCTAAACTTGTTAAACATCATCAGCCTAAACTATTTGAATATCTGTTTGAATTAAGAGATAAACGGCGGGTTATGGCAGAAATTAATCTATCAACCCTAAAGCCATTCGTTCACTGCTCCGGTATGCTTGGAGCAAAGCATAACTACTGCGCAGTTATGATGCCAATCGTTGCACACCCAATCAATAAAAATAGCGTAATTTGTATTGATTTAACTAAGCCATATGAAGATATTTCTCAACTAGATAAAGCAACAATAGAATCTCGCTTATTTACCCGTACTGAAGATCTAGCACCTGGAATCAACAGAATTCCAATTAAAGAAATACATTACAACAAATGTCCCGCAGTTGCACCAATAGGCGTACTTAATGAAAAAGCTCAAACTCGTTTAAATATTGATCTAGAAGCTTGCCTTAAAAAAGCTGAAAAGCTTAAACAGCAAATAAAAATACTCCAAGGAAAATTAATAACGATCTACCAAAATAATATTTATGAACCAATAAACAACCCCGATCATGCTCTCTACTCTGGTGGTTTTTTTAAACCTTCTGATAAAAGTAAAATGCAGAAAATAAGACGAAGTAATTGGGAAGAGTTAGCCAATAATACATTTAACTTTGATGATGGACGATTAAACGAAATGCTGTTTCGTTATCGAGCAAGAAATGCACCAGACAGCTTATCGGCAGAAGAAATTAGGCGTTGGAATCAATTTAAAAAAGATAATTATTTTGATGAAAATTCAGGTTCCACATTAACTTATTCTAATTTCATTGAAAAAATTTCATTATTGAAACAGGATAAAAATAATAACCAAGAGATTCTTATTGCTCTAGAAAGCTATGGTAACAACTTAATTAGCCAACTCGAGCAGAATTAACAAGGCAATGAGTTCAAAAAAAAATAAAGTTTTAATTGGTGTTAGTAGTTGCTTGCTCGGTAATAAAGTAAGATATGATGGAAACCACCAATATAGCGCAGCTATCAACCAATTACCAAAAGAGACATTCAAACTAATAGCATTTTGTCCCGAAGTAGAGATTGGACTAGGCGTTCCTCGTCCCAAAATCCAGCTCGTGGAAAAAAATGGCGATATATACTGTTTTGATGAGGCCACCTTATCAATAGATTATACAAGGCAATTAATCAATAGCTGTGATTCACAAATGTCCTGGATATCAAAACTTAGTGGATATATTTTTAAAACAAAGTCTCCGAGTTGTGGAATAACCAAAGTAAAAACCCACTTTAAAGAAAGAATAGAACCTACGGGACGAGGAATATTTGCTAAAAGGCTTATTGAAACTTTCCCTAATCTTCCTTTTATTGAGGAAGATCAATTTGAAACCCCACATTTACGTAAACAATTCATTTTAGATGCGATAAGCTATAATCAGTTGAATTTTATTAAAAATAAATAAATTATCTCTATAATCTATTGAAGAAAATCTATAGAATGTTTGTAATAATAAAAATTCTGGCTATATTATGAATCACGAAACTAGCTGTAATGAATGACATAAATCACAACTATCCTTTTGATATTCCTCAGTTACTATCTATATTTGTAGCTCAAAGCAATGATGGGTATGCAATATTTGATGAAAATGATGTTCTAATATATTGTAATCAAAATTATGCTGAAATGTTATTTAGCACGTCTCCTCAAAAAGTTATTAATAAAACATTTTCTGAATGTGTCACAATGACATTCCATAGAAATCGCGGCATTAGAATTGAGACTGATGATATAAGTGATTGGATACAAACAGCTCAAACCAAGCGTAGAAAAGAAAATTTTCGCTCATTTGAAATTGATTTGTTAGATGGCCGTTGGTTATTAGTAACAGAACAACTCATTGGTGGAAAGTTTTTATATTTACACTTTACAGAAATCACCAAAACAAAAAAGTTAGAACAAGAACTTAGATTAACTAAAGATAAATTATTTGAAAAGGCCTATCACGATGAATTAACAGGCATTCCTAATCGCCACTCATTTATTGAAAGAACCTCTAAAGAAATAAACAAAGCACAAAGGAATAAACAATCACTTTTTTTCTTCTTGTTTGATGTTGATCATTTTAAAAAGATTAATGATAAGTATGGACATTTAGCAGGTGATTCAGTTCTCCAATCAATGTGTAATCTAGTCCTATACCAATTAAGAGATTATGATTTTGTTGCACGAATTGGCGGAGAAGAGTTTGCAATTGTATTTACTGATGGAGAACAAAAAAACATACTGACTACCGTAGAAAGAATTCGCATTTTAATTGAAGAGGCAAGCTTTCAATTTAAAGAAAATTCAATTCATTGCACCGTCAGTTTTGGTGGAACAAAAATAAGACCTCAAGACAAATTAGAATCTCTAATAAGCCGCGCTGATAAAAACCTTTATCAGGCAAAAAAAAATGGTAGAAATTCAACCGTATTTTCCGAGTAGTAATTAAAACTATTAATGAATTTTTTATAAGCTCAATCTAAATAACGCATACTAATCTCCATAAAAAATATACTTTATTAGCAAACTGACAGTACTTTATCAAAACGAATACTTTACTATTTAACTTTGCAATCGATCAAATATTTCCGTCGCACAAAATCAATAAAAAAGGAAATCAAAATGTTCTGATGAGAAAGGTGAATCGCTATACAACGTTTGGCGTTTTGAAACTGATATATAGCTAAATCACTATAAAACCCGATGAGGGAATCGTCATTTAAAAATCATTAGTAATCTATAACAACAAAGTTATTGATATCACCAAAACTCTATAAAACACAACCGCCAGAATCACAAGCGCAATTTACTTACATTCCAAAGAATAAAAAATACAGGATATCACTGAAGAAAATAATATTAAAAAATAACATTAGGAATACTTGCTAGAATTATGTGGCATAGTGTTCATGCTCAAATCGAAGCATATTTTATCTGTGAATCTGAGGTTTATATATTACCACCGCCATTTTCTATTTTAGAAAATTAAGCATACCAGTAGATGCTAAAAGTTAATCTTTAGCATCTACTTTCAATTACCATTAATTGATTTTTCCTAAGATATCTTTTAATAACTTATCATTATCGCCTAGTTGCTTTTGCCAGTTATCAAAGTTACCATCGAAGCTTTCTAATGCCGAAATATCTCCAATCTTTTCAGTAATAGCAGCTTTAACCTTGCCAGTTAATTTTTGAGCTTTTTGCTTAACTTTTTCACCTATCGCTTGTTGAAATAATTTTTCTATACTAGAACTTACTGTTATTTTTGGGTTTTCTATATCACCAGATGCTATTAATTTAAAATCTATTTTTTTCTGCTGATTGATACTATTTGCTAATGTTGTTTGCCAGTCAGATAGCCCTTTAGGAAACACCAGTTTTGGAGATTGAATACTAAAAATGGCTTTTAGATCGATTGTTTGTAACGTTAATTCGCCATTAACTGTGGCAGATAATGTTCCTGAATCAATCGTCCAATCACCTTTATCTGTTTGCATAAACTGCATTTTATCAATTGGCCATGCAACCACTTGAGAGTTTAATTTTGACTGCATGTCTTTTGCACTAGGCCAATGGCTAGACACATCAATATTCGCTTGGCCATTACCAGAAAATCTCAAGTTTAATTTAGCAGGCTTACCCGTTAGCCAAGGTAAATAACCTAAGTCAAATCCACGGCCATCCAATACCCGTCCATTATCACTACCATTTAATTTAATTTTTTTAATTAATAGTTCAGGAAATGTTTTTTGATCTTTAAAATAAACCTTTTTACCTACTTGTACATAAGCTTTTTCTTCATCAACTTGCTGTTCACTATTGGCGGGTTTCACTTGTTTAACTAGCCCTAAAATACGCTTCACCCAAGGCGTATATTGTGGCCCTAAGTATTTATCAACTAATCCATCAATACCATTACCTAAACCAAATTTTTCCATTATTAAATCTAAATCATCATTTGGGCCATTTTTAACATCTTTCAATTGTTCAGCTAGCTTAGTTTTATCTTGCTTTAACTTATCCGATAAGACAGAAATTTGTTTGCGTTCAGCATCAATCAATTTTTTTAGTTTCTTCCAATCTTTTCTATCTTTTATTAAGTTTAATTTGTTTTCTTTAGCTCTATCCGAGAGACGCTTATATTCCTTTTTTATTTCTTCAGTTCTTTTTTCAAGTTCATCTTTATCTAATGCATTTTTCCATTCACTTTGTACTTTTGATTGTTCTTGTTTTAATTTTTCAATTCTCTTTAATGTGATTAAATCTGCATCATTAACAAGCTCTTTAATATTTATTTTTTCTACATCTGGAATAACCATCTCAATCACTTGCTCTACAGCTTTTCCAGATTTTCTTCCTCCTTCTAATGCTCCGCTAGTTTTTCTTGCTGTCCCTGTTTGAACACCATCAATGACAAGTTCTTCAATAATCAACTTTTTCCATAATAAGCGCTCGCTATCTACCGCAAATGTTATCTCAGAAGATTCAAATAAATTAGTCATTGGCGCATCAGGATCCGCAGCAACTAAATGCTTTAAAGTGACCGCTATTGGAAATAGCGATAAATTGACACTATCTATTTCAACTTTAGCCCCTAATGCTTCTGATCCTAGTTGCTCTATGCTACTTTCAACGATTCTTGGAGCTAATAAATACCAAAGTAGGACGACCAATAATATGATCGAAAAAAATACAGCAAGTCCCCACCATCGAATTAATTTCATTATATAAATCCTATAAATAATAAAAATTGAATCATATTATTTTTAATTAGAATAACTTTGATAAAGTTGCCAAAATTTAGAAGCTTTTAAAAGCTTAACAATTCTAAACTCTTCTACCTTCTGCAACCATTTATCACGATAAAGACCAACTAAAACTTTAGCAACCGGAAATATTACAATGGCACTAATAATTGCGATAACTAATGAACCAATAACACCGCTATAGTAAAAATTACTCCACCTACCTATAACGGTATTATAAAAGCTCTCCCAAAATGGAACCAAGCTTTCAGCTTGTAATATTGCTAAACCCAGTATTTCAGCAGGACCCGAAATAAGTAACCCAATAATAGTGAATAGCGGCCATGCGACAATAAATATAGTGAGATTAACTCTAAACCATAAAACAACAAACAAAATAATCAAATTATGAATCGAAAACAAAGGGGTTAAACCAACAATTAAAGCCAATGAAATTGCTGCTGCAATTTGACCTGGAGATTGTTCCGAGTTTAAAACTTTGAAAATTTTTACTAGAAATGTCAGCATATAAACTCATTCCTTTTCAAGAAGAAAATAGAAATTTAAATTCTTATACATAGTAGTATATCTGGTCTTAACGTCCATCTAAATACTAATATTATTCATTGTAAGCCTGAAAATCCGTGCTGTAAATCATCAAAATAATAATATTTGGCTTGAAATTACTTCCCAAGCCAAAGATAATCGTTAAACATACGTCGAATGCAGTCCAACTAAAACAATAAAAATTAATCGTTTTTTCTTTTTATATGAGGGCTACTTCTACAATTAGTTATTTCTTTGCCTATTTAACACTTTAAATGAGCCTTTAACCATGCATAATTTTATCATGGAGTTTAAACAAGCCTTCTCAAAAGAGTATTGTGAAAAACTTATCAGTCAATTTGAAAGCAACCAACACAAAACGCCAGGAAGAACAGGCGGTGGAGTTGATAAAATAAAAAAAGATAGTATTGATCTCTATATATCCAACCTTCCCGAGTGGAAAAATGATTGCGAAATTATTGCACAAACTCTATTAAGGGCAACCATCGAATATGCCAAGCAATATCCATTTATATTAACAGGCTCTATTTCTCCAAGTATCATTGACCCTCAAACCAATAAGGCAAGAAACATAACCCATCAAGATTTAACTAATTTAGATAATCATCAGATAGAAAGCTTAATAAAAGCAATTTATCGTCTAGATAATGTTAACATGCAAAAGTACATTCAGGGACAAGGGGGTTATCACCATTGGCACTCAGAACACTACCCTCACCCAACCGATCAAACTCAAAAGGCGTTACATAGAGTTTTACTTTGGTTGATATACTTAAATGACGTACCTGAAGGTGGAGAAACGGAGTTTTATTATCAAAATACTAAACTCACTCCTACACAAGGTAGCCTCATACTCGCACCCTGTACTTTTACTCATACACATCGTGGAAATGTGCCTATTTCAAACGATAAATACGTACTTGCCTCATGGGTCATGTATAACCCAGCCTCAGAGCTATACAGACAGCCCTAACGCTAAAAAACGAAATAACCTTGAAATTAACTATTTTAATCACTTATACCCGTGCGACTTGAGAATACCTGATTCAGCAAGCCAATGTGCTATAACACATAGTGAATTGATTTGTATGCTATCCTATAAGTATAAAAAGGACTCAATGTCGGGTTTTCTCACGTGATCAAACAATTTTTTCTACCCGCAACACTATTGATGAATAAACTGAGATATAACCTCAAGTTTACATTAATTATTTTATTATTCCTTCTTCCTCTATTTTATCTTGCTTTTAACTACTTCAGTGAAGTGAAACGGCTTATTCAACACAGCGAAAATGAGTTGTCAGGTGTCAGATTTTATAAAACCATTGATCCTTATCAGAAAACGCTGATCTTTCTAATAACAGATGATATGGATTGGCGATCGGGTCAATCAATCCCACAGCTACAAACTCAAAAAGTTCAAAGCTATATTCAAAGTCTCAATCGCTTAGCTAAAAATTTGCCTTTCACTCCAAGTAAAAACGATTCAATTAATGAAGTTATTGCTCAAGCTAAACAGCATATTATTTTAATCACAAATAAGTTAGGCATGCCACAATGGACACCCATTGACCACTTTGAACATCTTGAAAGCGGACTTAGCCAATTTAATCATATTTATATTAGGGTCGCCAACTTAACAGGAATATCGAATGATCCTCAATTAGCCACAGTACAGCTTACCCGTTCAATTACAGAAAAAAGACATGCTATTTTAAGTCTGATGGCACGCTCTTTTGCTGTTGCAGCCTTTGCTCTTGGCGAATCTCAGGTCTCGTCAGGAACCTATGATAGTTTAAGCCTTGCCTCAGATGAGTTAATTGCAAACCTAGCCAAGCTTAAAACACTTAATCACTCCACACATGGGTTAGATAAACCACTAATAAAGCTTCTTAAGGAAGATGTAATTACACAACAGAAACTACTTGAAAACAGTATCAACTTTCTAGAAAAAGAATTTTTAGTGGCAGAAGAAGTTATATTGAAAAAACCACAACTCAACCAATTTATTTCAAACCAATTAGATATTTACTTTCAGAGTAAGCAACAGCTTTACGCTGCTTTGATTGAACGTTTAGAAAAACGTAGTCAAAAAAATAAAAATAGTTCTTTGACTGTATTGTTAATCGTTTCCTTCACCTTACTACTAGTCATTTATCTCTTTATAGGCATGAGTTTATCTATTTCAATGACCACCAACAGCTTAACAAACTTTGCTCGAAAATTAGCTGACGGCGATACACGAGCTACTGCAACAGTGCGTACAAAAGATGAATTAGCAGATGCAATCATAACAATTAACGTAATGGCAGGTAACGTTAGAAATTTAGTTAAATCAGTTATTAGCGCGTCACAAGGGGTATCTCAACAAACAGAACAAGTTGAACAACTCGCTATTCAAACTGGCGATGCAGTTAATACGCAATTAAACGACACTAATGCCATTACTAGCTCTATTGGAGAAATACTTGAATCGCTTCAAGTTATTGCAAACACAACACAAGAAGTCGTTAACTCATTAAAAGTTGCCACTCAACAAACTCAAGATGGCAAACAAATTTTAATTGGTGCCCGTCAAGCAACCAATGAATTGGGTGAAGAAATAAAGTTATCAGTCAAAGTAATTCACCAATTATCACAACAAAGTGAAAGCATTAATCAAGTATTAGATGTTATTAAAAGCATCGCCGAGCAAACTAATTTACTCGCACTCAATGCAGCAATTGAAGCAGCACGAGCAGGGGAACAGGGGCGAGGTTTTGCTGTTGTAGCCGATGAAGTGCGATCATTAGCAAAGCGAACTCACGATTCAACAGAGGAAATTCAGCATACAATTTCAGAGCTACAACAGGGTGTAGAAAGCGCTGTTGACGCAATGACCAAAAGTGACGAGAAGGCTCATCGCTCAATGGAAGAGTCCGCTAAATTAGAAGAAGCACTCAATCAAATTAGCTTAGTGGTTGAACAAGTTAATGATAAAAATACTGCCACTGAGCATGCTATTTCTACTCAACAACAAATCGCTTCTCAAATAGAAAAAAACCTATCTTCAATTGGAAAAATATCAAAGGTTACTGAAAACAATGTTTCTCAATCCATTTCTGCGAGTCAACAGTTAACAGAACATGTTGCTAAACTTCAGTTGATGATTGCAAAGTTCAAAACTTAACTGCAAACTCAACCTATTAATAACACTAATACATCAATCTATTGTAGTAATAACGAATTTTTAATTTAAATTTTTGTATTCCACTTATTAATATCCATATCCTTAAGATCAACAAATCGAACACTTGGCGGATTACCTCTGTCAGGCTCCACTCCTTCAACCACACCTAAAAATGTGACAGAAGGCGCATTTGACATTTTAGAAGTAACTACCATTGAAACCAGTTGACGCCATTGACACCCCACAATTCCACAGATACCACCCAACTCAACTTTTTCAAATTTGATCCAATATTTATCCTTAGATTTATCAGCTAAAAAAGCTTTGACTTTTTCATGGTTTTTAAAAGCATCCATCGCTTTATCTTGCGAATCTGCGACACAAGAAAACAAAAATAGCGACGCAATAAATATCAATTTTATTTTCATTTTAACTCTCATTTCGGCTGATGAATATATTTAGTATTTTAAGCCTATTAGAAATATAATTCCAAAAGTATTCGACATTTAATGGGTAAGGAAAATTCAAAGTTAGTGTTATGATAAATAAAAACATAAAACAAACTATCATTATTCTCAATTAAACAGAGAAGCTATTTTAAGGAAAAATCAATGTATATAGTGATAAGACTTTTGCTAGTTGCTACACTCACTTCAATTATTAGTAGTTGTAGTAAAAATTACCAACTCGTGAAAAATGAGGTATCAACAACTTTAAAATTAGTTGCTCCCAAAGAAAAAGCATTAAAACAAATATTGATGGTAGAAGCCTATCACACGATGACCTGCTTTTATGATAGAACTCTTAATCATCATCATCCAGACTACCAAGGCAGGCTTTTATACGCAGAAAACATAGAAGGTACAGGTATTACCGAAAGCGTAAAAATTAAAGCCAACTCACCTTTAACTATTACCGCCACCCTTTCAAGTATTTTTGGTGATAAAAACAGTGATATATGCTACTTCCAACCGACTTCTTTCATCCCGAGTGGAGATAAAAATTATGAGATATTTTTTTCACCCTTTTGTGAAATAATGCTCTTTGAAGCGGATAATGCTCAATCTCACCTAATACCTATCGACACCAATACAACAAATAACTCTTGCCTACCAGTACAGCCATAAACAGCTCAGTATCGCACCAACTATTATTAACAATTTTTTACATTTAGTTGAAGAATAAAGTGAAACTTTTAATTACTTAAAGCGTCTTATTAAAAGACGCAACGAGCGTCTCCCGCACCCCCTCCTAATACTTGCGGGAATTGACTCTAGTTTCCCCAAGCTAGATCAATATCAGCCTCAAAGATTTCTTTGGGGCTTTTTTTATTTTAACCTGGTGTCAACCGTGCATATGCCAAAACCAGCCACTTTGTACCAACTGTATCAAAGTTAACTTGAACTCGAGCCTGATCACCATCTCCTTCAAAGTTTAAAATAACACCGCTTCCAAATTTTGGATGTTCAACCGTTTGACCCAAGTTAAAACCATTAGCATCCTCACTAGCAGATGATTCTATTGTGCTGGAAAAAGCAGGTTGACTAACTTGTGAATTAAGCCTGACATCATGCTTTAATTCAGTTGGAATTTCTCGAATAAAACGAGAAACGGCTGGATAGGTATCTTTTCCCCAGAGACGCCGTTTTTCAGCGTACAACAAGTATAATTTTTTCATTGCGCGAGTGATTCCAACGTAGGCCAACCGTCTTTCTTCTTCGAGCTTTTCAGGCTCATCCATTGACATCATATGCGGAAACAACTTCTCTTCCATACCCGCGATAAATACCATTGGAAATTCTAACCCTTTAGCCGAATGCAGGGTCATCATTTGAACGCAATCTTCATATTGATCGGCTTGAGTATCACCCGCTTCTAATGATGCATGGGCTAAAAATGCTGTCATTGGTGACAGATCGGGATAATCATCTACATCAAACTCACGTGCTGCACCAGCTAACTCAGCTAAGTTTTCCTTACGAGCTAATGCTTTTTCACCTTTCTCTTTAGCGTACATTTCCATTAAATTACTCGACTCAATAGTCAGTTGGATTTGTTCTGACAAGGGAAGCTCATGAAATTCTTCAAACCCGAGTTTGATTAAATTAAGAAAAGTCGCCAAAGAAGCGCAAGCTTTGGCTGATATTGCATTTTGTTCAACTACTTTCCAGGCGGCATCCCATAAAGGAGATTGATCTGCTCTTGCCTGCTCCCTAATTCTTTCAACTGATTTTTGTCCTAATCCACGCGGAGGCGTATTAACAACCCGCTCAAATGCGGCATCATCTTGATGGTTATACATTAAGCGAAGATAAGCCAATGTGTCCTTAACCTCTGCTCGCTCGAAAAACTTAAAGCCGCCATATATACGATAAGGGATTTGTCTTTGCAGTAGAAACTCTTCTAATACCCTCGATTGAGCATTAGAACGATATAAAATAGCACAATCATTATAAGCATTTCCCTGCTGATACCAATCACTAATTCTCGCCGCAATAAACCTTGCCTCTTCCTGCTCATTAAATGCAGCATATAGAGAAATAGGTTCACCATCACTACCATCAGTCCATAAATTTTTTCCCATACGCTCGCGATTATTGGCAATCACGGCATTAGCTGCTTTTAAAATTGTGCCTGTTGAGCGGTAATTTTGTTCTAAACGAATCGTTTTAACATCATTAAACTCATGCTCAAAACGTCTAATATTCTCTATTTGTGCGCCACGCCAGCCATAAATCGACTGATCGTCATCACCAACAATACTAATAGCACAATTTTTTGCAGAAATCAGACGTAACCAAGCATATTGAATTCCATTTGTATCTTGAAACTCATCAACCAACAAATGCTGAAACCGATCTTGATAATGCTCACGGAGATGTTGGTTATCTCTTAGTAATTCATAGGCTTTTAGCAGCAATTCAGCAAAATCAACTAAGCCTCCGATCTTACAGGCCTCTTGATACTGATAGTAAATTTTAGTGTGAATATTGGTAAATAGATCACCATTATGCTGAATATCCGCAGGTCTACGTCCTTCATCTTTTTGCTTATTAATAAACCATTGAGCCTGCTTAGGCGGCCACTCTGTCTCATCCAATGACATCTCTTTTACTACACGCTTAATAACCCGTAGCTGATCATCAGAATCTAAAATTTGAAAAGTATCGGGTAACCCAGCATCTCTTGCATGGGCTCTAAGCAAACGATGGGCCAAACCATGAAAAGTACCAATCCACATGCTAGACGCAGAATGCTTAAGTAAGTTTTCTACTCGCGACTTCATTTCATGAGCAGCTTTATTGGTAAAAGTAACCGCAATAATGGCATAAGGAGACACCCCCTCAGTTGCAATTATCCAAGCGATTCGATGAACTAAAACTCTGGTCTTTCCAGAACCTGCTCCCGCTAAAACTAATAAAGCTTTATTCGGTGCAGTAACCGCTTCACGCTGTGCTTTGTTCAAGCCATCTAAAATTGGAGTAACATCCATCATTTAAACCTTTTTCAATCATAGTGATGGACAAAATAGCATTGAGTATTGCTTTAAGCTCATTACACTGATTCATTATTTCTTTATTCATATCTATTTTTTAAACAATTACCCTAATGCGATAATCATTTAGACTATTATCTACACATAATCATGTAATAAATAATAGAAACGGGTAACTTAATAGATATATATTGTGATGTCGATAATTTTCGTAAAGTCTTTATACCAGAAAACGAATAAAGACCAATGAAATCACAAGAAGGAAGGAAAAAAAGAAGGGGGAAATTAACTAGTTAACATTCCGTTTATTTGACACTCTTGGCTTACTCTCACTAAGAAGGTAAACCAAAGTCAGTATTGTTCCTATAATCCCTACATCATCAAAGACTTAATGAAAAAGAAAATTAGAAACTGTATTTTACTTCAACAAAAGCCAATGAGTTATCACGCAAATAACCATAATAACTATCATCAGGCCCGCGCAACCAGTCAGCGCCGACCACACCACTAAAATGATCGGTAAAGCGATATTTAACTTTAGCTCGCAGTACATAATCTTCACGCGGCCAACGATATACTGCAGATAATTCAGCTTGCAGCGCTGTATCTAACCATCTGTCACTAATTCTAACAGTCAAACCGTGCGTGTCTTGATCTAACTGCTTGGCAACAATAGCGCCCTGCTTGGCCACTAACTGCTCTATTGGATGAGTTAAATTTGTCGGCGATTGATAATCAAATACATGGTGAGTAAATAACTGCAAATTAATATTTAAATACTCATAAAACGTTCTGTCTATTCCCAACACCAACTCAGCATATCGATTCATCACAAAAGGAATGTCTCCATTATCATCTGAAGTGTGAGCATAAGCCATTTCTGCACGTAGACCATAATTGCCCGCCGTAGTTGCAATATCAGCCCCTAATAAGCGCAGTGGTAAATAACGCATAGAAACCAATGCCTGCTGCCCTTCTAACGCTTCTAAACCAATATCAGCAGTGACATTAAATCCATCAAAATAAGAAACAGACCAATCAATAGAACCACCCGACCGATCAAGTTTCATTGCCCAAGAACGTTGACTCTTTACCTCATGCTGTTTAATAGTTACCTGAGAATGCTCCTTCAAGGGAACTTCATTAGGTTTAAACTCTGGCAACCATAGGGCTGTTAAAGAAAGCTCATCAAAATAATAAACAGACTTTATCATAAAGGTCCCCAAGCGCTGTTCAGTATCCTCTGAAGCTAATAGCGTGTAATCTCTTGGGCTAATTTTATCAGTAGGATTAAGTTTATCTGCTCTTCCCCATACTTCTATCTGACGACCGATACTAATATCTAGAAAATCAAAAGAAGACTCAATATAAAACTCATTAATTCTAAACTGTGCACTATCATCGTTTAAAGAATCCGTATCGAGGCGGGCTTCAAATTTACCCACTCCCCAATCACCTATTTCTGGTTCCGCAGAAAATAAAAGCGAACCACTCCCTAAATTATTTTCATCATCCAAATCCCTGGTACTATTCCAATAACCTAAACGGGCATTACCAGACTGGTTAAGCCAAGATTGCTCACCAGTCTCTATATCTGAAAATCCCATTAAATCATCGGCACCAGCATAAACTCCCCAAAATGTAGCAAATACAGCACAGGCACACCGCAACAACATATTAACGCCCTTTTTCTAAATACCGAGTTGAAAAGAATTTATCTGCAATATTTTGATTAGCAGAATAATCGGCATACTCAATGGTCGTACTATGACCTGTTTGAACATTACGCGCTTCTTGTTTCATTGGTTGCCACTTATTACGTTCAGCATCAACCTGTTTGATATTAGAGTAACGTGTCGTTTTTAGAAGTTGCCCTGACAGGTCATAATACTCTCCTTTAACTTGAGCAAAATTATTTTTCCTAATCCAACTTAAACGTTTTGAATAACCAGATTCTGATTTAATTTGATCGGTTCCGGGTAAACTTTCAATAACCCAAACGGCTTCACCATCAACATTATCTTGCCTGACAATTTTGTGTCTCCAATCTTCAACTTTATGCCCGAGTATGTCGCCATAAGAAAAATCAGTCCCTGCAAAACTGTTCTTTTTATTACCAGAAACTAGCCGGCGAACTTTTTTCAATGCAGGCAGATAAATCCACATATCATCATCGCCTTCGCTATTTTCAATTAACAGAGTCGCTGTATTTTTAATATCTGCCGGCGCAGTAAAACGAGTCATGCGCTTATTATCGATACTGCCTTCTTTTAACTTAGTTGCCCCAAAAGACTGACGAACGCGTTTGCTACCACTTTTATTCACTAAAGTGAAGGTCACATTAAACTTCGAATCAGGCACTCTAGAAACACTATAGTTTTTAGTCATGATTTGTTTGGCATCTATTTGTTTGGCATCTAAATTATTTGCAGTTACATTGTGAGAAATACTACTAAGAGTCAATCCACCCAGTAGCATAAACGGTATAACAAAACCTGTTGAACGACCTAAAGTTTGTGTTGTTTGTTGTTTATCATTTGCCGATGAAGCAAATACAAACTTAGGGCGGAATTGTAAAATTAAAGCGGGTATCAATGCTAAAGCGGCAAATACACTGGTAATCATGGAGGTTGCAATTAAAATACCTAACCAGACATGAATATAAAATCCTTTTGATAAAAGCAGTACGCTATAGCCTGCAGCCACCGCAGAAGCAACAAACAAACTCGCCTTTCCAGCGGTTGCATAAACTTTACGTACAGCAGCCTCTTCACAACCACCATAAGCAATCTCTTCACGCATCCGATAGATCAGATAAATGGCATAATCAGCACCAATACCAATCGCCATTGCCGAACTAAGAGAGTTGGGTATATTCAATAAAATTCCGCCCCACCCTAACATCACACCAAAATTAACTAATACAGCAAGTAATAAAGGTAGCAAAACTAAGGCGCCAGCAAACAATGAGCGGAACATAATAGAAACCACTATCATAATTACAACACCTAGCTGTAGAATATTAAGCGCTTTATCGCGCACCATGGTTTCATTTAAAGCTGATGCACCAGGCACACTCCCACCAATTTTAAATTCAACCGTATCAGGAAATTCAGCTTTAGCAAAAGCTAACAATTTTGGAACCAGTTCACTTAAATAAGCAGTGCTTCCTGTTTTAAGAAAAACATTTATTTGTGCAATTTGATAATCATAATCAACATAACTATCAAAATCACTTGGCTCACCAGAAAGGGAATATAAAAATAAATATTGTGAAATCAATTCCTGATTATCAGGAATAACATCAAACGCAGGCGCATCTTCATTCATTGCCATATTCATTCTACGAACAAAATCAGCTAGTGATAATGTTTTGCCAACACTTGACTGTTGCTCCAAAAATCTCTGCGTCGCATCCATTGCTTTTAACACTTGAGGATCTTTAATAGTGTCAGGTTGCTTGCCTTCAACCAAAAAGTATAAACGTTCAGTGCCTCCTAAACGGGTATTCAATGCAGCATCATCTTTAACAAATTGCCAGTCATCGGTAAACATTGACTTCGCAGAATTATCAACTTGAACTTGATTAAAACCAAACAATGCAAATATTGAAAATGCAGCGACAACCCAGTAGATATTGCGTCGTTTAGGCCCTATAACCCAACCAGCAATGGTGTCACAAATACGATCCCAGATCGTGATTTTATTTTCATGCTGAAATTCTTTTTCACCAGGAGGTGGCAACATACTGCGTAGTGCGGGGGTAAAAGTTAACTCAATCACTAGTGCGCTCAGAATACCGACACCAGCTAAAAAACCAAAAGTTTTAACCACTAAAATTTCAAAAACCATTAAGGAGAAAAATGCGGTTGCAGCGACACCACCAGCAGCCAACATAACGGGAGAGATTTTAGTGATTGACTGAATGACCGCTTCTTTATTAGCTTCCTTTGGACTCAAGGTTGATGATTCTCGCAATCGATGATATTCCTCATAATATCGTTTGAGTAATTGCACCGCGTGTCCTGCAGCAACAGCAAGAATTAAAATAGGTGTCGTTGCATTAAACACATCGAGTGGAACACCCGATATTCCCATAATACCAACTGCCCAAATGATCGCCAGTAATGCAGTAGCCAAAGGTAAAATTAACCCCTGAATTGTACGAAACGCCTCTAGATGAATAAGCGCTAAGATAAAGATAGCAATGGGTGTCAAATAAACCATACGCTTAGAAAAAGCTTCTATTTTAGCTAAATATGAAGGGTTACCACTCAAATAAATTTCTACATCTTCACCACGCTCTTTTTCAATAATAGGCATCACTGAATTAATAATTCCACCAAAACCCTCATCTCCTTTTTTAAACTCAGCAATAATCGCTGTGGTTTTAAAATCTTCAGAGATGATGGCATTAAAATAAGTTGGATTTCTAAGTAATGATTGTTTCAACTCATCCATTTGCGCCGCTGTTTTGGGTACGCTATCCATAATTGGATTTGCCTGCATTCCTTCAACAGTTCCCTTAATATCTTTTGCTCTTCTAGCCGATAGTGAAAGTAAATTTTCTTTTACCACTCCCGGATTTAACTTTAATGCATCTGTAATTCGTTTAACTCTAGCTAAAACTTCAGGCTGAAAAACATCGCCAGATTTTGGTTCTATACCGATTACAACCACAAACCGTGAACCAAACAATTCTTCTGATAAATTGCTACCTTCCACATACGGATGTGCCTGAGGCAGCATACGATCGGTATCAATGACAAGCTGTAAATTTTTTGCCTGGATAATCAGCAAAACAGTAATCGAAGCAGTTATCGCTAGTACTAACCAACTGTTTTTTACGATCCATTTTATGTAGTGTTGCATGTATATCTCCAAATGAAATGCAAATTTTTATGTTATGAACTAACCGCTGGTTTAGTCGGTAATTTAATCGAACCAGACTTTTCATCAGCCGTTTTTTTGTCGCCAGATTTCATCCGTTGAAGTATGGGTGATGCCATTGGAATAGCCAGCATGGTACTCACAACAGCCATTAACAATAATGCTGTAAAAGTACCGCTGGTAATAATGGCCTTGTCGAGTAGAATATTGGCAAAAATAATCATAATTAAAGCTTTTGTTTGCAACAACCAACCAATAATTGATGCTTCCTTTTTGCTCCATCCCAAAATTTTTCCGGCTATTTTAACGCCTAATAACTTACCGCCAACAGAGGCAATTAATAAAACTGCAGCAGCAATAAATACCGAGTAAGCACCAATTTCCCAGGTTGTTCGCAATCCTGTACTTAGAAAGAAAACCGGCATCAATACCAACAATACATTATTTCTAAGCGTATCCATCTGTTTACCATCAAACCAGCTTGCATCAAGAACCACGCCAGCTAAAAATGCACCGACCATAAAATGCAAACCCGAAACATCTGCTGCTAAAGAGCAACCTAATAACCAAATCAAACTCACATACCAGCGATCTTTTTCATTAAGTCGGGGAATAATTTTTCTAAACAGCCAAGAGGCCGATATAAATCCAAGTAAGAACAAACCTTGTAGTTGGATCCTTTGCCAATCCATTAGTATCAGTGCTAGTACTCCCCAAATGGCAATGTCGTCAAGGCTAGCGTATCGCAAAATTCGCTGCCCCAAATCCTGTCGCAAAATATCTAACTTTTCTAAAAATAACAGCAAGATTGGTAAAGCGGTCACAGCACAAGACATACCAACACCAACAATAAACTGCCAGGTCATTGCTTTTTCACCCATCCAACCTTCTTGCCAAAATAACAAACCGATGGCAGCAACAACACCAATCATCATTGGAGTACCAAGCGCTAAACCAGCACAGGTTAAAGATTCATGACGGTTTTTCCAGGTCGCATGCAAGTCGAGTTCAATACCCGCAATCCAAACAAATAACATAATGGCCCAAGAGGCAATCGCATTTAATGCCACAACCACATCTGAATGAAAAATAAATTTAAACTCTTCTGGGTAAACAGCCCCCAAAACGCCAGGCCCAAGCAAGATGCCAGCAACGATTTGTACAACAACTAACGGTGCATAAGATTCTGTATTACCTAAACGCCAAATCAGGTAGGGCACGGTGTATATGATCAACATAGCGATCAAGAACAACATGGTGACGTCCATTACAACTCCACAATTATTTATTTAATGATTGATTCAAATAGGAAAAACTAACTCATTGAGTCAGGAAGTTTTTAATCGTTTTGCCAAGGAAAAAGACCAGTATTGATATAGCGTTCTATTTTGCTCTGGTTTTCTTGGTCACTAAATACCGCAACATTACCAGCAATTGCTTTTGCTTTGGATTGGTACAAAACATCATCTAACTCGTGCAAATAACTTTTATATCGAGCAATACCGTTTTTTGGTAATAATCTCAAACGCAGTAAATGCTTACGTAACAAGTCATCAACATTACTGTCTAATGCATCAACTAATCCCCACTCAAAAGCCTGCTTTGCATTGATTGGTTGAGTCATTAAAGTGAGATAATTAGATTTAGATAATCCAATCTTACGAATTAAAAATGGCATTACACAAGCCGGCATTAATCCAAATAATAATTCAGAAAGGCTAAAAGTTGCATTCTCTTGGCACAACACTAAATCACATGCCGCAACAAAACCAACACCACCGGCATTAGTTTTACCGCTAACCTGAGCAATGCTAATAAATGCTCCCGTTGCCAGTTTTAACCATAGATTGTATAAAGCATTTGCATTTTTCTCGACAGTCTCTTCTTCAGAGAAGCTTGTTTGTTGCGCTTTAAAATCAGCACCAAAACAAAATACTTCGGGCATGCCCGACAAAACAACAATCTTCGCTGACGCTTCGCACTCATCAAGTATTTGATGAAGCTCATTAATGAGTTGATCATCGATTGCATTATTATTTTCTGGGCGATAAATCTGCACATAACAAATCTCACTAGCCCAACGAACTTTAATAGCTTCAAATATTGCTACAGGCATTATGACACCCATTCATATTCCCGATGATACTCGTTAATTCTTTTTAAAAACGCTGTCGGGTAGGGATGAGCACCTCTAGCTTGATGAATAAAACTTGTATCTATATCAAGATTACGAGTACCAAAACGAATCTGATTATTGTTGAGTAATAGTTCATCATACTCATCAACCGATAATTGGTAACGCCGGTCTAACTGTGCATCAACTTTTAATTCACGTAATAAGTCTTGACTCTGTTGAGTAGCCACACCACTAAAAAATTCTGAACAACAACCAGAACCATACGAGAAACAACCAATTCTTTGCGGTTTAGAAAAATCGCCATTATCAATAATACTATAAAGAGAAAACATTGCTGTTGCTCCCATCGTATTACCTACTCGCTGACAATACTTTAATCCTTGAGTCACTCTGCTTTCAAAATCACTTTCGATTTCAGGCGCCTTCGCTTTAAATAATTTACGCATCATATTTCTATGCGCACCTTTTACCATACCACCAAATGGTGTGTGATATGAAAGGTATTGAAAAGTTTTTGCATAATCAGCTTCCGGCACTCTCTTTTGATATTCCAGATAAGAGTTAAGACAACAATCTAAATATGACAACAATGATAACTCTGCATCTCCTGTTTCTCCGTCTGGAGCAGGACGACAAGTATCCATTACCTCATAGCCATAATAACCATTAGCACCAACATCAATTTGAAAAACTTTAGGATTATCGCTCACTAACATAGCAACCGCACCAGCACCACCACTTGGTTCTGCAAATGACCAATCATGCTCATCAATGGCTTTACCCTCTTCTGCAATATAGCGAGCAATATCAGTAGCAATCACCAAGGCTTTTGCACCAGGAGATGTTTGTGAAATAATAAAGTTAATTGCCATCTGTAACCCTGCAACACCAGAGTAACAAGCATTTTTTAGTTCGAATAAGCGACAATTACGATTTAACCCAAGCAAATGATGACAATAAGTACTTAAAGATTTACCAAAATCAAAACCAGACTCAGTACAAGTAATGATCATTTCAATCCGATCTTTTTCTTCTTCACTCAGCGCATCAATAATTGGTTTAGCTGCGTTAACAGCAAAAGTGACTGGATCCTCATAAGGTAGCGCGACGGTTTTTTCAACCATCAATAAATTGTTAAACCTGGCAGTATCAAGGTTTCTATGTTCTGCTAGCTTTTGAACATCCAGGCAAGCGGTGCCGGAGAAAAGATGCATAGCTTCGATTCCAACTTGAATCATGGTAGTTTCCTGTTAATAATTAATTAGATGAAAAAATTTCGTTTAGTTTAGATATCAATACACCAGCACCTTGCTCCATTAGTGTAATACCAATTTGATCAACATGACGATTACGCCAATCTTGTAATTCTGTTCCTTTTACCCATTGATTAAACGCGCCCAGAGCAGGCCCGGTGTGTACTTGAAAGTTGACCAAATGATTAGTATCACCAGCAAAAGCAAGGCGCGCAGAATAACCAAAGTACCAGCGAAAAACTAAAGCCATCTTATGCTTAGGGTTCTTTTGCGCGCGCGCAATTTCTTTATGATTATTCTTTTGTTCTAAACGCTCAACCAAAGACTGCCAAATTTGCTCAATAGTTTGACCAAAATACTTTTCTTCTAGCTGCTTACGAACATTCTCGGGTATTTCATCAAGTGAATTGTATTGACTATATAATGCAAATAAACGATTAGCTCGTGCAGGAAAAAAAAGTCCTTTTTTGAGTACCTGAACTTTAGCACCAAACTCAAACATATCACCTGCAGGCGCATAAGCCGTGTCATTAATATTAATTTCCTGCAACAAATCTTTAACCACATCATTAGCTCCAGATTCAACAGTGCACTGGTTAATCGATCCTGTCAAAATAAAATCAGCATTCATACTAAAAGCAACCGCAACTGATTGAGGTGTTCCTATCCCTCCAGCCAGACCAATACGCAACTTTTCTGGTTTAATACCAAGTTGTTGACGCAAACTTTGAATAGCAGGCAATAAAACCATTGCGACGCCTTGGTCAGTATGACCACCGGAGTCTGCCTCAACGCAGATATCATCTGCCATTAAAATGGATTGGCTCCACTCAGCTTGTTCGTTAGTGATCTTTTTATCAGCTAGCAATTTATCAACCAGCCGCTGAGGTGGGGGACTCATAAATCCTCTAGCCACTTCAACATGAGATAGCTTACCAATAATTTTATTTTTACATGAGATTGAACCATCAGCTTCTTGTTGCAAACCTTGCAAACGGTAGTAAACAAGCGCAGGGGTGATCTGCATAAATGCCGAAGCTTCAATCACTGAAACATGTTTTTTAAGATATAATTCTATCGTTTGCATTTCTTTTTGCGGATCGGTTGCATGAGCAATCAAATTTAATCCCCAAGGTTGTGTCGCACTTAATTGAGACTCTATTGCATCAATATCAGCTTCAATCTCTTCAAGCGACATGCCTCCGGTTCCTAAAAAGCCCATCATTCCAGCTTTTCCCATACTGATCACCATTTCTTTAGAGGCAAGTCCACGATACATAGCGCCAGCAAGATAAGCATATTTCAAACCATAATCATTTTTGAATCCGGTATTACCTAATTTTTGTGCCGCTTCAGACAACTCCTTATCCATTCGAATCGTGACAGGATCTAATGCTATTTTTGTCATATTGATTTACCTATGAAAATAAACTCAAATTAGTATTTTGCTCAACCAAGAGCTTTTTTGAATAAACGTTTCAATAAATTGTGAACGCTATAGAAAATTTTATATATATAAAAATCTATATGTATAAAGGGTATAACGATTTATCAGATGATATTGAGCTACACTTTTTTAATTCTTAAGGACAAACAAATAACTGTTCACCAACTTCAATAATTTTTTCAAATCGAGATAAGTCTTCACCCATAGGAGACAGCACCCCTAAGCTTTGCCAATTTACTCCGCCACGTCCTGACTGTTTGCACCAGTTAGCTAAAGTGCCGCCAGGACCAACATCAATTAATAAGTGAGGTTCATCACAAGACAACTGAGCTAATTGCTCAGAAAACTCTATCGGTTGCCTTACGACATGCCACAAAGCCGCGGCATAGTTACCACCATTTTGTCCAGGTTGAGGCAATACTTTCACACGTCCTTTACAAGCAATCTCATCGGCATAAAAACTCAGCCAATGCTCAGCCATAGGTTCAACTAACGGACTATGGAATGGCACTCGAACAGGTAATACTTGATGAGCAACCCCCAAATCAGTTAACTCACGATCAATAGCGGGTATATTTTGTCGCTCACCAGCCAACACAAAAGCACCTTCAAATCCAACGCCAGCCAAATAAGATTGTGAATTAAGCAGCGCGTTTTCGGTGTATAAATGTCTGGAAGCAATAACCGCCATAAGAAAGCCATCAACGACATTTTGTGTTGCCCACTGTGCCTGATTAAAAACCATATCTAATGCACGATAGATTGTTATTTTTCCAGCAAAAGCATGAGCCGCATACTCACCAAGACTAGAACCAATCAGTAGCTCAGGCACTAATCCGTTTTGCTCAATTAAGCAGGCGATGGAATATTCAATCATTACAATCAGCGGATGACTATATTGAATATTATCTAGAGGCGTTGATAATGTTTTACTACCATACAATTCTGCTAATAATGAATAACCATACTGATCATAAAAATACTGATCGAGTTGGTCCATTTGCTGAGCAAAAGATGGCTGACTTTCATATAATTGCCGCCCCATTTGATAATATTGCGATCCTTGCCCAGGAAAAAGAAAAACAATTTTCGATTCTGGATCCACATTCATACTGTTCATTATACATCCGATTTTTTAATAAACGCTAAAACTTAAAGTGAGGTAATTATGATCGTTATTAGACGGCTATAACTTCATGAAGTCGACGACTTTATCAGTAACGGCTTCATCTCGTAAAATTTTAAAGTGTCCTAGCTGAGCAGTCGAATATAGTTCAGCATCGGGATCTCCAAGCAACATTTCTTCTGTTCTAAAATAAGGTATATGTCTATCATCGCGACAGTGAATAAATAATCGCTGTGGTTTTTGATCTACCGCATGCCTCGGCAAACAATAAGCAAACGATTGTTGTTCAAATGGCATGTCACCAATCACTTCAAACAAATTCGCTAATCGACCAAATAATCGCCTTGGAACCCAAAAATAATCCATAAAAGTCTGCAAAGTTACTTTGGCATCTGGAAAAGCAGCCATGTAAACACATTTTTTTAAGTTACGCCCCGAGGATTCATCTAACTGTGCAATCAAGGCAGCGTAAGTACCAGCCGAATGACTCACAATGCCATGCACTTCGCCTAACTGTCGCAATATTGCTTTCAGATGTCTTACAGGCTGATCAGAAAAAGCAATACCATCGGGTGAATTTCCATGATTGGCTGCATCGAAGGCTACAACTCTAAAACCATTTTCCACTAGCTTAGGGATCATCGCACGATAATTAGCTGCATTACCCAATAGCCCATGCACCATTAATATAGTTGGTCCTTCACCAAAAATATATCCTTGCAAATCAATATCGCCACAATCAAAAGTCTGTCGCTTAGCGGTATTTAAAAATTCGATTTCTTTTGCTTTAAGTGGTTTACGTGGCATTGCTTGCAATAACTTTTCGAAATTATTGGTTGCTAATTTCGGAGCTAAGTAACCACTGACATAAAAAAACAAACGCAAGGGTAACAAGATTGGCTTTGGTATTTTAGCAACAACCTCAGGCTTAAAATTTTGTCTTGTATCCGACAATTGAGTTGGCTGATTCACTGCTGTGCCTTTTGTTTAATCAGTTTAAGAATTTCTTTTCGAATCAGCCCGCTGAAAAATCGGATAACAATCCAATAAAACGTATACTGAAAAGTTCTTTTTAAGCCAATGCATTGAACTCGTGTTTCAGTACTCACCTTTACCTGACAATCATTCAACTGATAATACTGAAAACTAAAAACAACTTTAAGGCTAGCTCCTGAAGGATTATCAACAAACTGTTGATAACTAGTCACAGGTAAAATTTTATCTGCTTTTAAAAAGCCATATAGTTGTTCTCTTGGTGGATCTTGCTCAATATCAGTAAAGTTCATCGCCTTAATAAATTCAGGCGCGTTAAGATTCTCTGTCGGCAAACCTCTCAACTTTAGCAACCGCGGAATAAACATTGACTTAGACATATCAACATTTCTACCAATGTCATACACGGCTTCTATTGATGGATTATCAACTATAATATCGTGATATTCACTAAAGGTATAACTAGGCAAATACTTTTCCAACAAGCTCTGTTCTTGCATGTCCCCCCCACAACAAATCACTTATTTTAAGAAGCCATTTTGCGATTTGTAATTTCAAGTACTTTAATACCTGCATCCATAACGATTAATGGTGTTTTCATACGCCCCAAGCGAAAGTGAACTTTACGACGTTTCGTAATTAAATAACCATCAACATTTTCATAATCCACTAAAAAGTTGGCCGCCTTTGCTAAAGGCGAGCTTACTTCGGCACAGTAATCATGGCGGATCAACAAACCTGACTCGTCAAAATATAGTGTTTCATATTTACTATGAGTATGTGCACCATCGGGATTTTCAATATCAATTCTAGTACGCCAGTCGCCACTATTGCGTTTTTTAACACCAATAATTTTTGTGTCGGTCAGTGTATAAGGTAGTGATGCATAATGAATCATTGCGTAACCGAAAAAATAGGTGGCATCTAGCGTATTCCACGGACGTCTAAAACGAGAAACACTCATCATTTTTTCGCGATAATTGTCATGATCAAAAACAGGTTTTTCGCCCGCTGCAACCTCAGCAACTCGACCATTATCATAGATACTTTCACGTCCGACTTTAGGGTAGTCATATAAAATAGCGGTTCCTTCCTTAGGGTTTAATTTAACTTTCTTAGGCATCGGAAAATCATTTTCCAATCCTCGACGAGACATCCCAAACCCACCCATGGTATAGGCTTCAACTAATATACTATCAACTTCTTCCCACCGTTCCATTCCACCATGACGCTTAATAGCTAAATCAATTGCTTCTTTTGCTTGTTGCTGAATATTTGTTGTCATTATGTTTAACTCCGATATTAATTTTTGTTTTATTCTGTCATCAAAGAAACATCTTCAACGACTTTATTCATTAGTGATAAACGACTATTATCTCTTTGAATCCAATAACTTTTTTGCTCTAACGGGTAACCCGGTATAGACAAGCGTTTAGCAGGCGAAGCCGTCGTTTCTTGTGTCCAATCAACTTTATTTCCTGCGACCCATCGCTGTGCTAACTTTTCCTGTTCATCATTAGCTACCAAACATTCCACACTCCCTTGTGGTTCTAAGTTCTGACTCAGTTTTTCCAAGCCAAGAAGTAATTCATCATATGTCTGAGCAATTATGGCAGCTCGACAGGCCATTGCCTCTCTTCCAACTTGCAAGGTCCAGGCAAAATCGGCTAAAGACAAATTGCCATTAGTTTCAACAAATAATTTCATTTGTTTTAAAAGCTGAGTTAATTGTGGAGGCGTTTTAGCAGAAAATATAAACACTCGTTCTTCAGATACCGTTTTCTCTGAATGTTCAATTGGCTCGATATATTCCTCAAGTATCAAGTGACCACAAACACCACTAAAACCAAAGTTGTTAATCGCTGCTCTTCGAGGTGCTGATAGACCTTGTTTATTTTTAGAAGAAGGCCAAGGCTGATTTTCTTTTTCCATCGCTATCTTACTATTATTCAGAGAGATATTTTGATGCAGCCCGTCAAACCCAGGAGTTCCAGGAATTGTTTTATTTTTTAACGCCATAATGACCTTAAATAATGCAACCATCCCTGAAGCGACTTCGGGATAACCAATAACGGCTTTTGAATGACCAAGGTGACAATAAGTCTCTCTTTGTGGATCGGCATAGGTAGCTTTGATTGCACTCATTTCAATGGCATCACCCAAAGCATTAGAAATACCATGTGCTTCCACATAAGCAACACTATCAGGGTTAACTTTTGCAGTTTTATAGGCCCGTTTCATTGCTTGCTTCATTCCCTTTCCATTAGGCGTTGTCATCGATACCGTATTACCGCCGTGACTTAACCCGGTTCCTTTAATCACTGCATGGATATGATTTCCATCAGCAATCGCTTGCTTCAGTGGTTTGAGTAGTACCGCACCAACAGCTTCACTACGAACAAAGCCGTCAGCACCAGGACCAAAAGCAGCCATTTTGCCTTGCGCACTCAAGTAGTCCATCGACTCAAAGCCAATGTAACCAGCAGGTGATAACAATAAATTCACCGAACCAACAATCGCTTGCTCACACTCACCTTGTTGAATTGACTGAACCGCACGATGTAAAGCCGTAAATGTTGAAGAGCAAGCTGTATCATAATGCTCACTAGGCCCAGTTAAATTCATACTATATGAAATACGATTAGGAATCATTGAAGTAGATGACCCAACCACAACCAGTGGTATATCATTAGTCATAGCATCAAGATTTAGGTACTCACTAGGAACCGAAGCAATAAAGACACCCGTTGTTTTTTCTGACAAGTTCTTAGGTGTTTCTCCTGCCTCTTCAACCGCTTTGTAACTATGCGTTAATAACAGGCGTTGCTGAGGCGACATATATTTTGCTTCTTGCTCACTGATGCCAAAAAATTCAGCATCAAACAGATCAATGCCCTCCATAAATCCGCCCCACTGAAAACAGGCTTCATTAACAGGCAAATTTTCTTCTCCCTGAACCTGCTGCCAATCCCATCGTTCAGCTGGTACTTGTCGAATACAATTTTTTCCTGCTTGAAGGTTATCCCACAACTGTTCAATGTTTTCTGCTTGCGGAAAGCTGCCGCTTATACCAACAATAGCAATAGCATCAACATCATCAATCTCGCTAGTCGTATTAACTTCATTCACAAACGCTTCATCAACAGGCGAATAATTAGTCGATGAACTTTTAACAAAACGATTTATTAACTGACTGGTTGAAGTAACATTAACCAGTTTCTCTTCCGTTTCAGGTGATTTGCTAACACTCAACTCAGGATGCTGCTCGATGATATAACTTGCTAAACTACTTACTGAGTCGTAATCAAAAAATAAAGTGACATCGAGTTCAATACCAAAGCTGTCATTTAAAGTTTGCGCCAGTTGTACTCCGGTCACAGAATCTAAACCATAGCCCGAAAATGACTCATCAATATCAATTTCTTCCATCTCAACTTTCAGCGCATCACTCAGTAACTTTTTGATACTTTGTTCAACATTAACTTGCTGTGTTTCCCGATCATGAGACTGTACTTTTACTTCTTTAACGTCACTGTTTACTAAAGGTGAATGATATTGCTTATTTTGCTCAAAACCATTTTCTTTCTTTTTAGCAACACTTGCCGAAAACTTCTTTTCAATAGCCGCTTGATAATTCTCTAATAAATAATCACTCAACTCTTGAACATTGGTGTAGTCAAAAAACAAGGTAACATCTAAATCTAAATCAAAACTATCATTCAATGTTTGAGTCAAAGATACTCCGGTCACAGAATCTAAACCATAACCCGAAAATGCTTCATCAATATCAATTTCGTCTTCACCAACCTTAAGCGCTTCACTCAAAGTTTTTTTAATTGCATCAATTAATTGCTGCTCAACACTACCCGTTTCTGTCACAACCTTAGTTTCTGATTGAGCGACTTTAATTTTTTGTGGAACTTGTAAGAATGAAGCGTAAGCACCACTAGCCAGCTGCTCAATTGGTTTATTGACACTAACCAAAGCCAGTTGATTTTGTTCACTAACAAGCAACTGCTCTAATGCATTCATAGCCACATCTGGTTCGATAGAGCCAACACCTAATCGCGTCATCACTTGTTTGACTTTATCATTATCGCCAACACCCGTTGTTCCCCAATATCCCCAGTTCATTACTTTAACTACACATGGCCATCGTAATGACAAACTTTTAGCAAAAGCATCTTTAAACTGGCAGCCCGCAACATAATTACTTTGTCCCGGCGGTTTACCAAAAGCAACCAGAGAAGAAAAGAACATCATAAAGTCTAGCTGTTTAGGGTTAAAAACTTGTGCCAACCTAACACTAATATCAACTTTTGAAGAGAGTGCCGCTCTGAAACTTGACTCGTTCATAGCAGCAATACTTTTATCATGCAACACCAAAGCTGAATGAACGACACCGTTAATTGTGCCGTAAATATTTTTAATTGTATCGTAAGCCAATTGTAACGATTCTTTATCGGTTGCATCGGCACTAATATAAAAAGGCGCTTGCGATTGCTTAGCTAGCTTTTGCAATTTATAAGTAAGTGCTGCATCTTTTGGTCTTCGGCCAATCCAAATAATCTGTGCTTGGTAAGTACGCATCATATACTCACTCCATACCTCACCAATACCACCAGCACCTCCAATAACAACATAAACGCCTTTTGACTTATACAAGGATTCTTGTACAGGCAAGTTATCGCATGGCGTTAATTTTTGTTGATACCAGGAAGAATTTCGATACGCCCAGACTTCTCCGTTAGTACAAGCTAAGTTAAACAACTTAGCCATCTCATCATTTTTTGAATTTAATCCGCTATGAGGTAAATCGAATACTGAAATTTTCCAGGCTGGATTTTCTTTCGCTAAAGATCCGAGAAAACCAGCCAAAGCGGCGTGAGTCGGATCGGCTAATTCATTTTCATCAACAGATTGAGTTTGATGAGTCAGTACGGTCCATTTTAATTTGACATTAGCATAACCATTCGATAACAAATATTTAACCAATTTAAAAAGTTGTATAACACCATGCTCTTGCTGTTCAATCATTTCACCTAGCTCGGCGCTTTCTACATTTTGTGTTGGTGCAATCCAGACAATATGCGCTAATTGATTGATTGACGATAAAGCGTCGGGAGAAAACTGATTAACCTGAATGGCTTGTTCGAAAAACGATGATATTTGATGATTGAGCTTTTCATTTTCACCAATAATTAAAGTTTGCCCGGAAAAAGACGATGAATTTTCCTCTGCTTTAACTTGTATCCAACGGGGTTCCAACATGATATCTTGCGATGTAGCAACAGTATCCGTTTTGCCCGTTAATGTTCTCGAGGTAAAACCTTCAATACGAACACACACCTTGCCATCACTATCACACAAATCAATATCCAAAGTTTGTGTGTTTGAGCTCTGCTGTGATGAGTCTAATAATTTAACAGATACCCACATCTCAGGCACACAGCGACCAAGCATCTCAACCTGCTTAATTTTAAATGGCAATGGCGGCTTCATTTCTGCAATTGCAGGATCTTTAGCCAGCATAAAACCAATGCACGCTTGAAGGCCACAATCAACAATCACTGGATGTAACTCAAACGCTTCTGCGCCAAACATAATGACTTGTGGTAATTTAATTTTGGCTAATAACTGGTTGTCGCCAACATAAATATTTTCAATACCACGATGAGCAGGACCATAGTTAAGATGCATAGCTTCAAAAGCAGAGTAGACTTGCTCATGAGAAATTTCTTTCCTATTACATAGCTGTTTCAAATTTTGAATATCGACAACTTGATCGTACTGCTGACTTGCAGATACCAGCCCTTTACAATGTAAAAATTTATTATTTTTAGCTGCTAAACTATAAAACTCAAAATCAACATTACCATTACTTTGAGGCTTCAGTTCAATATGAATATTTTTTATCGATTCATTACTGGTCAAACTCACTGGTTGTGGCCAAACAATATTATTAATCTTAATGCCTCGATCATTTTGAACAGAAGATGCATTATTAAATGCAAATCTAACCATTTCCAAATAAGCCGCACCGGGTAAGATTTTGTCTTGCCCTACCCTATGATCGGCTAGAAAAAATTCTTGTCCATTGAATGTTGAGGTATATTGTTGACGTAAAAAATCAGAAGTATTGCAATGAATCAATGGATGTAACTTAGTCGTAAGTGACTCAGCTTTTTGAGCTTTTATTGATGGCACCCAATAACGTTTATAAGCAAACGGATAAGTGGGTAAACTGACCCTTCTGGGATTTTTCGAATTGTAAAAATTTTGCCAGTCTAACTCTAATCCTTTCACCCATAATTCACAGAGTTTATTAAACTTGCCTTTAGCTACCCACGACTCAACGGCACTTTGTAAATCTTCATCTTGAAGGAATACAGCCATCATTTCTGCGTTTGGTTTAACTCTCCCTCGATAAACACCTTCTGCATTATCTAAATTATTCAGTTTAGTTAATAATTCATCAAAAGAATCGACCACTATAGCCAAACGCGCATCCATTGCTTCACGTCCAACTTGCAAAGTGTAAGCAATATTCAGCAAATCACCTTGCGCATAATTGTTACTTAACGTTTGATACAAACGTTTTCCAGCTTCATCTAATTGTTGCTCATTACGCGCAGATAAAACAATAATATAAGATCCTTTATTTTCTGTGGCTGCAACGGCTGCTTGGGGGGTGTATTCCTCGATAACAACATGAGCATTGACCCCACCAAAACCAAAAGAACTTACACCAGCACGACGTGGTAATTCTTTACCTTGTTTATCTTTAGTTCGCAACCAGGGACGGTTTTCTTGAACGACATAAAAAGGACTTTTCTCAAACTGAATATAGGGATTAACCTGATCACAATGTAAACTTTTAACCAGCGTTTGATGCTTTAACTGCAACAACACTTTAATCACACCGGCAACACCCGCGGCCAACTCCAAATGACCAATATTACTTTTAACGCTGCCTACTCCACAATAACCACTTTCACTCGATGGATAAAGTTCGCTAAATGCGGCTTTCATTGCATTAACTTCAATCGGATCGCCCAATTTAGTCCCCGTACCATGTGCTTCAAAATAGCCGATACTATGAGGATCGATATTCGCTTTAGAATAGGCCGCTTTTAATAGTTCAGCCTGGGCTTTGGGGTTAGGTGCAGTTAAGGCATTAGCTCGCCCCCCGTGATTTTCAGCAGAAGATTTGATCACGGCATAAATATTGTCACCACTTTGCTCCGCGGCCTCTAGCCTTTTCAACACAAGAATGCCAACACCTTCACCTCTTACATAACCATCGGCTTGATCAGAAAAAGTTTTACAGCGTCCATCTGGAGTTAACATACCCGCTTTACCAAAACCTATATGACCTTGCGGAGTAACAATTGTATTTACGCCCCCAACAATAGCCATATCAAATTGACCGCTCTTAATTCCTTCAACGGCGCGATTAATGGCTACCAGAGAAGACGAACAAGCGGTTTCTATCGGCTCACTTGGCCCATGCAGATTCAAGAAAAAACTCATTCGATTAGGTCCAACCGATGGCACCATACCTGTAGCAGAAGCGCCCTCAATGGGTACACCTGCATCAGTTAAAAGGTTGCTGTAACCACTATTCGCTGTACCAACAAATATTGCCGTATTGCTACCACTTAAACTCTTAGCACTATAGCCTGCATCTTCAATCGCCTGCCAAACATGCGTCATCAGCAAACGTTGCTGAGGATCCATTAATTCAGCTTCGCGCGGTGATATACCAAAAAATAACGGATCAAAATCAGCAACACCGTTAATAAAGCCGCCCCATTTAATATCGGTTTTATTATCTTCACGTTTCGGATCACCATACAAAGCTTGCCAATCCCAACGATCGGGTGGGATCTGGGTAATACAATCTTTTCCTTCAGATAAGTTTTGCCAAAACTCATCTAAATTATCTGCCATTGGAAAACATCCACTCATACCAATGATCGCAACATCACTCGTAGTATTGATATTTTGTGGCTCATATGTTGGTGTGCGGCTTAACAAGCGGGATTTATGTTGATTAATCGACTGTACATTTTCCTCTTGCGTGATTTCATCAGAAACAATTTCAGTACCATATTTTTCAGAGAACTGATCAGCATACTCTTCAATTAAAAAGCCACTAAATGTTTTTAATGTTGGATACTCAAAGAAAATAGTTGGGTTAAGTGGCCTATCGACCGGCAAGTTAAACATTTCATTGAGTTGGTTACCAAAATTGGTTAAGTGGATTGAATCAAACCCCAATTCATTCAATTCTTCATCAACATCAATATCAGCTGGTTGTACTAATAACAATTCTGCGACTTTATTTTTAAGAGAAGCTAATACTTGATTGAAAACCTCTCCTTTATCTGCAATAACAGTTTTTTGCTGCTTTCTATCTGAAGAATTTTTCTCACCCGTGCGTGAAGAAAATCGAATCATACGAACACAAAGTCGGCCACTCTTATCCATCAAGTCGATATCAATTTTTTGTACTCCGCCGCTCGAGTCATTGTCATCATCACTAGCAGAAAGGCGAATCCATGCCCACATATCAGAGGTACACGGACGATATAAATCCACTTGTTCAACTGCGAAAGGTAATGGTAATTTTTCATAACCAGTTTTACCATCAGCGTCCATAACAAGACCAATCGAGGCATGCACTGCACTATCCATTATTCCTGGATGTAAAACAAAGTGCTGAGAATCAATTAAACGATTATCTAGTGTAATCTTAGCTAGCACTTCAGAATTGCCAATAGAAATCTGTTTTACACCTTGATAAGCAGCGCCATAATCAAGACCTAAAGCGCTATAAACAGAGTAAAGTTTTGCCGCAGTTATTTGTATTTTGTCACAGCGACTTTCTATTGTCTGAAGATCATTGCTTATATGGAGCTGACTAAGTTGTTCTTCACTTTTATTGCTAATTGCAACCTGTCCTTGACAATGAATTAACTGCGTTTCTTGTTTCTCACTAAAAACTTCAAAAGCAACTATTTCTAATGATTCATCCAATGGTTGTAAAACCACTTTAATTTCTATCGATTCGTAACTGTCAGGCATTAATGCGATTGGCTGAACCCAAACAACATTACGCAAACTGATATTGTGTAATGCATTGCTTGACTGTTTTTTAAATGCGTCACCAATGGCGACTCTAATCATTTCCAGATAAGCAACACCAGGCAACACTTTAATACCTTTTACCTTGTGATCAGACAAGAAAGGTTCACTACCATCAAATCGCGTCAAATAACATTGTTCATACAAATTAGATTGATTATCTTGTAACAACGGATGAATCGCATGTTGATGAGTGGCAACTTTCTGTTTAGCAGAATCAGGCAACCAGAAACGTTTACGATCAAATGGATAAGCAGGCAAACCGGAGAGTAATGGTTGATTTTTTTGTTGCCAGGTTACTATGTTCCCTTCAGCCCATAATCGAGCTAAATTAATTGGCTCGCTCAACATCTGACTACTTTCAACAACAGTAGTCTTAGCACGTTTTTTTCCACTAAAAACTAAATCATTTTCAGGCTTACCGTTCAATAAGCTTTCAATTAACTCAACACACTGTTTCACACTGGTTGCCACCATAGCGACTCGATGCTTCAACACTTCACGACCGACTTGTAATGTATAAGCCAAGTGAGCAAGATTAGTTTGTGGATGGTCAAGTAGATAATTTTTATAATTAACCAATTGCTTTTCTAAACTGGCAGTGTTGTGTGCCGATAGCACGATAATTTGTTGTGTCTGCTCCGTTTGATTCAATGCTAATTGTTCGAGTTGTTTTTTTATTTTTGGTTGATACTCTTTGACGACAACATGCGCATTATATCCCCCCACAGCAAAACCACTTAATCCAACCACTTTTTCTTTTGTCGTATGCCAGTCATGAGCACCAGTCAACAAATTTAAACGTTGACTATCGATATGTAATTCAGGATCAACTTCTTCAAGTCCCTTAATTCCAATCATTTTATTATGCTTCATTTGCAAAAGGGCTTTAACTAACGTGGTCATTCCTGAAGCCGCTTCAGTATGGCCAATGTTCGCTTTAACTGAAGTGACATGACAAGGTTGTTGTAATTCGCTACCTTTAAATGCCAACTTTAATGATGTCATTTCAGCAAAATCACCACCACGTACACCTGAAGCGTGGCATTCAACTAATGAAATATCAGCAGGTGTTAACTGAGCATCTTTCCAAGCATCGGTGATTGCTTTGGTTTGCTGTTGTACATTGCCAGCAGCCAATGAAAGTGTTTTGCCACTATTATTAACCGCAGAGCCAGCAATTAATCCATAAATATTATCGTTATCTTTTTCTGCTTTGATTAATGACTTTAATATCACAGTAACAATAGCTTCGGATCGAATTTGCCCCTGAGCATCTTTACTAAAGATACGAGGATAAGCTTCTGGCGTGAGTAAATTTTCTTCACGCACAGCAAAACCGTACGGATGTAATATAAGATTAGCGGCACCGATAATCGCCTGATCAATCACCCCTTGGCGGATTAAACGAGAGGCTTCATGCAATGCAACTAACGAACTTGCACATTCTGAATTAACAAAATGAACAGGGCCCTGAATATTTAGTAGTCGTGCAACTTTAGGTGGAAACATCGCTGTTTCATTTCCACCCCAAGCAAGAGGATTTAAAACTAAGTGGTGATCTTGTAGTAGCTTTTTGTAATCTTCAGATTGGGTACAAATAAATAAACCTGTCCGTTCACCGGCAAAATCACTCGCAGGATGACCGCTATCTTGAATACATTGAATAACTTGCTCTAGTAGTAATCGTTGTTGTGGATCAATAAAGCGCGCCTCTTCAGGTAATATCTGAAAAAAAGCTGCATCAAATTTTTCCACATCATTAATATAACCCCCTCTAGATATTTTGCTATCAAGTTTGTCATATTCACGTGTTTCAGGCACATCGGTAAATAAATCAACACCTTCAACTAATGCTTGCCAATACTGTTCCACATTTTCACACTGAGGAAACAAACCCGCCATACCAATTACTGCCACACCATTATTTGTTGTTGTTTGATTTAACTGCGCTTCAAAACTATTGTCGCGATGAGTATCAATCTTAGTATCAGCAGTTACAATAGAACTCATATCAAAACTTGTTTCTATATCGGGTTCTTTTACCGGCTCTTTTTTTCCATGAAATAAGTTATATAGACGTTCCTTATATCGAGCAAAGTCGGTATCAAGAAAGGCAATATAATTTTCGGGATGAGTATAAAGCGTTTTAATTTTTCCATTTTCAACTTCCATTGTCAGACACGCCTGAAGTCCATTAGCACATTGTAAAAGCGTACTTGATGGTATACTGGAGTCAGCACGTAAACAAACGCTCATTTTATTACCGTGACGTATATATAAATCATCAATACGCTTTGGTGTTAGATCGCCAAGACAACTTTGCAATGCATAAGCAAAAGTTTTCCAAGCCTGTATTCCTTGCCCTTTAGTATCACCATTATAAAAGACCATATCTGGGTGCTGAATATCTTTCATATTGCTTAAAGAACTATGACCAAGAAAACAATCATTCATCCGCTTAAACAAGTCACTCATCATGACAGTCTGACTATCGTTTGAAGGAAAAATTTTTCCATCCTGTTCAAGTAATAGCTTTTCTTTAATCACAACCGGATATTGCATAACCTTTTGCTGAGGAATTTTTCCAAGCAAGTATAAAAAGTCAGGTACCTGTTGCCATAACTCAGCAATTCTTCCTTTTTCAAAACGAATAACTATTTTGCAATAATTAGAATATCCACTGCCCTGAATAATATCAGGGTGCCACTTATTCGATGACCAACGATAGTAAGCCTGAATATAATTATCTCTGGTAAACACTCTAAAAAATTCAACATCAAGTTTTTCAGTAAGCTGTTTAGCTTGCATAACAAACCTTTTATAAGCTTCAACACCTTCAATTTTTTGCTGCTGAAAATTAAAAATCATTTGTTCATCAAACAACGCTAAAAAATTTTCAAGTGGTAGCTCACCATTCCATGCTTGCTTGAATTTACCAACAATTTCATTACCCAGCTCGTGCCGATAATTCACTTGTGCTTCTGCCATTTTAATATTCCGAATATTACTTTTAGGTTATCTTTCAGTTTTAAGGTTGTTACTAATAGAAATGTCAAATTACGCCATGACAACTCATAGACAAGTTGCCATGGTTTAAAGATGAATTACATCACAGGCTCAGGTTCTTTTTTAGTCATGCTACTGTTGCGAAGATAAGGCATCATCACTTTGCCATTATTAGCTTTGAGGGCTTCAATTTTTTGATATATTTGCTCGGTTTGCAGACTAATATCAGCTGGTGCGGCATGAGTAGCAACTTGCTGTAAAAACTCAAAATATTTTTTATCAATCACAAGTTCATCTTGCCACAACTCTTTAGCTAGCTTAGAAGTATCATTATCGAGTCCATTACGGAAAATATAGTAAGATGAAATACGTTTTCTTGCTTGATCGATAATTGATGATAAAAATTTAGTTGCATCTAAAGGTCCCAGATCAGAACGCAATAAATTATCATAAACCTGCTGTGTTCGCGCAAACCCTTTAACATGTCTGCTATATTGTTCACCATAAAGTTCAGGTTGTTCAATAATTTTATCAGCCATGGTCGCCATACTCATCAACATACTAATGTTTGAACCCGAGGTAAACCAGGTTGACGCTGCACTACCACCAACCATTGCCCAGTTTCCTCCAGTAAATCTGTCATACATAAAATGTTGTGATGGAATGCTGACAACTTCTTTACGTCGAGAGAAATGTTTAGAATAGTCAACCCCTCTACGTTGATAAGCTCGAGTTAAGGCGGTTAATATTTCTTCTGGATTTCGGTCGCCAATATCTTGTGGCTCCATACTAATACCGACAGAGATATAAGAACCCAAAGGAATAAACCATGAAACACCTTTAATACCATCAATTTTTTCATCTGCTCGCAATAAAGTGGTTGCATGCATCCATGGAAGATCTTCGCGATGACATAAATCCTGCCCATCTTTTTGATAGTAGTGGCTATAAACTACTTGTCGCTGTTCATCAAAATTTTCATAAGGTATGTTTATTTTTCGACCCAATAAACGGATATGATTAGTACAATCCCAAACAAAACTTGGAATGAGTTTTTTACCACTTTTTAAATGTAATCTACTCACTTTATCGCTGTTAGCATCATAATCAACGTCATCTACCAACTCTTCTACCCATAAACAATTAGGTGATTGACTCACCTCTGCATATAAAGCACGATCAAAACCAATTCGATCAACGTGAATAAATGTTTGTGGTACATCTTCATCAAGGAATAAACTGGCAAAAGTACCAAAAAAGTCAAAACGCAAACCTGCAACAATATCACCCATATAAAATGGCGTCATATCTTTACGAAAGAAATATTGTTTATAATCTTTAAAATCCCGAGTAAACTCGATAGTGCACGCTTCTGTCATTGATTCGCCTAATCTTGGTGAATCACTCAACTGTTTAGAACCAAGCATAATATGACGAATATTTTTTCGGCTGAGTTGACGACTAATCAACATTCCACCAATGCCACTACCAATAATAACGGGCAAGTTATCGGGTAAATCATCAACAGAAATTTGCTGATTCACTTTTTTCTCGGTCATTTCAGGTTGTGAAGTTTTGTTTTGCATAAGCTCAGATGAAAAGTGTTCCCAAGGATCATTTGACTCGTTATTGCTCGTTACTTTTTCATCCATCATAGGCAGAGATGAAACTTGTTTAGATAACATTTTTTCTACTTGCTCATACTTATGTTCAATTAAATAATGACAGAATGAATCAAGTTCCGAATGTTCAAAAAACACGCCTGGGTGAATGTCGGTATCAAGTTCAGCTGAAACACGCTCAACAAAACTCACTAAAGTTGTTGAGTCAAAGCCTAGCTCTTGAACATTAACTGAAGGACTAATATCTTTTGCATCAACTTTAAGTACGTCAGCAGCTATATTAACCATTTTTTCGAGTAATAAATTTTTATCAGTCATGGTGTTTCCTAATTTTTAGTTTTTAAATTTCATTTCTTTAATCAATCACTCAGTACCGCACTGGCAAAAGTTTCTTCAAACAACTTGTCAAAAGGATCGACGTCCGCGTTATCTGAATACCAGATTGGCTTATTCTGAAATGGATAATCAGGGATTGTTACAACACCAGACACGGTGCTTCCCGCTAAATATTTCCAATCGATTGATTTACCTAACTTCCATGCAGTAGCTAACTGCAACAGATTAGTTTTTGTGTGCACACGACTCTCAAGCACATACTCACTGTTTTGTTTTTCTATTGGCTGAATTTGATCAACATTTGCCATTTCAGCAGCTAATTGTTGCTTTAATTCATCAATGCTATTAACGACTAATGCAATTCGATATGTCATCTCATTACGACTGACTTGCGAACTATAAGCAAGCTGTGTCAGTGATGGTAATTCAGTCGTTTCAGTATTAACAAACCGGAACCATTTTTGAATATAAGCTTTTAAAGCTGCTTTTGATTTGGCAGAAATAACCAATAACTCATAATCTTCACCCTCTTTCATTGGTTCTACTTTTTCGTGAGGATTGCTGGCATGTTCTATATGCTCTTGTAAAATGACATGTGCATTTACGCCACCAATACCAATCGAATGTAAACCAGCACGCCTTGGTAGATTTTCTCCCTGTGCACTCGGCCAATCAGTTAGTGATTGTGGAAAATAGAAAGGTGAACCTTTCAACAAAATTGACGGATGAGTTTGTTGCAAGTTTGCTGTTGGCGCAATTTTTTTATGCTTAATAGCACACAGCACTTTAATTAATGAAGCGATTCCCGATGCGCCTTCAAGGTGACCGGTATTGCCTTTAACTGTGCTCAAAGCAACTTGATGATTCTGATAAGCGCTTGGCTCCATTGACTCTTTAAAAAACTGTTTAAACGCTGCTACCTCAGCCGCATCACTAAAGTTATTAGCCGTACCGTGTGCTTCAATATAGTTCACAGTTTCAGGCGCAATGCCAGCAAATTCATAAGCATCTCGAATGGCCTGATACTGCCCTTCAACATTAGGTGCTATCATCGAAAGGGAACCATGACCACTATGCGAAGTTCCAACACCAATAATTTCTGCATGCACTTTATCATGATCAATACTCGCTCGATGAAGCGATTTAAGCATTAAGCACCCAACCCCTTCTCCACGAATATAACCATCTGCTCTAGCGTCAAATGGAAACATATTGCCAGAACGGCTCAAAATTCCACCCTTATCACGACCTTCAAATTCCAAAGGATCGAGTAGTAACTTAGCGCCACCAACAATGGCTACTTCACATTCCCCGATAGCAATCGCCTGACTAGCACGTTTCAACGCCACAAAACTACTTGCACAGGCATTATCAATAACCTCACTTGGCCCTCTGAAATCACAATGGTAAGAAATTTGATTAGCGATCATGCCAACACTAATCCCTGCCCCCATGCCAAAGCTATTATCATGTGCTCTTAAAGCATTACGATAATCCAGTGCATCAATCGCTAAAAACAGACCGACTCGTTTTTTAGTCAGTTGCTTCATTGAGTAGCCCGATTGCTCAACACAACGCCAGATGCTTTGCATCAGTAAACGTTGCTGTGGATCCATCTGCACCGCTTCTTCATCACTGATACCCCAAAACTCAGGATCAAACCCAGCAATATCTTCAATGAGTGCCGAATACTCCATACTAGGATAAGCATCGTTACCATTAACGTTTAAATCAACACCGCGTTTTTGCCATTGCTGGCGGCTGACTGGTTTCATCAGTACTGATTGATTACTCAAATTTTTCCAATAGGCATCAATATTTTCTGCTTCAGGAAAAATACCATCAAAACCGATAATCCCAATATTCGCATTGGAAACCTTAGGCATGCTAGCCGACAAAGCCGCTTCACACTGTGCACTAGAAATGGCTTTCAACTCACTCGTTTTTTGCTTACTCGCTTGTTGAACCTCAGCTTTAACTTCATCATTCTCTTGACTAATTTCTACGACTTCATCAACATCATTTAACGAGTCCTCTTCGTAAAGATAATTAATTAACTTTTCAGTCGTATCAAGCTCAAGGAAAACGGCTCCGGTATAATCTAAACCTAATTGTTCATTAATTTGGCTGGCAATTTTAGTTGCACTAATTGAATCCATTCCGTAATCAACAAACTCAGCCTCAAGATCAATTTCATCAGTTGTCATACCAAGAGCATCACCAACAGCCATTAATACCGCTGAGCGAACTTTTTCTTGCTGCTCAGCACTCATACTTTTACCGCTAGATTGCCTAGTTGTTGTTTTAGCTGTCTTATCTGTTTTTCCAGCTAATAACGGTGCAACTTTTTCTTTAAAGCCTTGCATCACACCAAACTGACTATATTCAGACGCTAACGCAATATTGAATGCATTAAGTCCTGACTGAGGCTCTAAAGGCACAATCCCAAAGTTTTCTAGCATGTATTTTTCATAAGCCGCTTCGACAGTCATACCACCGTCTTTCCATAACGGCCAATTAATCGATAAGCTTTTGCCTGGACGATGGTTTTGCCGATGTACCGCAAATGCATCAAGAAAAGCATTGGCTGTTGCATAATCAAGCTGACCCACATTGCCTAAAGCAGCCATTGAGGAAAATAGTACAAAGAAATCAAGTGCTAATTCCTTAGTAGCAATATCAAGATTAATCGCCGCTTGAACTTTAGCTGAAAGCACTTTTCGTACTTCCTCTTCCTTCTTTTTACTAACAAAATTATCAGCAATAACACCAGCACTATGAATAATGCCATGTAAACCACCGTACTCTTGAACAATATGGGCAACCATTTTGGTTACATCAGATTGTGTTCCCGTATCACAGCTGTAATACTCCACTTTCAAGCCTTTTGCTCTTAATGAATCAAGCTGAGCTTTTTGTTGGGAACCAAGCATTGAACGCCCCGTCAAAATAAATTGTGCTTGAGTGTCTTTACCAAGATGTTCGGTAAACATTCGACCAAGTCCACCTAAACCGCCAGTAATCCAATACACACCATTTTGACGAATAGGTGACTGTACTGACTCTTTTGGATTAACTAATTCACGACTCAGCACTTGTCTTGGTTTGTCTTTTAAATAAGCAATCTCGCTAAAATGATCATCATTGCTGAGTTCATTTTTTAGATTATTTTCAATACGCATTAATGCTCGGCTCGTTAAAGCTTCATCGAGTACTAACTTGGTAGAAATATAAGGAAACTCTAACGCAATCGTACGCAGAGTTCCCTGCAAACTCAGATAAGAGTAATCCTGATCACTGTGAGGAACATAAACCACTAATAACTGTTTTTTAGCTTCTTTTAGGTTGGGCGACTGACAATAATTCAACAATTGTATCGTGTGTTGATAAACTTGCTCAGCAACATCGTTATTTGTCGACATACCGATCACTTCATCGGCCAACCCTAAACTTTCTATTTCTTTAACTAAATCACTAGCCACAAAGACAGTGGTTTTGCGATCAAGCAATGTTTCAGAATCAGCTAACGCCTGAGGTTGCCAGTGCGAACTGTAATAAAGCATTTCTGCTTGTTCACTTGCATCTACTTCAGTTTTATTTGCAACCAAAGTCTGCTCAGAGTTTGAGCCTTGTTGTGATGAATCTGCTGAAGTTATTTGCGGCGCAGTAATTGTAACCCCACTTTCCGGCATTGTTAGCCAATGGCTATCTTTAGCAAATGGATAACCGGGTAATTTTATGCGGCTCGGACGATAGTTGGGAGTATTTAACTGTTGTACTAATGCCCAATCAAATACGACACCGTTGATCCAGTTTTGTGCCACTTTGGCAATTTCACCTTGCGCTATCCATTTCCCTATAACGGCTTCTGGCGCTTCTTGGGTATCCAATGAACGGGCCTTTTTTCCCTTCTTAATTTTGGCCGTAAAGTAAGCATCACCTATTTCATTATTTGATGGCTCACCATTGACAAATGCACGCAGCTTATCAATCAGCTCAACTTTACTTTTAGCAACAATCGCCAGGCGCTGTTCCATTTCAATCCGACCAACCTGTAAGGTATAAACCAAATCACTGAATGTCACTGCGTTATTTTCTTCTGATAGAAAATCAAGTAACTGCTCAGCATAAGCTTGTAAACGATCGGGCTTTTTCGCTGACAATAAAACGAGTTGCTCACTATCCGGTTCTTTCGATTTATCAAGCTGAGCTTTTGTTGGAATATACTCTTCAAGAATGACATGAGCGTTAGAACCAGTCGCACCAAATGAGCTGATAGCTCCTCGCCGCGGATAAGTGACCGATTGCCCATTTTCTTCAATAACGGGCTTTTTCCAAGGTGCTAAATCTTGTTGTACATAAAAAGGCGAATTAGCAAAATCAAGATAAGGGTTAATTGTTTTAGAATGCAGTGAAGGCACCAAAGTTTTATGCTTCAATTGCAAGGCTAACTTATGTAAACCACTCACACCTGCTGCGGACTCGGCATGACCAATATTGGATTTAACCGAACCGATTGAACAATATTGCTTGTCATCAGTGTAGTGGCCAAAGGATTTAACTAAACCTTTAACCTCTATCGGATCACCTAATGATGTACCAGTTCCATGGGCTTCAACATAACTAATAGTTCGAGGATGGATGCCTGTTTTTTCGATACAGCTTTCAATCATATCCGCTTGTGCCACCGGGCAAGGTACAGTCAATCCACTGACAGAACCAACATGATTAGTTGTACTACCTTTAATCACTGCATAAATATGATCATTATCAGCTTCAGCTTTATCTAATGGTTTAAGTAAAACAGCACCAATACCTTCAGCTGAAACATAACCATCGCCATCGGCACCAAATGCTCGACAACGACCATCACTGGAATGCATTCCCATCATGCCATAAGTCATATATTTATTAGGATGAATCGATAAGTTAACCCCACCAGCCAAAGCCACTTCTGATTCGCCGTTTCTGATGCTTTCAATTGCCTGATGAATGGCAATTAATGAAGATGAACAAACCGTATCAAGTGCCACGCTTGGACCATTAAAGTCGCAGAAAAAAGAAACTCGATTAGCTATTTGAGCATAGTTTAATGAAATCGGACTATGTTGCCCCATCAGCACCGCATCAGAAGTCAACATCGCATAGTCGTTATGCATTACGCCCACATAAACACCAACATCTCGTCTTTGATTACGTCCTCTGGGTTGAACCAGATTTTGTGGGGTATAACCGGCATCTTCCATAGCATGCCAGCAAACCTGCAAGAATAACCGCTGCTGAGGATCAAGTAGTTTTGCTTCCCAAGGTGAGACCCGGAAAAAACCAGCATCAAAACAATCAGGATCATCAATAAAACCACCAAAGCGAGACATTTCACCACCTGATGGTGTTTTCATTCCATTGAGTCTGTCTCGACTCCAACGTGATTCAGGCACTTCAACAATACTATCGGTACCAGCTTCAAGATTTTGCCAAAACTCTTCCAGATCTTTAGCGCCAGGATATTGGCCAGCCATTCCAATAATAGCAATATCACCTACCGATGCCCCTTGGTTAGGTTTGCCAACCACCTTAACAGATTGAGTTGAAGTTGGGGTACTGCCAACTTTATCCTCACTAACCTTTTCCACTACATGGTTTTGCCATTTGTCAGGATAGGTTTCTGTTAAATAAGCCGCTAACTCTTCGATATTTGTATGTTCAAATAATAAAGTAGGCGCTAAAGTGTCACCGACTTTTTGCTCTAACTCACCAACCAGTTCGAGCAATTTGGCTGAATCCAGACCTAACTCGTAATAGCCTAACTGTAAATCAACATCATCAGGCTCTACACCCGTTCGCTTGGCCATTAACTCAACCAGAAAATCTTCAGCTTCACTTACACTATTAGTGGCAGTTGAGTTAGTTGTAGCAGCGATTGATTCAACTGGAGTGATTTGCTCTGCGCTTTTTTGTTCGACTTGCTTTTCTTCTACCCATTTATCAGGATATTTATCTTCAAGATAGCCAGCAAGTTCCTCAATATTGGTGTATTCAAATAACAATGTTGGCGCTAAGGTATCACCAACTCTTTGTTCTAGTTCACCGACTAAATCAAGCAACTTGGCTGAATCTAAACCAAGCTCGTAGTAACCCAGTGTAGTATCAATATCATCGACCTCAACACCTGTACGCTGCGACATTAACGTTAACAAATAATCTAAAACGACATCCGAATCACTAGCCGCAATTAATTTTGGACTCGCTTCTGCTGTCGCTGTTTTAGCGGCAGTTAAACGTTTGTCTTGCGATTGAGCAGGCTTTTTACGATTGGGGTTAATAGCCCCTTCGTCACGCACTAACTTACAAGCATAATTCAATAACTCTGCAACTTTTTTCCCTGATTGATCGAAGAACTCCAGATTCATATAAATCAGTTCATTTTTACGTCGCAGTGATGATGTTTGAATGCGTGTTACACAATCACGTTGTAGTAATGCCGTTGCTCTAAATGACTCATAAAACAGAGGTAATATCAGGCGGTTTTCACCTTCAAACATTGACGTAAATAAACGCTGTGCACCCACACTAGAACCGTCAATCAGCGTTGGATGAAACAAATACCCATCAGCAGTAGACTCAGCATCCGGTCCAACCTGAATATCAATACAAGTAGACTCCGGTGACTCCATGATTTGTCCTTGTGCTTTGATTAAACCAGTGTGATTTAATCCTTGCAGACTACACTGATGATATAAGTCGGCCAAATCGAGGGTAAGTGTTGCATGGCGTTTAACCTCGTTTAAATCTAAGTTTTCGTCATAAGTGACAGGACCAGACAAACGCATTTGGGCAACTGCATAACGTTTTTTATCACTAACAAAAGTGTCTCCTTGTTGCTCACGACCTTCCAATGCAATCTGCCATACACCTTGCTCATTTTCGGTTACTTCAAAATCAAGTACAACGCCATAGCTTTCACTCACAGTTAAAGGCGTATAAATTGATAAGTTTCTTACTTCTAATTGCTCAAAGTCATATCCCTTACGCTTAAACAGTTGGAACAACAATTCAATATAAGCCAAACCGGGTAACAACTCCTGACCATAGGCTTTATGGTTTCTCATAATCGGGTGATTAATATCAATTAATAGCTGAGTGCCATTTTCACTTTCTCTAAAGTTCCAGACGGGTGTATCAGCAACTTTGTCATACACTGGAAAAATAGCGCGGCGGTTTAACTGAGGTAAATCAACCGAAGAACGTTTGATTGGTCTTGGCGTTGTTTCATGCCACGAGGCCAATATCACATGAGCATTAGTCCCACCATCAGCAAAACAATTAATGGCCGCTGTTTTTTGGTGTGCTTTATCAACATCACTCATTTCACGAGAAAAGTAAAAAGGAGAAGCATCAATATCGTAATGGGCCATTGGTTGTTGGCCAGATAAAAACGGTATTTGCTGCTGACGAGATAATAACAATGCAACTTTGATAAAACTCGCAATCCCTTTAGCACATAAAGGATGTCCTATGTTTGGTTCCATTGAACCAATTTCACAAGGTACTGATTTATCAGCAGAACGATAAACCGACTCAACTGATTTCAGCTCTAAAAGATCGGTCACTTCACTGCCAGAACCATTCATTTCAATATAACTCACCTGATTTGGAGTAACGGCAGCTTTATCCAACGCGTTTTGCATTACCGCTTTTTGTGAGTTGAAATTAGGACTGGCTGGTCCTGCTGTTCGTCCATCATTATTAATTGCAAGCGACTTAACTACTGCATGAATTTGATCGCCATCGGCAATAGCCTGATCAAGTTTTTTCAGCAGCACCATGCCAACACCTTCACCTAGTACGACTCCATTTGAACGGCTATCGAACAAGTGAAATTCGCCACCACTGCTAAGAATTTTGCGTTGCTCAAATAAACGGTGTCCGCCTTCATTTTGCAATACACTGATACCGCCAACCAAAGCAGAAGAAATTTCTCCACTGTGTAAATATTGCATCGCCATATTCATGTTAACCAATGCCGATGAACAAGCCGTATCAGAAACCAGGCTAGGACCATGCAAATCAAAGAACCGTGAAATATTAGCCGCTAAATAGTTTTGTCCAACAGCTAATATTGGGTTAGTTGTTTCAGCCAACTCATTCGCTTCTGGCTGGTGGTTACTACGCGCACCAATAAACACACCTGTCTGGCTACCTTTCACTTCATCCAGTGAATAGCCAGCCTGACAAAATGCTTTTAAGCTTTGTTCAAGTAAAAGCAATGCTTGCGGATCCATTGCCTTGGCATCATTGTCTCCAAGTAAGAAAAACCCCGGATCAAAATGCGTAACATTTTCCATCAAGGCTGCATAGCGACCTGAATCGAATCCCCAACGTTGAGAAGGAACTTTAGTAATAGCAGAACGCCCTTCACTCAACAGTTGCCAATACCCTTCAAGATCATTGGCCCCAGGAAATTGGCATGCCATACCAATCACAGCAATGTCATTACTCGACCAATCACCACCTGACATGAGCTTAGATGTTTCTTTTGGCTCTTCTTTTTTATGCTGAACAGGCGCTTGAATTGTTGAGTACACAGGCATTTCAACAGCAGGTTCGTTAGTACTGACTTCCGTGTTAAAGGTTTCTAACTCTTGGTTATATTCAACTTCATTTGTTTCAGCTGTAACCTCATCACTCGCCGAAGCACCTAATAGTTTTTGCAAAGCTGATTGGTGAGTTGCACATAACCAATTTGAAAAATCACCTAGCGTTGGATACTCAAAAAATATTGATGGATCTAATGGCTCTTCATCACTATCAAATAAACCATCTTGAATTCGCTTGAGTAATTGCGCCAACATGATTGAATCAACACCATAATCTGCAAATGGCACACCACTATCAAGGGTATTACTGTCTATCATCAATTCTTGAGAAAACATCTCTTTTAACCAAGATTCGGTAGCTCGATTAAATTCGTCAGGATTATTAACAGAAGCCGTTTTAGGTATCGATTTAGTTGTGACTTTAGAAGTCGCTTTGGCTGGCGTTGGTTCAATCAATGAGCTTGCCATTAACTTAGACTCTTGCATCACTTGCTCGTCAATTATTGAGGGTAAAATGACCGGACCAAATGTTCGAGACAACACACTATCCAATAGTTTCAACCCTTCAACATTGGTATGACTCAAAAAACCTGTCGCTTTATAAGCTCGACTATTCGCTTCGCCCATACCAGTCTCTTTCCAAGACGGCCATTGAATACTCTTGATTGGCAACTCTGATGCATTGGCCATTGCAAAATAGTCCATATAAGCATTAGCCATCGCATAATCAGCCTGCCCTGTACCAAGGCTTGGAACAATTGCAGAAACCGATGAGAACAAAGCAAAAAATTCTAATGGCTGTTCTCTCAAACAACGAAGCATCACATCTAATGCTTCAACCTTAGGTTGTAATACTTTGCTGATACTTTCTAACGGTTTACGAATAAACGCGGGATTCTCCCAGTCATTCAACCCAGCGCAATGCAACACACCGCGAATCGGGCCAAGATTACTTTGAATCCATTTAACTTGTTCGGCCAGTGCCTCTTCATCACTCAAAGATAGCGATAAGGTATAAACTTCCACACCTTGATCTTTTAACTTTTGCAACGCTTTAACTTTGTTAGCTATTTGACTGTTTTCATCACTGAGTAATTGTGGCCATTGAAAAGCAGGTGGAATTTGCTCTCGACCAGTCAATACGAGTTTTTTCACTCCATGAGCTGAAACAAAATGCTCAGCACACAACAAACCAATTCCTCTGGTGCCACCAGTAATCATCAATACTTCATTATCAGGAAAAGCTAATGATTTTTTCTCTTGTGGCTCCATAACTTTCTGTAAAGTTGCGGTGTAGCGTTTATCTGAACGATAACAAACATTGACTTTTTGATTATCAGACTGCCACTCACTAACAATATGTTTGACCAATAAGTCATCATCACTAATTGGATCGTCATCAATATGATAAGCCCTCAGCTTATTACCATATTCACTTTGCAACATGCGATAAAGACCAACACGCCCTGCACCAGCCAGATTAACTTTTTCATTATTAAACAGTTCAAGTCCTTGGGTAACACATAAGTACAATGACTTCTGTTCAGGCTTTGCTTGCTCGATCATTTGTTGCAGTAGCGGTAACCATTCAAGAGAAGTTGTTTGTTCATTACCACAACCAATCAGATCAATACATCCGGCATAGTTTGCCGATTGCTCTTGCATAGACTTAACAATTGACGATAACTCTGTAGATTCATCAGCGTTGGCGATATAACTATTAGTTAACTGTTCCGCCACCTTGTTTGCTAGTTCAAGGGTTTGATTATTTGCCAAAATAACAATCACTCCCTCTGGCAATCGACTCTTATCAGCTTTGTTTAGTGGTATGGCTTGCCAACCTTTGCCTAAGTAACGAGTCTGACGTTTTATAACATTAGGCTGGTTGCGATTTTCTTCACCCGGAACTAACTGGGCAATGTCGAAGTTTGGCCAGTGACGCTCTTGAGCAAACGGATAAACAGGTAAGCTGATTCGTTGAGGTAGAACAGGATAGTTGGCATACAACTTGTTCCAATCAAAATCATAACCCTTAACCCAAAGCGATAAAAGCTTAGCCGTTTTATTACGCTCAACCCATTTGCTAACCGCTTCTTCAAGTTCGTTATCATCAGCAAACAAACCTAACATTTCATCGTTACGCTCAACTTTACCTGCATATAATCCAGCAACTTCTTCATTATTTAAGTACTGTTTTAGTTTTTCACAGAGCTGCTCTAACGAATTAACCTTAAAGCCCATACGCTGTTCCATTGGTTCACGACCAACTTGTAAGGTATAAACAATGTTGATTAAATCTTTGTCGCTATATCGGTTAACACTTTGATTCGCTAATGGCGTTTTACCATCAGTTAATGCATCCAGTAATTGTTGCGCTCTGGCTTTGAGGCGTTCTTCATTTTTAGCAGACAACACAACCAAGTGCTCTGCATTAGCTTCTTGATTTACAACTGGCGCTTGTCCAACATATTCTTCAAAAACGATATGTGCATTAGCACCACCAAACCCAAATGAACTAACCCCTGCTCGACGAGGGAACTCATTACCTTGCTCATCGCAAATAGCTGGCCATGGTTCGGTTTGCCCAATAACACGGAATGGCGTGTTTTCTAACTGAATATAAGGATTGAGTTCTTCGTTGTGTAAACTCTTAGCTAAAGTTTTATGTTTAAGCTGCAATAAAACTTTAATAGCCCCCGCAGCACCTGCACCTAATTCAAGATGACCAATATTACTTTTTGCTGAGCCAATACCAACATGGGTATCTCTTACGCTCGTATCACCAGTTGCTTTATAAAGATCTTTAAACGCCATTTTCATACCGTTGACTTCAACAGGATCGCCTAGCTCAGTACCAGTCCCATGCGCCTCAATATAACCAACTGTACGAGGATCAATTTGTGCTCTACTATAAACACCACTGAGCAGATCAGCTTGTGCTTTAGGATTGGGGGCAGTCAGTGAATTAGCTCGACCACCATGATTTTCTCCAGAACCTTTAATCAGTCCATAAATATGATCACCATCACGTTCGGCATCAGATAGTTTTTTCAACATCATAATACCAACGCCTTCTCCTCTGGCATAACCATTGGCATGTTTGGAGAAAGTTTTACAGCGACCATCAACACTGAGCATACCGGCTTTGCGGAAAGACACGTGACCATCTGGTGCTAATAAAGTATTCACGCCACCAACAATCGCCGAATCACAATGACCATTTTTCATCGCTTCAACTGCACGATGAATAGCCACCAAAGATGATGAACAAGCGGTGTCTATCGTTTCACTCGGCCCCGTCAAATTGAGGTAATAACTCATACGGTTAGCACCTAGCGATGCACTTCTACCTGTTGGCATAAATGCATCAAACGGTACATTACCCAAGTTAAGTAGTTTGCCGTATTCAGAAACAGAAGAACCAAGGAAAACACCGGTATTGTTACCGGAAATTGACGAAGCGCTGTAGCCAGCATCTTCAATTGCCTGCCAGATATGCTGCATCAATAAACGCTGCATTGGATCAATTAACAAGGCTTCCCTGGGAGATATACCGAAGAATAATGGATCAAATTCTTCAACACCTTCGATAAAACCACCATACTTGATATCGGTCTTATTCACTTCTTTAGCGGGGTCGCCATAAATAGCTCGCCAGTTCCAACGATCAGCAGGGATCTCACTAATACAATCGCGACCATCAACTAGGTTTTGCCAAAACTCATCAATATTATTAGCCATCGGCAAGCGAGCACTCATACCAACAACGGCAATATCCACATTTTGTTGTGGTTGAGCGACCGTTGTTTCCTCTGACACAACCGAAGTCACAGTTGAAGTCTGTCGGCCTGACGACAAACCTGCTAGAAGATTACTACTATCACTCATTTCTTCTTGAGCAACTGACGTTGAAGCAACCTGCTGAATCGGTGCATTTTGTACTGACGATGATTGAGCAGGGCTTTTGTTAATACTAGCAGCAACCTCTTCACACTCTTCAGCCAAATACTGAGAGAAACTTCGTAAATTGGGGTACTCAAAAAATAGTGTTGGGTTCAGTGCTCTAGCTGACGGAATCGCATAAAGCTTGTTCAGATTATTGGTTAGCTCAGTCAGTGTAATTGAGTCAAAGCCGTAGGTATTAAACTCTTTATCAATATCAATTTCACTTTGGCTAATCTTTAAAATTTCAGCAACAACAGATTTCAAAGTATCCATTAAGCCTTCGGTATTGCCTTGCCCACCAGTATTCGAACCAACAACAGGTGCCGCAGTAATTTGAGGTGCTGCTTGTGGAGACCTTGTTGTCACAACTCTTTTCTGTTGCACGGCAACCACCTCCTGTTTAGCTGGCATTTTATTTTGAATATTGTTAGTTGACTTAATTGCTGCTTTCGCTGCTGACTGAGCTAGAATCCGTTGCTTCATTTTTGTAACAATCCCTTCTGTTATCATGATCTGCGACTGCGACGAATTTAAAGCACGATAAAAAGCATCAATTCCTGTCGTTGTTTTTAGCGGAACCATACCTGTGTTATCTCGCATCCATTGCTCGGTTTGTTCATCAATTGCCATACCACCTTCTTCCCAGAGTGGCCAATTGATTGAAAGCGTTAATCCTTTTTTCTCTTTGAGAGCATTACGATAATCAGCATAGGTATCAAGGAAAGCATTAGCCATCGAATAATCCGCTTGTCCAGAATTACCAATAGCGGAAGAAATAGAAGAGAACAAAACAAAGAAATCAAGATCCAGTTTATCACTGGCGGCATCAAGATTAATTAAGCCAGCGACTTTAGGTGTCATCACCTGAAGCAATTCTTGCTCATCTTTTTTAAGAATAAAGTTATCCTTAATCATACCTGCGGCATGAATAATTCCATCAAGATGGTCATATTGTTGAACAATATTTTTAACTAATTCATCTACCTGATCTTTATCTGTGACATCGACTTGACGATATTCAATAATAACACTGCTTTGTTTTTGCAACGCTCTCAAACGATATTGCTTATCTGAATTTAGTCTTGAACGACCAGTCAGAATAACAGTTGCGCTTTCTAACTGAGTTGAAATATCTTCAGCCAATAAAAAGCCTAGCGCACCGGCTCCACCAGTAATTAAATAAATACCTTTTTCTTTGTAAGGAACAGGAGGTTGTTCGTCACTTTGCTTTAACGGCTCAAAGTTAACAATCTGTCGCCTATTATTTTGGTAACGTATATGCTTATCCGACGACTGCTGATTTTCGTTAATCTGCTGAATAATATTTCCTAGATTACTACTCGCTTCAACTTCAATTAACTGACCACTGACTTTGGCATTTTCCAACATTAATGTTTTTATCATGCCTGATAAACCAGCCAATAATGGCTCAGCAGTAACCACTTGAATCAACAGTTGTGCTTGCGAACCTTCGCTTTGTGTTCTTTGATAAAATAAATCTTTAACCGTATTAAACAAAGCCTTGGCAAAATCTAAGTATCGATTTTCATCAGTAGATGATTGGAGTGTAATCACTTTTGCTGAAGTTAGCTGGTTTTCTAATCCAGCTAAAGTTTCATTTTCACAAACCACCACCACTCGATTAATATTTTGGCTATTGTTTGACGGACTATTAACTGAGTTGGCACTAATCGGTTTGTCATGCCACTTAGGGTGAACCATTAAAGTACTGATCGGTTCAATATTATCAGATTCTAAACTATCAGACTCTAAATGATTAGACTCGTGACCTTCGACAGACTCAATCGCTCTAACGGCAAGTCCTTTAAAACTGACACAAACATTTCCTTCATCGTCCAGTAAATCAATATCATATTTAGTCACTGAACCACCGACAACACTACCCGCACTATGGCGAGCAAGCGCCCACATGTCACCGTTGCATTGACTATTCACTGTTAACTCTTCAAGCGCAAATGGAATAGATAGCGGTGCATCGCCTAAATCACCCGACTCAATCAGTAACGGTGGAAAAGTATGTACAGCCGCATCTAAAGTCGTTGGATGTAAAATAAATTGTTCAGGACTAAATTCCAGCGTATCGGTAATCGTAATACGTGTTAATACTTGTGAATTACCGTGTTCATTTGTTCCAAGATAGAAGTTATCAATACCTTGAAATCCAGGCCCAAGTTCAGCACCTTTTTCTTTCATTTCTACAAAATAATCTTGCGCTTCAATACTACCTTGGGTGCACTGACTTTGTAATAAAGCGAGATCACGTTGTGGTATTTCTCGCGGTGCATTGAGTATGACAATACCTTGACTATGAACACTGATGTCATCCTCACTACCACTAAAAATACGATAACTAATTTCGCCACCTGGCTCCATCGTCAAGCTAATATGAATCGTCACTTGATGATTTTGATTATTTTCTTTAGGACCAACAATTGGCCTCATCCATACCACATTTTTTATTTGCATAAAGGTCGTATCAACACTGTCGCCACAAGCTTGCTCAACAGCTGCACGCACCATTTCAAGATGTCCAACACCCGGTAAAACTCTTCCACCTTTAATAATATGGTGAGCAAAGAAAAATTCTTCCCCTGTGAATCTGGAACTATATTGCTGAGCAGAAAATAGATTAGAAGTATTTTCATGTAGCAGTGGATGCTTAACAGCAACAGTGCCTTGTCCATTTTGAGTATGACTAGAAAACTCAGTATTATTTTTAGCTAACCAATAACTTTCTTCTGCAAAAGGATAAGTCGGCAAACTCATTTTTGCAGGACGTAAACCTAAACGTTGATACCTCTTATGCCAATCTAAATTAACACCTTTAACCCATAACCGAAGTAATTTAGATAATTGATTAGGCTCTACCCAATTTTGGATCACTTCTTGTAAGTCATTACTTTCACTAATTAAGCCAATCGTTTCACTGTTACCTTGAGATCCACCTTGATAAAGATCCTTGATAGACTTGTTACCATCAATAAAAGATTGTAACTTTTGTTTAAGCACTAATACTGAATCAACTTTTATTGCTAAACGATGCTCCATAGCATCACGTCCAACTTGTAAGGTATAAGCAATATTTTCAAGGTTGAGTGTTCGCTCATCATTTTGATTCAAGTAATTAAGTAAATCAGCGGCGTAAGCTTGTAGTCTCTCTTCGGTTTTTGCTGACAATACAATCGCTACTGAACTATTCGGTTTAATTGCATTTCTCTGGTGCTGAACCTTAGCTTGATATTCCTCAATTACAATATGTGCATTGGTTCCACTAAAACCAAAAGAACTGACCGCACTACGACGAATTTGATTTTCAGATGTATGCCAATCAACTAAACCTTGGTTGATATAAAAAGGACTGTTTTTAAAATCGATATGCTCATTCAGCTTTTTAAAGTTAGGCATCGGTGGAATCTGCTGGTGCTTAATACTGAGCAACAATTTAATGGCTCCAGCCACTCCAGCAGCAGTTAGCAAGTGGCCGATGTTACTTTTTACTGAACCCAGCGCACAATAATCTTTCTTATTGGTGAAAGCAGCAAATGATTCTTTAAGCCCTTCAACTTCAATAGGATCACCCAACTTAGTTCCTGTTCCATGTGCCTCAACCAATGAGATCGTCGCCGGATCGATATTATGTCTTTGATAAACTTCTTTTTCTAATGCCGCTTGAGACTCAGGGTTAGGCGCCGTTATTCCATTAGTTTTTCCATCTTGATTAACTCCCCAACCACTGATGACACCATGAATTTGATCGCCATCAGCTTCTGCATCTTCGAGCCGTTTTAACATTAATACACCAACACCTTCGCCGGGCACAAAACCATTGGCATTTTGATCAAAAGTGAAACAACGACCATCGGCCGATAACATACCCGATTTAGCAGTCATAATATGCATGTCAGGTCCAGCTAAAACACAAACACCTCCAGCTAGGGCAACATCGCTGGTTCCCATGGCTAGCGAATCACACGCTGAAGCCATTGCAACTAACGATGATGAACAAGCCGTATCAATCGTCACACAAGGGCCTTGCAAATTAAGCAAATATGAAATTTTTGCTGCCAGTATAGAAATCGCTTTGCCCATAAAATACTGAGAATTAAATTCTGTTCGCGGGGTTGCTTGCGCATAATCAACTTGACCAGCACCAACAAATACTCCGCATTTGCTACCTGCTAGTGATCGAGAGTTGTAGCCCGCATCTTCAATACATTGCCATGCACTTTGTAGAAAAATTCGTTGTTGTGGATCCATCCATTCAGCTTCACGAGGAGAAATATTAAAAAAGCGAGGATCAAAATGTTCAGCACTATCTAAAACCCCCATCCATTTACTATTAGACTTACCAGGAACTTCGGTATCAACATCATAATACTTATCAATGTCCCAACGATTTTGTGGTACTTCACTAATGCAGTCTCGACCATCGGCCAAGTTCTGCCAGAACGCATCTAAATTTTCTGCTTTTGGGAACTGCCCGGCCATACCAACTACTGCAATTTTAGGTAAAGCCTGTTTATCGTTTGAAGTTCTTTCTTGGACTTCGTTTTTCTTTGTGATTTTTTCTGCTGTGACTTTTTCTACTATAACTTGATCTTTTGTAGCAACTTTCTCTTTTACAACAGGTTCAAGATTCTTAGTTGCGACTTTTGGCTGCGGTATTTTATCAGCCTTAATCGTATCAATTGTTGAAACCGATTGAACTTCAAGCGGCTGATTAATGATTAAATTTTCAACCGGGTTAGATGCTAACTCAACTTGATTTTCATCGTTTGTAACTTGATTGTTTGTTTGGAACAATCCATTTTGTTTGCCTTCTTCCAACACATAATCAGCAAACTCTTGAACAGTGGGGTGACTATAAACCTTGGTTGCATTAATCGATAAGCCAAAACTTTTGTTGACACTTCTTAGCCAGTTAACTCCCATTACCGAATCAAGGCCAATGTCGATAAACTTCATATCATTATCTAAAGCCTCTTCATCGATCAATAATTCATCAGCTAAAGTTTTTCTTAAAGTTTCGATAATCTGCTGTAAGTCTGTTTCATCAGAGTTGTTATCTTCGACAGTATTTGTTACTTGACTGGACATTGTTACATCTCTTTTAGTTGGGTCATTAAAATGCTGCTGTATACGTGTAAGTACTTCATCATTATTAACGAAGCATAACTGATGCATCGCTTGCTCTTGTTCAAATATTTTTGCAGTATTTTGATTGATAGATTGGTTATATTGAGCTTTACTTTTTTGTAATTGCTGACGTGATTTTTTAGCCATATCATTAGCGATAATCATGGCTAATTTTAAAACATCTGCTTGGGCAACTACTGGTAATTCAGCGTACCGCTTTTTCAATACAATGCCTTTATATTCATCAGCACTGAATAATATTTCACGGCCAAGATCCATTCCCAACTTTTCAGGAAAAGCTAAAGTTGCTCCCGCACCAGGAGTGAATCCGTATTTCATATAAGGACTATTGTAAATATGTTTCTCACTAAAGATGATACAATCACTATACATACCCATTGACCACCCAGCACCGATACTGTGCCCCTGCATTGCGCTAATAACAGGAATTGAAGTTTCCAAAGGTAAGCGATAAATATTAGTATCTGTGAACTTGATTTTTCCAGAATGGATATCGAGTAAATTTTCCTTAGTTCCTCCACAAGCAAAATATTGCTCATAGCCAGTTAATACAACAACTTTAAAATCATCACTCCGGTTAATTTCAGCAAAGGCATTAGTAATGCCATTGACTAGTTCATTAGTGAAAGTATTTCTACTTTGAGTTTCGGCAAAAGTAACCAGCGCCACTCCATTTGCATATGCCTGCAAACTAACCACCGAAGAATTAATTTCAATGTTTTGTGCCTGCCCTAACACTAAATCATTGGATAACTGACTAAGTGCCACTTCACCATAACGCTGCCAAAAGCCATCGGTTTGTTGATGTTTATCAAAGTTAATCGGCGGTGCTTTTTGTGCTAGCATTTTTTCAGTCAAGGTAACAATATCTTGAGCTAAATGCTGTTTTAATAAAGTTAAAGCGTTCTGAGGTGCTTGAGTAATTTTTTGAGCTAATTCAAGTGCGCAGCTATCAACCTCAGACTGTTTAGTAACAAGCATTCCAAAACCAGCTTGCTGTAAGTCTAAACCAGTAACGGCTTTTTCACTCAGTAATAGTTGTCTAGCCAGATGGTGTTTAAAGCGTTTATCAAATAAAGCGAGCTCAGCGGAATTCAGCTGATCACAGTAATGATAATTGCCTTCTTCAGCACAAATCATGAAATCACACTGTGCCGCCAGCAGCCAACCCAAACCTGCACAATTACTTTTTAATACTGCGACAACAGGGATCTGACACTTCACAGGTAACATCGGAATTTTTTGCTGATAAAAATATTCTTTCTCGTTATCCGTAAATGATTCCGGCATAAATGAGAGCGACTCACACCTTAGCAGCAATACTTTTGCATCGGACTTTTCAGCAATAGAAGCAAAACCTTGTTGTAAACAATGAATGAGCGACTCACTCCAAACAAGCTCTTTATTATTTTCAGCCTTAAAATCTAACGCATAAACACCTTGTCCATAATCAACTAAAGAAACTTGTGCCACCTGTTTTTCTACCTTTTGCATTGGCTTGCTTATTTGCGCAGAGTCTGCCAATGGCATTAGAGTAATTACCGGCTTTTCCAACACTTGAGAAACTTTAACTTCATTAGCAATCTCACTTGTTGAAAGTAAACTGATATTGCAAGGTTTTTCTTGTGTGCTCTGAGCGTTAGTAGGTATAGAAGCTTGCTGTTTTTTTAAGCTTTCAAGCAAGCTTTTAACTTGAGCAACCGATAATTTATTTTCATTATAGGCAGAAATTATTTCAGTAAGATTTGTCATATTTTCGATTACCTGTTTCATTCTACTGTTTCAGTAGGTAAAGCATTAATTGCTTCATCAAGACTAAATTTTCCATTTTCTAAAGATTCTAATATTTCCAACACTCTATTTTTTTCTGGTTGTTGAGAAACACTATTTTCAGGCTTCACTGGTTTATTCTGCTTATTATTAGTCGGCCATATTTTCTGCTGATTAAATGGATAAGTCGGCGCACTAATTCGCTTTAAAGTCACCATCCAATCGGGTCTGCTTTGATAGAATTGCTGCCAGTTAAAATTAATGCCCTTACTCCACATTGTTAACAGTTGATCGTATTGAGCACTCTCAAGCCAGTTCTGCATAGTTTCAACCAGGCCATCATCTTTATTCATGCTTTCAATAAAGTCTTTATTATTTTTAACCTGACCAAGGTAGCAATTATTCGGTAACGCTTTTTCATTAATAAACATTTCAAGCTTTTCTGTTAATTCGACAGTTTCGCTAACGACAAAAGCGAGTCTTTCATCCATAGCATCACGTCCAACCTGTAAGGTGTAAGCAAGATCAGGAAGTGAAATGGTATTTTTATTCTGCCTGACGAAATCAAGTAATTTTTGCGCATATTGTTTAAGATTTTTTGCAGTCTTAGCGCTCAATAAAATCACGACTTGTTGATGATTGTTTTTTCTCAAAGAAGGAGCAGTGCCTATATTTTTCTCTTCGATATATTCTTCGAGCACAACATGTGCGTTAGCACCACCAAATCCAAATGAACTCACACCGGCCCGTTTTGGAATATTTCTTCCTTGCTCATCTTTTAATGAAACCCAATCATGATTTTTTTCTGCAATATAAAAAGGCGTTTTATCTAAAGCAATATAGGGATTAAGTTGCTTAAAGTGCAGATTCTTAACTATTTTTTGGTGCTTCATCTGCAACAAAACTTTAATTACACCCGCAATACCGGCAGCGAGTTCTAAGTGACCAATATTGGTTTTAACCGAACCAATAGCACAACGATGTTCTTGTGCAGGCAAGCTTTTGCTTTCTTTGGCTAACTGATTAAACGCAGATTTAATCCCATTAATTTCAATTGGGTCGCCTAATGGCGTTCCTGTACCATGAGCTTCAATATAGGTCACAGTACTTGGTTCGACACCACTCTTTTTATACGCTTTTTGTAGTACTTCTGACTGACGCAATGAATTAGGTGAAGTTAATGAATTAGCTCTTCCTCCATGATTCTGTGCACTGCCACGGATGACACCATAAATATGATCACCATCTGCTTTAGCTGCATCAAGCTTCTTTAAAAATAATATTCCAACACCTTCTCCACGAACGTAACCATTAGCATCTTCTGAAAAAGTTTTACAACTTCCATCTTTTGATAACATGCCCGATTTATTAAAGCTAATATGATGATGTTCATTCGGAATAGTATTAATTCCACCAACCAGAGCTTGCTCACAATCACCAGCTTCAATTGCCAGCACCGCTTTGTGAATAGCAATCAACGAAGAAGAGCAGGCGGTTTCAATAGGTTCACTCGGACCGTAAAAATTAAAGAAAAAACTCGTTCGGTTAGGACCAACAGAAGGCACAGTGCCCGTTGCCGTATTGCTTTCTATATTGTGTCCTGCTTTAGCAATAACAGCATCGTAACCAGTAGCAGCTGTGCCAACAAAAATACCGGTATTAGTTCCAGATAAACTACTTGGGGCATAACCAGCATCTTCAATGGCAGCCCAGCAATGCGTCATTAAAAGACGCTGTTGCGGATCCATAAACATGGCTTCACGGGGAGAAATACCAAAAAACAATGGATCAAAAGTATCCATATTGTCCATAAAACCACCCCACTTAACATCGCTTGTATGACCCCCTTCGAGTGGATCACCATACAAAGCTTGCCAATCCCAACGCTGTTTAGGCACTTCACTGATACAATTAACACCTTGCTCCAAGTTTTGCCAAAAAGCCTCAAGATCATGTGCTTGCGGAAAGCTTCCGCTCATACCAACAACCGCTATACCAGCATATTGTTTAAGTACTGAAGATTGAGAATTATTTTCTTCGTGCTTAATACTTGGCTGTTCAACGAATGATGGTGTCAATTCAGTAACTTCTGTGGTTACTTGATGAGCTTCGTTAATGGCTTGATCATTTGTCTGTGATGCTTTTGTCTGTAATGTCTCTTGGTGTAACTGATTTTGATTGCTCTGTGGCACACCTTCCATTTGCTTGGCTATATTATCTTTATACTCACTCAATAAATATTCACTAAGCCCATCAATAGTTGGATAATCAAAAAATACTGTAGGAGGCACATCAATATCATATTTTTGACTTAAGGTATTTGCTAATTCCGTTAAGGTAATTGAGTCAAAACCATAGTCACCTAACTCTGTATAAGTATCTAACTCAGTTTCATCTAGCTTTAATAACTGAGCTGCAACACTTAGTAATGTTGATTTCAAATTATTTAATAAATCTTTTATATCAACTGTCGGTTCAGAAATTTCAGTATCACTATTATCTATTTGTGAACTCTGGCTAGAAAATTTTGCAGGATACTCTTGCAGTAAATATTCAGCTAAACTCCCTAATGTTGAATAATCGAAAAAGATAGTGGGAGGTACATCAATGCTATAAGTTTCACTAAGACGATTGGCAAACTCTGTCAGGGTAATGGAATCAAAACCATAATCTCCTAATGCAGTTACTGTATCAAGCTCACTAACGTCCAATTTTAATAGCGCAGATGACATTTCTAGTAGTGCACTTTCAAGCTTATCAACTGAAAGTTCACTGTTCACTGGCTGATTGTTAGTAAACTTAGAAGCAGCCACTTCGGTTTTAGCGATACCAATAGGTTGTAAATATTTTTCTGTGATTTTAGCCACATTACCTGGCATCACCATCACTTGTGATTCACCTGTAGCTAAAGCGTTAAAAAACGCAGCAACTCCCTGCTCGCTACTTAAAGGTATCATTCCTGTTTTTTCTTCTAGCATACGCTTAGTAGCATCATCAATCATCATGCCACCCGCTTCCCATAGCGGCCAGTTAATTGAAAGAGTCTGCCCACTTCTTAGTGGTTGGCCTTTTTCATCAACCAGATTATTTCGATAACTAGCAAATACATCCATAAAAGCATTGGCCGTTGCATAATCCGCCTGCCCAAGATTACCAAGCGCACCCGAAGTTGAAGAAAATAAAACAAAAAACTCTAATGGCAATGCTTGAGTAGCTAGATCCAAATTAATTAAACCGCTGGTTTTTGGTGCAAGAACTTCAACTAACTCTTCATGAGTTTTCTTAATGATAAAATTATCTTTAATACAACCTGCGCAATGAATTACACCATTAATTGTGCCGTAGTCCTCAACAATAGATTTTATCAGTGAATCTATAGCAGCTTTATTACAAACATCAATACAGTGGTATTCGATATTAATATTGTCTCTCTCAACACCAACCTGTTCTTTTATCTTTTTAGGGCTGATGACTGAACGCCCAGTAAGAATAATATTAGCGCTTTGTAATGACTGAGCAACCTGGCTGGTCAATATTTTTCCTAAGCCACCAAGCCCTCCTGTAATCAAATAAGTACCACCTTCTTTAAAAGGTATTTCTTCTGCTTTTTCTTTTATATTGTCAATCACTTGATAAGTACAAACTTCAAGTTTTTTCTGATTAACTCTAAATACTTGTTGTTGAGGGTATTGCGCACACACTTTCATATGCTGAGCTAATTCATCTACCAATAATTCATTAGATACAGCAATAATTTGTGCAACAAGCTTAGGACTTTCAAGTTGAGCCGTACGCAATAAACCCGATAAAGCAATCAATAATTTTGCTTCTCCACTATTAGGTACAACGACTTGCAATAATAACTTCTCTTTTGAACTGATTGATTTTGTTTGCTCTAACAAGTTATTTTTTACTATATCAAATAATGCGAGTGCATTAATTTCAAACTGCTTATCTAATGGTAAATAAGAAACATCATTACTTTGAGAAGGTAAATGGCAAATAAGTTTTGACTTTTTATCCTGATTAAACTGACTTTCAACCAGAGCTAAATTCGGTTTACTAATTAACCCTTTGTTTTTGTTAAATCCAATAAAAACTAAATGATGCTGTGCATAATCAATTGAATTTAAATTAACATTCAATAATTCAGTAGGTAAAGAACTCCAACAAGGTTTTGTTAATAAAAGATTTTGAGGTGTGTCAAGTCTATTCTCAATGTTTCTTGAGGTAAAACCTTTAAGAGAAATACAAACCTGTCCCTGCTCGTTACTTAAATCAATATCTAAAGATTTCTGATCATCAGCATACCTGATCCAAGCCCAAAATGTTTCTGGCAATTGGTTTGCAGTTAAAGTAGAGCTGATTTCCACATGACTTAACGCGAATGGCAATAAGGTTTTATTCTCAACAGAATCAAGATTATTATCATCCCATGATAAAATAATACTGGCTTGAAGCGCGCTGTCTAAAATACTTGGGTGCAATAAAAACTGTTGCTGGGTGAAAGCAATATCTGCTGGAATACTCAGTTTAGCTAACACCCCTTGTGTTGAGCGGTACACCTCTTGAATCCCCTGATGTGCTGGACCGTAGTTAAATCCCATGTCAGCAAACTTTTGATAATATTTAACAACAGGTGTCTCACTTAAAACCATTTGTTGCTTTAACTGTTCTAATGGTAAAGAAGATAGGTTCTTATTCTCTACTTCACGTATCTGACCTTGTGCATGGACTAATTTTTCATTGTCACTACCTGTATACACTTGATAACTGCTATAGCCATCATTCTTTTGTTCAAAACGAATGTGAATGGGTAAAACTTTGTCGCTGATAATTAAAGGGCGCATCCATACTATATTTTTTAATTCAATATTTTTTAATTCAATATTTTTTAATTCAATTGCTTTATGTGATTGATCTTCCGCGACTTCATTGACGTTATTATCAGAAGCAAGTTGGCAGGCAGCTCTAGCCATTTCTAAATAAGCCATTCCTGGTAATATTTTACTACCATTAACTTGGTGATCATTTAAAAAATGTTCTTCTCCACTAAATTCACTAGTAAAACGTAACCCCGATAAAGTAGAACTATTTCGATGCACTAATGGGTGTAAGTATTCAGTTATTGCGTTAGTAGAACTTATTTGTTTTTGCGCTTTGGGTAACATTTGTCCAGTGTGTAACATCTGTTCAATCCAGTAGCGCTTTTTAGCAAACGGATAGGTTGGCAAATGAAGCTTATGCGGCATGTGTTTTTTAGCTAGTTTTTTATAGCACTCATCCCAGCTTTTAACTTCACCACCACAAACCCAAAATTCGGCTAAGGATTGTGTTTCACGATTGGGCTTATCACTTTGTTTTATATTGGCCTCAAAACATTCAGCAATAGGCTCATCATTGGCCAAAGCCAGCAGGTTTTTCTGTAACTGTGATAATGATTGAACTTCAAATGCCACTCTTTGTTCTAAAGGCTCGCGATTTTGTAACGTATAAACAAAAGAGGCTAAATTAAAATTGACGTTATTTTCATGAGTTGAATCAGTCAAATAATCAGACAAAACTTTTGCATAACGCTTTATTGCGTCTTTATTTTTTCCAGAAAGAACAAAGGGTATTGGTTTAGGTAAAGAAACATCTAACGCGACCGGCTTTTGTTTAATATTATCTGGATATTCTTCTAGAATAATATGACCATTGACGCCACCAAATCCAAAGCTACTAATTCCTGCTCTTCGTAATCCATCTTTACTGGCTTTCCAAGGTTGATTTTCCTCAACAATATAAAATGGCGAACTATCTAGCTTTATACGACTGTTAAGCTTTTTAAAATGCATTAATCCCGGTAAAGTTTTATGCTTCATTGCCATAATCACTTTAGTCATTCCAGCAATCCCAGAAACAGATTCAAGATGGCCTATATTGGTTTTAACACTGCCAATGCCGCAAAACTCTTTTTCCAGCTTCTTACCTTGGTTTTTAGCCATTAAAGAAAATGCTCTTTTCAACCCTGTGATCTCTATCGGATCACCTTTTGGAGTTCCAGTACCGTGAGCTTCCATATAATTGATATTAGTTATATCAAGATTGGCATTTTCCATAGCCTTTACGATAACTTGAGACTGAGCATATGGATTAGGCGAAGTCACAGTAGCCACTTTACCGCCATGATTAACGGCAACCCCTTTAATGACGGCATGAATATTGTCGTTATCTTTCTTTGCCTGTGCTAATGGCTTAATTAGCATCATCGCTGCACCTTCGCCGCGAACATAACCATCAGCCGAATCATCAAAAGTTTTGCATAATCCACTTTTTGATAACATGCCAGTTTTAGAAAATGAAATAAAATGAGTTGGGCTAGTTAAGACGCTAACTCCGCCAACAAAAGCAGCGGAACAATCTCCACGCTCTATCGCATTAACAGCTTCATTAAACGCAACTAATGAACTAGAACACGCGGTGTCAATCATCATACACGGACCTTTCAAGTCATAAACGTATGAAACTCGATTCGGTATTAGGCAAGGATGTACCCCAGTAGAAATATGCGCCTCAACAGCAGGCAATGATCGCTCAACAACTTCTTTGTAATCGTTATTACACGCACCAACATAAACAGCAGTAGCAGTACCACTAAAATGTGCGGGCTGGTAACCAGCATCTTCCATGCAACTACGAGTTAACTCCAACATAATTCGCTGTTGTGGATCCATGAACTCCGCTTCACGCGGAGAAACTTTAAACATAGGCGCATCAAACTTGTCATGATCTGAAATAAAACCACCCCACTTGCTGATCGTTTTATTACTATCTTCAAGATTAGGTGAGTAATACTCTTTGTGATCCCAGCGTTCAGCTGGTATTTCAACAATAGAAGAAACCTGATTACTTAAATTTTGCCAAAAATCATTATAATTCTCGGCGCCTGGAAAACGACAGGCAATGCCAACAATCGCAATATCTTTTGTTACTGGATCGGATTTGGTTCGCTTGGACATAGTAACTACTCATTCCTGTAGTAATTTTTTACTGGCAAAGGCTACTCAGCATAGGCAGCTTTTAATAAACCTATACCTATACGATGAATTTGTTTAATTAACTTTGTTTATACTTCTGGGGTTAACTCATCAAGGTCAAAATAACCACGAAAACCTTCTAAATAAATGGCAGCCCGATGTTGAAAGAGAACCATTGCTTCGGTTCTAGTTTTTAAATTATTTTGTTCTACAATACTTGATTTTACTGCTGTACCAATGGGATATTTTTCATTCCACATTTTTACCTTTTGTGTAGCAACTAAAGGTTGTTTTGACTGATTGGCCCGCCAATCTTTTTCTATACTGGCAATTAAATTAGTTAATACTTTGCCATGACCCACTTCATTAAAAGTCATATCTTGGCCATTGTTAGCTGCTTCAGATAATAGGTGCTGGATAGTTTGTGTCCACAAAACAGAATTAGTGATCTGACTAGACAAGTTGCTAATCAATTTTCCTGGTTCATATGCTTGAGCAGTAACATTAGAAATAACTGGTATCACAGGATCAGAAAACTCGAAATCTTCAAGGAAACGAGCAAACTCTTCCCTTGCATCTTGCATAAATGGCGAATGAAAAGCACCGCTTGTATTGAGTGGAATGCATCGTATAGCGGCTTCTTTAAAATACTTTCTTGCATCACTAACTTGTGATTTATCTCCCGATATGACCATTTGTGAAGGCGAGTTGTGATTGGCTATTACAACTTTATCGAGCCCATTATCAGCAAGAATCGATTCAATTTGTTTTTCACTCGCATTAATGACGGCAGCCATACCTCCTTCGCTTGCCTGACTCATCAGCTGACCTCGTTTTTGTACTAAGCTCAAACCTGTTTTAAAATCAAAACATTCTGCTGCCAGCAGTGCATTGAATTCTCCAAGGCTGTGCCCAGCGACATAATCCGGTTTTTGTCCATCTTCTTCCAACTGTTGATAATAAGATAACGCACTCACAACAAAAATAGCAGGTTGTGTAAATTGGGTTTGACCTAATTCATTCCGAGGGTCTTCGAGACACAATTCTTTTATTGAATAGCCAAGCACCTGATCAGCAATATCAGTGAGGGACTGATATTGATCGAATAAACTGTTACCCATTCCTTTCGCTTGTGAGCCCTGTCCTGGGAATACGAATGTTTTCATTGTTTTATCCTATAAAATAATTTACTGCAAACTTTGCAAACACAGTGCCGAGTTAATACCACCAAACCCTAGACTTAAATTTAATGTTTGTTGTAATTTGTGAGCAACAGATTCGCCTCTAACCCATTGATAAGAATTATCCATTGGGTTATTCAGGTTGACACACGGATGTAATTGCGAAGCTTGCATTTGTAATAATGTAGCAATAATTTCTACACTTCCAGCGGCTGAAAGCCCATGCCCTATAACCGATTTAGTAGCATTTAACCAAGCATGATCTAACCCACAATGGCGTATTGCTTTAAGTTCTATTTCATCACCGATAGCAGAACCAGTACCATGGGTATTCACATAATCAACTTCTGTAGCCTCTAGCCCAGATAATTTAAGAGCTTCTTCAATAACTGAAATTTCACCTGTTAAAGAAGGATTCGGATTACGATTTCCATCCATTGCAATGGCGCCACCAAGGCAACGCGCGTAAGGCTTTAGTCCTCCACGTTTACGCTTAGAAACGTTTTCAATCACCACGGCGCCACACATTTCACCGTAAATAAAACCATCACGATCTTGATCAAAAGGTCTACAGGCCAGCTCAGGTTGTTGAGCAAATTTATGTGATCCCATAGCACCGATTGATTGAAACGCCTGCAACTCCCAATAGGACAAATCCATTAGTGCGCCCAACGCAATACAAACATCAACCTTACCAGACATAACAGCATCAATTGCTTGCAATACTGCGACTTGACCACTCGCTGATGCGCCACCTAACGTATATGCAAAACCTTTTATATCAAATAGTTCAGTACATAATCCGCATAAATCAGAATCCATAAAAGAGTGTCCATAGTTAGGACGGAGAAAGTGAGGCTTATCGCGATATTTATTATGTAATAGCACCAACTCTCGCTGTTGAAAATTTGAACCTCCCACAACCAAGCCGATTCTTTTTGGATCAACATCATTTAACTGAGCATCCAACCAAGCTTCTTGAAGAGTCACCAAAGCGACTTGTGCAGAATAAGAGCTTGTACGCAACATTTTTTTAGGCAATTCATCTGGTATAGTTAAAGAACAAATTTCTGCTCCCAAAAATTGGCTATTACTTGTCGAACCATCCTGTTCACCATTAGTTGGCAACTGACGACCAGCTCTTTCCATCACATTAAAAGTGGTTATTCCTTGCAATAAATGCTCTGCAAAACTTTTCTTGCCTTGCCCAATAGCACTAGTTACACCAACACCAGTAATTTGGATCTCTTGCTCATCACGCACTTTGTTCATGTATAAGCTCAGCTAGTTCACCAATATTTTTTGCACCTGCAAATTTAACTAAAGGAACTTCAAGTGATAAATCTTCAAGAGTCATCATAATTATTTCTGAACGATCGATAGAATTAGCACCGAGTGCAACTAACGAATCAGTTTGTACAAAATTGTGCTCTTCCAATTCAGGAATAACTTCACGAGTATGCTCGGTAATAATATTGAACAGTTGTTGCTGGTCCATTGGTAACTCCAAAAAAATTTACAAACGAGATAACCCCACACAAACAACTTAAACGTGTTCATGCAAAGTTTAAATACAGGAAAACTAGGTTGTTAAAAACCAACACTTATTTGAGTGCTTTGTATTTCTACGCCTGTCTTACTTTAGGCAACTCAATTAATTGAACGTCCTGTTAATTCATAGTGAGATTTTTAATAAAAAAATATTTTTATTTTTTGCAAAAATAAAAAAAACATCTACATTTAAAATATAACTTCATACAAAAATAAAAAATCAACTGATTTAGATATATGCACGATATAACAGAAATCAATTCACTTCGGGAATTTTTAAAAAAACTCAACATTACTTCAAACAAAGAAACAATATGTTTTTAAAACATTCTGGCAAAGCTCCGCCCTATGAAAAAACATCATATTTAACAAATCATTTAGAGCGCAGCACTCTATAATATGAATGTGACTATAAAATTACAGTCTCATCTCATAAAATTTTATTTATACTTTATTGAGTTAGAACTTCGAAAATAAAAAATAACTTAATTAGTTATTAACAAACCAATGCTTTTTAATTTTAAACGGTGTTAATAGATTAAACCTTATATGTGGCAAAAAACACTTTATAAAGCTCCGCCCTACAAAACAGTAATTGCATATTAAAAATTAATATCTGGATCAAAAAACTCTATATATTGATATTTAAATAGAGTTCACATAATTCTTCGACACATCTAAATTCGCAGTAAAAAAGCCAAATACTTTTTCACTAACATTGAGTTTAATTTTAATAATTGGATGTTTTACTAATGTAACTTTTAGGCACCGAAGTCGCCGACATTGTCCCTAACATATTTAATAAAACAATGACTCTATTATCACTCCTAGATTCACAGAAGGTAGCCAGAATATCAGAAAAACCATCACCATTAATGTAAACAAGTTCGCCTTTTTTAAAGTCACAGTTATCATTTTCGCTCGATAGTTGCGCTAATTCATAATCTTTGATTTTCAAAATAACAGTTTCATCTACTGTTGAATATTTATCACCAAACCGCACAAACCCAATAACGCCAGGCGTATAATTGACAGGCGTGACTGATGTTTCATCAGGATTTATTTTCAAAAAAAGATAGCGGGGGAAAAGCGACTCTTCATAAAAGGACTTTGCTCCACCTTGACCTGACTTAGCTTTTTTAACTATCGGACGGTATACATCAAAGCCTCGTATTAACAGGTTCCTTTCGACGGCAGCATCCTTATTCGGTTTACAATATAAAACAAACCAAACACTCATAATTTACTCACTAGTATTAATCCTTCTCATTAGCCTTAGTCCTTCTTACTTTAGTCTTTCTTATTAAAATCTTGCTTATCAACATTAATTATTTCACGTGAAATTTTAATATTCTAAAACTGTTCTAAAATAATAGGCACGCATAATATAAACGTATCTCAAAACCTCATCAATACCATTTTTGAGATATTTGCATCAATAAATATCCAATAAATATAAATAAATCGAAATAATTTAATTCATGTTCGATGCGAAATAATTTATATTTTCTCACTATTCAATATTTAAAAATAACCCTCTAACTTTAACAGACTCTTTAAAGTGTTATTTGTTTTATTAAGCGCTAATAATTTTTATTTTATATAGATTTATTTAAAGCAGTAACAATACAAAGAAACTAGCGCTTCGACACAGTTATTAGCTTGATTTTAAATAAATCCATAAGTGACTAAAAAAAGCAAATTGAAAATTTTGCGCGCTATATATTTAAAATCACTTTTCAAAAAATAAAATTTATGAGTTATTGTTGCTTAGAAAAACGACATCTCTATGAAAAAACATATAAAATTAAGGAGTGTGTTAAATAGAATTATAACGAAATTATTTAAGTTCAAATAATTCAAAATCGGTGAATAAAAAGTCCAGCCTCTATACTAAATCAAAATTTTAAGCTTCACCAAATTGACTTACACCTGAAATAGTGAATATCTAGACTAGCTCTATGGGTAGACAGAGCCTATTATGATTAGTATATTTGAAGCATTAATGGGTCGATATATGGTATTAATGTGATCAAAAAACTAGTTATTTTATTCTCTTTACTTATAGCTGTTTCTCCACTAGCAGCGGAAGAAGCTTTTGTTCAACAGTTACTCAAAACTGACCAAAGTCAGCAATTGATTCCTCATTATTTAGCAGATTCACCTTCAGCTACTGAAACCAGCGCTTATCAGACTCAAAAGTTTTATGTCGACATACGTAAACAAACAGATCCTATTGCAGGCTATAAGGCTGGGCTAACTTCAAAAGCCAGCCAGAAAAAACTTAATGTTTCACAAGCTTTATCAGGAACATTATTTTCCAGTGGTTATCTCAGTAATACTCAGACTGTTAATTTAAATTCAGCGAAAAAACTCATGATAGAAACTGAAATTGGATTTATTTTGTCTCAACCAATTAAAAAGCCGATTAAAAACCTGACACAACTCAGCAGTTTGATAGAGTCTGTTGCAGCTGTCATTGAATTACCCAACTTAGGTTATGCAAATCCTAAAAAGCTAACAGGATTGGATTTAATCGCTTCCAACTTAGCTTCGCACCAATATTTGGTAGGTAATAAACTGAAACTCAAAGAACTCCCTGATATTAACCAAATAAAAACGAGACTCACTTATCAAAATGAAACATTATTTACAGGTAATGCTAAAGATGCACTGGGAGATCAGTGGCAAGCGTTATACTGGCTAATTAATCATCTACTAGCACAAGGCTACACTTTATCAGAAGGAGACCTTCTAATTACTGGGGCATTGGGCAAAATGGTTCCAGCCCAAAAAGGCAATTACCACGCCAATTTTGGTCCATTAGGTGATATATTATTTAAAGTTAATTAAATTCTCATAGCAATTAGCTAAGAAATATAGGTAAAGCCAATGCTATCACCGATAAATAAAGATAATATTGAATTACAAAAACAATATGCTCAACAAAAAATACTCGAAGCACGGGAAGTTTTTCAAATACAAAAAAAAGCATTTCAAACAATGCCTTTTCCTGAGGAAAAACTACGCAAGCAACAACTCAAAGCATTTAAAAAAGCCATTATTAAATATAAAGACAAACTAATTAAGGCTATCTGTGCTGATTTTGGTCACCGCTCAACCGATGAGACACTACTAACCGATTTATTATTAACTATCATCAATATCAAGCATGCCAGAAAAAATATAAGATGCTGGATGCGCTCAGAAAAACGTTCCGTCGATTTATTATTTCAGCCAGCTAAAGCTCGTGTTATGTATCAACCTCTTGGGGTTGTTGGCATTATGGCTCCGTGGAATTTTCCTGTTTATTTATTATTTGCGCCTCTAACCGCAGCAATCGCAGCAGGCAACCGAGTCATGCTTAAACCTTCTGAACACTCCCCTTATTGTAATCGAGTGCTTAATGAAATTATTAGTGAAGCATTTTTGAAAGACGAAGTTTTTATCATTGAAGGTAATGCAGAAGTTGCAAAACAGTTCTCTCAACTGCCTTTTGATCATCTGTTATTTACCGGTTCAACAGAAGTCGGCAAACAAATAATGGTTTCGGCTGCAAACAATTTGACACCCGTTACCTTAGAATTAGGCGGTAAGTCACCAGCCATCATTGCCCCCGATATTAAAATCAGTTTTGCTGTTGAACGTTTATTGTATGGAAAGTGTCTAAATAGTGGACAACACTGTGTCGCCCCTGACTACATTCTTTGCCCTGAAAATAAACTAACAGAGCTTATTTCAGAAATGAAAAAACAGTTTAATGTGCTTTACCCTGAAATGTCGAACGGAGATTACACTTCCATTATTAATGATGAACAATATCAACGAATTGTAAAATTACTAGAAGATGCTCAAACAAAGGGGGCTAAAATTATTCCTCTTGCAAACACTGACACCTCACTTCCCAGACAAATGCCTCTAACCCTGATTACAGACACCAATCTTTCAATGCAAGTGCTTAAAGAAGAAATTTTTGGGCCGTTATTACCAATTGTTATATATAAAAATTGGGAAGAAACACTGGGTATTATTCACTCACTACCTCGACCATTAGCATTCTATTTATTCACCAATAAACAAACTTTAGTCGATCAAATGCTCTATTCAACTCATTCTGGTGGTGTTGCTATCAACGATGCTGCAACACAAGTTGCACAGAACGATTTACCCTTTGGAGGCGTTGGTCTTTCAGGCATGGGGAGCTATCACGGACGCGATGGATTTTTAACTTTTTCACACAAAAAATCAATTTTTAAACGCGGTTACCTTAATTCAGCAAAATATGTTTATCCGCCTTATAAAAAACTAATTCATCGGTTAATTTATCGCTGGTATCTTAATTAGTCTTTTAATGATTAATAAATTGACTTAAATCAATAATTTATAACCAGTAAATTTTACTCATGCACTACATTTTATGCCTATACTTAGATAATTAACTTAATCACCTATCAAAATTTTCAAAGTAACTTGATGTCAATAATTGCTTGAAAAAAATTTTTGGAGGGTAACTTCGCTGTCGGAAACAGCCCTTGAAATGATAAGAGTATTATTAGTCGAAAGTAATCAGCAAGACTTTCTTAACATTGAAAGCACCTTAAAAAACTTTAACTCTGTCGAATATCATGTTCAGAGACAAACTTCAATTGTTCCTGAACAGCTATCACAATTTGAATTTGATGTATTGTTGCTTTCTGACTCACTCAATCAAAATTCATCAGCGAATTTTTTAAATCAGATCCTTCAATTAGACTTAACTCAACCAACACTGTTACTGACCGATAAATATGATAAGCAAGTTGACTATTATGCACTCAATATTGGTGCAGATGACTGTTTACCTAAACCCGAACTAACTTCAGCATTTTTAAATCATGCAATAAGACATGCGATTCAACGCAAAGCAACAGAAGCAAAAATAGCCCACATTGCTACACATGATCGTTTAACGGGTTTAGCAAATCGATATTTGCTCCACCAACATTTAGAACATGCTATAAGTCTAGCTAAACGCTCAGCAGGCCAATTCGCCATTTTATTTTTAGATCTAGATAAGTTCAAATTTATCAATGATTCTCTCGGTCATGAAGTTGGCGATTTATTACTTAAGTTAACTTCGACAAAACTGAAAGCCTGTGTCAGAGAAACCGATATTGTGGCAAGATTAGGTAATGATGAGTTTGCCATTCTTTTAGAAAATGGCGGTGAGTGCAGAAATATAGCATTAGTCGCAGAAAAAATACAAGAGGCTTTTCAAGCCAGTTTTAACATTAGAGAACATGAGCTTTTTATTACCACCAGTATTGGTATCGCCAGTTTTCCCGAATGTGGAATAGATCCTGAAACCTTACTAAAAAGTGCCGAAATGGCGTTACATAAAGCGAAAGAAATTGGTAGAAACCAGTTTCATTTCTACACCAGAGAACTTAATAAACAAGCTAAGCTTAAACTCGAACTAGAAAGAAATTTAAGAAGAGCTTTAATTAATAGAGAGTTTGATGTACATCTACAGCCTCAAATATTCTCTTCCACCGATCAAATTGCTGGTGCAGAAGCATTATTAAGGTGGAAACATCCCAAATATGGTTTTATTGCTCCCGATGTATTTATTCCTCTGCTTGATGAATTAGGATTATTGGTCGGTGTTGAAAGTTGGGTATTAAATCAGGTTTGTCAACTAGCTAAAAAGCTAACAGATAAATATGGAAAACTACGCTTTTCGGTTAATATATCAGGCTCTCATTTCAAAACAGGTAACCTGAAAGAAAACATTTATCTTGCTCTACAGGCTAGCTCATTAGATGCCAATAATTTAGAAGTAGAACTAACCGAAGACATTATGATTGAACATGTTGAACGAAATAGTCAATTACTCAGTGAGCTAAAAAGCATTGGCATATCTGTCGCACTTGATGACTTTGGAAAAGGTTATTCTTCACTTAGCTACTTAAAAAACTTTCCAGCTGACATACTTAAAATTGACAAAGCTTTTATTAATCATTTAGTCAGCGATCAAAGAGACTTGGCTATTGTTGAAGCTATGATTGATTTATCACATAAATTAGGTATTAAAGTTGTGGCTGAGGGGGTTGAAGAAGAAAGTCAACTTTCACATTTAAAAGCAATTGGTTGTGATTATATTCAAGGGTTCTTTTATGCTAAACCAATGCCAATATCAGATTTTGAGTCATATTTAGCTCAAACCCATAAATGCTATAAAGCAGTAAACTAAATACCGATTCGGTTATCTGTGTTTCTCTTCTAGAGCTGCCACAATTTTTTCTAAATCTTCAATTTTTTGACGAGTTCTAGCCAAAACTTTAGTTTGTGCGTCAAATTCTTCACGTGTAACCAAATCCATTTTTGCAATCATAGTTTGTAATATTTGTTTAAACTGAGCATGGATATCTTGCTGAAAAGCTTTTGCTCCAGGCGGTATGGCTTCACTCAATTTGCTAGCTATTTCATCAATTTTCTTTGCATCTATCATTGAAAAAGCCTCACTTTGTTATCTAGGTTAAATTATCATAATTTTTCAAAATCGCCACTAGTATAAATGAATTATCTTATATTGTCAGGAAAGAGAATTAAATTATACAGTGAAGTAGCTCTTCTTCCAGTCCCTTCCAACGGCTAGGATCTATGTCAATCACCTCTACTCTACTATCAATTACCTCATCGATAGAATAATAACTTAAAACCTTTTCAGATAAATTAAAGCCGAGAATATCTTTTTCTGTAATTACAATACCTTTTATTCGCTCAACCGATAAACTATTCAAAAGAGCAAGTACAGCTTCATGCTTGAAGGTTAATTTTGCATCAAAAATCCAACCGCTACTATGATACTCTCCATCGGTATTGTCGATTCTTAAATAGCCACTATCAGGTAGTTGATACTCTGCAACGCTCTGATGAGCATGAGAGTGTGTTTTATTAGGATTACTTTGTTCAGTATTATAGTGAAGGTCAAGCCATTCAATTGGTATCTTCGCTTGCTGAGTGGACTCAACGGTTTTAACATCATTCGAATTAACCAGAAATTTTTTTAACTGTTCTATTTCATTAGTAACATATAAATCTGATTTATTAGCAACCACAATATCTGCAATCTGAATTTGCTGTTTAAATGTTTCATGAGAAGTATAGCGAGGATCTGCTATTTTCCTGGCATCCACTAAAGTTATAACCGTTTTAATCGAGAGTATACGACGATAAATTTCATTAGATAACACAGACATAATTTCTGCTGGATGCCCTAAGCCAGTTGGCTCAATCAGCAGACGATCGGGTTTTACTTGTTGAATTAACTGATTAAGTGCCACTTGCATTGGCAATCCCGATGCACAACACATACAACCACCGGGAATTTCCCGGACAAAAACTTTGGCTGATAGTTGATCTTTTTCTGTAAGCTGGCCACTTACTAAACCACCATCTATACCAACTTCACCAAACTCATTAATTAAAACAGCCCATTTTTCACCTTTTGGTTTCTGTTGGATTAACATTTGTATAGCCGTAGTCTTTCCAACGCCCAGAAAACCAGTGATGATGTTAACATCAATCAGTTGAGATGATTTTTTCATATCAATTATACGCTTAAATAAATAAACACGCAGATACCCATTAAAAAAACAAATTATTAAATAAAATAATACTGCAACGTTTTATTTTTCCAGTGCGCCAAAATAAGTAATAGGCCACCAACTAATGTTAATAAAGTCTCCCAAAAAGAACTTTGGTAGATAGCAGTAAATAACAAAATAAGCCCTGCAACACCTAAAATAGAAGGAACCAAAGAATAATGCTTTTTATAGGAAAAAGAAAAACTGTATATTCCTAAAATAGTTGCTAATCCAAGGACCATAAAGTGAAAATACTCAAATACCAATAAGTCAGCTGTTGTACCAATAAGCATAAGATTTAATAGTATAGGTGTGAATAAGCAGTGACAAATGCAAACACCCGAAACAATCATACCAAGAATATCTTTCATAACCACCTCTAAAACATACGATATATCATATCATTTTAAGATTAGATAAATATAAACAAAAACACAACTAATTTACTATTTTTTTGAAGCTTTCTTCTGGCATACTTCACATATGCCGTGTAACTCAAGCTGTTGACTACTAAGAGAAAAGTTAACTTTTTTTACACTTTGATTAAGTGCTTTAATAATTTCTTTTTTAACTCCAATTTCACTCACGCTCTGACATTGATCACAAATTAAGAACTGTGGAATTTCATGTTGATGCTCACAAGCAATATGAGAACAACTCACATACTTGTTTGTAGAAGCTAATTTATGAGCAAGATTTTCCTGAGTTAAAAAATCCAACATCCGATAAACCGACATTGTTGGCAAAGATTCTTCGAAATGAACCTTATATTCCTCCGCTAACTCATAAGCTGATAATGGTAAATTTGAATGTAATAGTATTGTTAGTACATTTTTTCGTTTTACCGTTAATTTAACGCCTGTTTCTTGGCAGATAGATTCGGCTTTAGATATTGATTGATTAATATTTGAACGGCTCATTATGCTAGTATTTTAATCTATTCCAGCATTTAGCTATGTAAGCTCCATCAAATCTAAGCATACATAGCTACAAATACGATAGCTGGTCATTGGTAGTCTAATGACAAGTATGAATAGAAGCGTTATTTTTCTCAAGTTAATTTTAGTCTATTACCAACTTTCTTAAACCTAATATACTAAATTTATGCAACCTGCTTAAAACTCACCACCGATAGTTAATTTAATCCTTTCTCCTCTCACTCTGTCGGTCTTTTCAAACCTCGCTAGTTCACCACCACGATTATCGGTATATAACAAACGCTCTCGATATTGGCGTTCTTTCCCCCAGTTTTCTACCTCCAAACGTACTTTTAGTTGTTCAAATACCGATGTTTCTATAAAAGCATTCCATCTTGGTTTATCTTTTATTACATCATATTCATCAACATAATAAGTTTCGCTCTTTTGATAACCGCTATAACCAACTCCCCAACGAAACTGACTAAAATCTTGGCGAAAGTCGATCTTAACCTGAGGATTTTCTAATTCTGTCAACATTCTGCTATCACTAATCACAGGATCATCAAATTCAGAATCAAGCCAATCTGCTGTAATTTCGACAAGGCCACCGTTAATCAACCCATCCAGCGGTAAATTAAACACCGTATTAACGCCCCATAGTCTAGCTTTGCCTGCATTACCCAAAAATTGCTCACCGGTTGTTAATGCTAACTGCTCAAGCACATCTTTTCGCCATTCATGATAAACCTCTAAATTAACCGCTCCTCTTTCTTTAAATCGATGGTCAAATGAAAAACTCATTCGAGTCGTTTGCTCTGGATTTAACTTGGGATTGCCAAAAAAAAGTCGGTCATTCACTAAATCAGCGCTAGCAGCAAAATCGCTAAAATCTAGCTGACCGACCAAAGCACCAAACATCAATCTGTATTGAGTCCATTCGCTTAAGTTATAATTAATTGCTAAAGAAGGTTTCCAATAAACCAGTGATTGTTCATTATCAGAATCCCCTGTCACAGAAATTTGAGAATACTCACCTGCTAATCCCAACTTAATTAAGTAAGCATTAAGAGCCCAGGTTGCATTAACAAAAGCTTCACTACGATATTCTTCTACAAATGCATTATTTGCTTTAATTTTTCCAATCACATCATTATTGGTATTAATAGAATCTAATTGAAGAGAACTATTCATTTGATTATAAGCAATTTCTAGTCCATATTCGTGACTAAAACCCGCTTCAGCTTTTTTGCTCAATGTTGTTCGAATGACACTTTCTTTTTTATGTTCGTCAAACCTGAGCTTAGTGCCCTTCAAAAAAAATTCAACGGGCAATTCTTCTCTAGATAAAGCATCAACCCACCAATTTTGCCAATTAGCTAACCCCAACAAACGCCATGTCCACTGTTTATATTCGCGAGCCCAATCAACTCCGACTTCTCCTGAATAATACTGACTATTTTTTTCATTATGATAAAAACTATCAGCCATTTGAGAAACTGGACGTTGATTATATATCCAGCGTTTTGTATCTGGACGATACTGACTCCATCCTATTTGCGATGTAATTTGCCAAGTATCATTTTTAATTGTTTTACTTAAATCACTCGATAAAAAAACTTCATTTAACTCACTAGGCTGCTCTTCTTTTTGAGTTGTTAATAACTCTCCTTGAGCATCAACACTAACAATAGAAGCATCCCTGGGGTATTTCTCTTTCGAAGCATTTAGTTTAAATGAAGACTTCCACTCATCTAACATTGTTGAAAAATTGAGTTCGCTTTGAGGATAAAGTTTACCGCCATTACCCGCCGTATTTTCTAATATCAATTGCCAGCGTTTAGCTGAAAGTTTGTTGGCTTTCACTATGTTAGCAACAACCGATTGTCCAGCAGCATCACCAGCATTATTAATACCTCTTAAAATTTCAATCTGCTTAACCTGAGAAGCGGGTATACGTAATAATGCATTTTTAATACCACCCGATTTTGATGGCGGTCTAATACCATCAATTAAAACATTCCCCGCAGTAGCACCAAATCCTCGTACATCCTCTTCCTCTTGCAAAGTAAAGCCAGGCAACCTTAACACCATATCTAAAGCAGTCTGTGGTGCATAACTTGTAAAAAATTCAACAGAATAAACCTCATTATTTTTCTTTAATTCTAACTCATGGTTAGCATCAGCAATGACTATTGTCGATAAAACAATATTCAAAAATAGAGTCAGACTAACTAACCATTTAAACATTTTATTAAAATTCAACATTAAATTTCTCGACGAAAACCATTTCGTTTAAATTTTTATTTACAAATTTATTTCAAACATTAAGCGATAAGTTCGAGGAGAACCAAGCATTAATTGATTAGCATAAATAAAACTGGGATTATTTTGATGCAAATAAAAAACATCTGACCATTGCACATATTCCTCATCCAAAAGATTGTCAACTCTTGCAGATAAACGATAATTATCAAATTGCCAAGCGGCAAATAAATCCGTTAACCAATAGCTTTTCATTGTGACGGTATTGGGGTTATCACCAAATCGATCACCGACATAATGCAGCGACGATCCAATTTCTAATGGTAGATCAGCAATATTGTGATAACTCAGCCAAGTATTGGCAGTCCACTCGGCAACATTAGGTGGTGTATTACCTGCCAATAATTCAAAATTTGCTGACTTTTTAAACTCAGCATTGGTATAAGCCGTATTGGCACCAAATCGCCAATGATCGTTAGGATGCATTGTTAAAGAAAATTCAAAACCGTTTGATGTCCGCCCGCCAACATTGGTGACACTATCCAGTGAAAAACGCTCAAAAATATCATCTCTTTCGATGTCATAATAAGCAATTGTCGACTCTGCCTTTCCGTCAAGCCAAACACTTTTTAAACCAATTTCCCATTGAGTTGCTTCGGTTAAATCAAAGTTTTGATTGGCATTAACCAGAAATATATTTGAATTAATTGGATCTTTAGCATTGCTATATTGTGCATATAAGCTTAAATTTTCATGTGGCTGATAAACCGTTCCGACTCTCCAGCTAGACCAGTTATAACTTCTATCGAAACCATTATTTTCTAAAACGCCTGAGGCATTGAAATTTTGTCTTTCGAGATCCATTTCATCATAACGCAGCGCAGTTACCAAGCTAAGCTTAGATGTAAATTGCAAAACATCTTCAACAAAAAAAGCTAAAGTATCAATCTGAGTAGGACTATTTCCTCGAATTTCTTCAGGACCATAACTTCCTGGTTGAGGATTATAAAGATCCACAGAATCAGTATCACTTAAAGGTGCACTTCTACGATAACCTCTTAAACGAGAGAAGTCTAAATCAACCACTTCAGCACCTGCAACAAAGCGATTTTCTAATTCACCAAACTGGGAAGTTAAACTAATTGTTAATCGATTTCCGATAAGATTTTGTTCATGATCAAGTAAAAAGTAACCGTAGTAACGTTGTACATCACCAATATTTTCACAAACATCGATCACCTCGGTACAATACACATAACCTTCAGCATTTTTCCAATAACGATCAGCATCAAATTGATAGGTCGTATTTTTCAACAAGACATCATCAGAAACATGCCACTCAAAGTCAGCTCGCAAAAATAATTGATCAGATTCTGCAACCGCATCTGCTACGTTGTAATTATTAAAACGGGTTGCTGCATCAAGTGTTTCTCCTTGCTGAGTAAAAACGACACCCGTTAATGGTTCTTTAGCCACACTTGTAGGCACAAGTGGTGTACCAAAATAACTACCAACATCATCTTCTAAATAGTCAGCACTTAATTTAAAAGAAAAAGATTCATTCATTTGCCAGAGTACACTAGCAGTTAAATTATGTGATGTTTGGTTAGTTTCCTTTACATAACCATCAGATCCATAATCACTTAAGTTGATATTGTACCAGGCAGAGTCATTAAAACTACCTTGAGCACCAAGACCAACATGATAAGAATTATATCGTCCATAAGAAGCTAACAAATCAATATTATCTTGGTTGTAAACTTGTGCCGTTTTAGTAATCGCATTAACCGTTCCAGCAACAGCACCCACGCCATTAATCACAGACGAAGGACCTCGTAGCACTTCTATTCTTTCTAGATTAAAAACATTTTGTGGCCGCATAACCATTGTACTCGGTCCTATCCACAAACCATCGCGTAAAACCGTTATTTGTCCACGAGAGAACCCTCGCATAGAAAATGTCGACGGCGCAGTTGGATGTTCTCCGGTTACTACCCCAGGTAAACTTTCGATTGCATCAGATAGCTTTTCATAACCTCTTGCCCGCATTACGGATTCATCTATCATTTCAATCGTGGCAGGTGTTTCCATTCCAGATAAATTGAGTCGACTTGCCGTTGACGAAGGATCCTTTAAACCTAACTCACCAATAGCATTACCAATAACAACAATTTTTGGCTCCTCTTTAGCGATTTCATCTTCCACTTTATCTTGTTCATCAGTTTTGTTTTCAGCAATACTGAAAGGTGTATAGCAAATCGCTGTACTTAACAACCCAGCAATAATAATGAGTTTATTACTCATAGACATAACAGATCCTTAGACACATAGTCACTCATAAAAATCACGCATTTGTTGCTCAAGTTAATCTTGCTTGATGCTTAAAAGCGCTTTGGTTAAACATTAAAAACATTGCTAGCGTACTCAATAAGCCCACACAGCAAAAAACAAACCAAGGAAGTCCTGGCATTTGATAAATGCTACTTATGTCAAATAACCAACCACCAATAAAATTACCTAAGCCACCACCAATAGCTAAACCCAAAGAACTGACTCCCATAAAGGTTCCCAATGCATTTTTGTTGGCTAGTGCGGCAGTAATACTTTGCTGTGTTGGTCTGGTTAACAAAACACCTAAAGTGAAAATAGCAATACAAACTAGAAATAAAGAAAAATTATTAGCCCATGCAATCATACCAATGGCAATTGACATAATTGCCATACCAAGAGTCAGAATTTGATGAGCGGCTAACCAACGTTCTAACCACTTAACTAATGGATATTGCAACAACACAGTAATTGCAGCGCTGAGTGCATACATCACACCAACACTTTCCTGATTTCCTGTGATTTTTTCAGCCCAAAGGGGAAAACTAATATTGACTTGCATAGCGGTAAACCAATACCCCATCATGACGCCAATAAAAAAAATAAACTTTTTATTTTTCATCACCAGATGAATATTATTCAATAACGATTCTTTCTCTTCATCAGGCTGCTTTTTTAAGCTTGGCAAAAGAAAAATAGCAATCAAAAAGTTAACTAAAAAACAGGCAGCCGCACCAAAACAAACGGCTTGAAAATCGTATTGCAATAAGGCAATACCTAATAATGGTCCAACCGTAGATGCGACACCACCGACCAAATTACTCAATAAATAATAATGTGAACGTTCTTTCTCATTAGTTAAAGTAATAATTGATGCTTGATAAGGTGCTTCAAATAATGCTCCACCTAGAGCAGAAATAATTAAAGCGAAAAATAGCAGCCAAGGAGAATTGGTCCAAGCTAACGCAGCAAAACCTACTGCTCTTAACAAAACCCCACAACACATAACAGGCTTAATACCAAAATGATCTGACATAAGCCCACCTAAAACAGTTAACCCTTGTTGTGTTAACTGACGTACCGCTAATGCGAGTCCAACCAATGTTGCAGTCATACCAACATTGTTCACAAAATGCACCGCTACTAAAGGCATCAGCATAAAAAAGCCTGTAACCATAATAAAGGTGTACAACAATAAAAAGCGCAATTCTTGTTGTCGCTTTTTATCAGACATTGTTATTGAACCAACCGCATTACTCACTCAACTTTCTCCTCAGCTCGATATAGATAAAGTGGAGTGGGTATTGCACTAAATTGAGAAAAAGGGAAAGGCTCGGCGCATACAGCTGATACACCATGCGATAAAAATCTGGGAATAATATTGCTGCCTGTTTGTGCGAAAAATACCAGTGGAATATTTCGTTTTCTGGCAGCACTTAAAATAGTATCAAAAGTGCCGTTACTTAAAGTCATTCCCGTAACAATTAAGTAGTCGGCTTTTTCAAGCAGTGGCTTCATATCCTGAGTCACAGCTAAACCATCTTGTGTCATTGACATATTAAAATCACAAGGCATACAAACCCCACCTTGCTTTTTAATGGCTGCCACCAATGGATTAACAACTCCAATTAAACCGACTTTTTGTTCAGGCTGAATATCAAGTAAGCTGACAATCGCTTCATCTCTAGCAATAGCTCGCTCAAGCGGTGTCCCCGAAGGCAACTCAAATCTGCTACTTAATGTAGACTCTTGATGTGGAAAAATAAATCCAAAATAAGCATCCAGCGCAGCAATTCTAATTGGTAGAGATTGACTATCTAATAGTTCAACCAGATTTTTTCCTGACACTTCTTGTGCCACTTCCGGCGATAGTTGTGATACTTCGACACAACACCCACCAAATGAAGTTTCTACTCTAAGTAGCAAATAATAATTACGATATTTCTGTTCAGTCCCTGGAAATTGAGTACTCTGACTAATCCAAAATGCACCGACAACATGCAAGCTTTCTGGGCTAACATCATAATGACCGTGTAAAACCTCTTGAATAAGATCATCAACACTTAGCGTTGGGGATTTAATCATGGTTTCCATTTATCTAGTCCCCTCTAACAACTCATCATGAACTAACTCATTAATTTGATCAGTATTGACTAAGTTAATTTGAATACGTGATAAAGCTTTTTCAGCAAATTCTCTAGCCCGAGCTCCATCTTGATCAACGGCTATTACATGACCAGCGTAACAAGCATTATCAATTGGTTTTTCTAACTGTCTACCAACCAGTGATTTAATATCTGATCGAATAACATTAGGATCACTTTGCAGTGACTCAACACCGCTAATCGATTTAACTAAACCAATTTCTTCAGGAACTAAAAACTTGATAGCAGCACTACCTTTTATATTGTTTAAATGGCTTAAATCAGGTTTCTGATTCAAAGCTAAATCAATATGAATCGATAACATATCAATACTAGCTACTCGCTGAATTAATTCAGCAATATAATTACCGCCAGGCCGCGGATTAATTTCAATAATTCTTAATCCATCGGGAGTTAATTTAACTTCTGTATGACTAATACCGTGATCATGTCCAACAGCATTGAGTACATCAATCACATACGATTCAATTCTTTCTACCATTTCAGGTTCAAGTTTCGCAGGAAACATATGACCATCTTCAATAAAGTAAGGAAAGCCAGTTAAGCTTTTATCTGTAATCCCAATAATGGTTGTTACGCCTTGATGAGTACAAGCTTCCACACTGACTTCTTCGCCTGTTAAATATTCTTCTAATAACCAAATCGGTTCTCTAATCTGATCTCTGAAATTATGGGTAAACGCCTCTAACTTTGAAAATGCTTGTTTTAGCTCGTCAACATTGTTCACTAAAGTAACAAAAGCACTAGAAGCTAGGTCTGATGGTTTGATGATTAATGGAAAACCGATTTCTACAGCACCGTTAATGGTTTCTTGCCAATTTTTTGCAATAACATATTTAGGATTAGGCAACCCTTCTTTTTCAATTGCTTGTCGAACTAAATGTTTCTGACACTCGCTTGAAACATTAGATGAAAAAGCTTGTGGTAGATTAAGTGATTGTGCAACTTTCGCGACAGTATCAATATAATAATCACAAATAGTTAATACACCATCAAAATTCAGGCATTGATGTTGTGCTTTTAAAAAATGAATTAACTCATCAATATTATTAGTTTCACAAGTTAATATGTGTTTTGCATTTTCAAATATTGGATGTGTTTTTTGTGAAATTTTATCCGCATAGTGTGCAGGGTTACGAGTGACAAAAGTATACTCATGCCCCAATTCTCTAATTGCTTTTGGTAGCAACCGTCCAGTTCCTTCAACCCAGTTTTCAATAATTAGTAAATGCGCCATCAGTGTTTTCCTTAATTAATTTTTTTCATCATTAATTGACTAGTATTAATCACCACATATATGATACGTTATAACATATCACAAAAAACAAGTCGAAGACAAGAATAAAAATCAATGAGTAACTTATTGGATAGGACAAAGCTTCATAGGACTTACATAGGAGATCAGTGAGTGGATGACTTCTCATCAATATTAAGAAATACATCACAGTTTAATCCCATAAAATCTGTTCAAGTCGGGATTTGTCGGGGGGCTTTAGGTGAATTATTTCAAGGACCATCAGAACATGCATCTGGTGAAATTGTCATTATCTCATCTTTAATACCACAATATTCACGCGTTTATTTTACACCAGTAAAAAAATTACATGGTTCAATAAAAGAATACAAAAAATATTTTTTAAACGATCCAGAACATCACAAAGCATTTCGGGCATTAGATATATTTTGCCGCTATAAAAACCTGAATTGGCCAGTTGGTCAATGGGAGTTTAATAGTGATTTAGAAGTGGCGCGAGGCATGGCAAGTTCAACAGCAGACATTGTTGCCATTATTCGCTGTGTTGCTAACTATTACAAAAAAAGTTTGAGTTTAAAACAACTACTTCAAATTTTATTTGAAATTGAACGTTCAGATAGCGTATTTCTTGAAACACCGACTTTATTTTGTAGTTCACACCATAAGATCATTCAGCAATTCAAAAAGTTTCCCCCTATCTATGCGCTATTTATGCATGAAAATAAAACAATTAATACCGATGATACTAAATTAATATTATTAGAGCATTATCAAAAAAATAGGCCACACTATTCTCGCCTATATCAAGACGTGATTGAACAGTTTACTCATCAAAACTCTAAAGCGATTTGTCAACTATCTACTCGAAGTTCAGAGCTATCACAAAAAGTAATGCCAAAGCTGAGCTTTCACGAGATTCATCAAAAAATGAAAGCCTTTCAAGCAGATGGCATTATTACTGCTCATACCGGTTCGGCTATTGGTTATTTATATTGTCAACGCCCAGATATAAAAATAATTGAGTCAGTCAGTCTTTTTTTTAAAAAGTTTGGCGGACATTGCAAACTAACGGAGATAGGATAATGATTTTTTCTCATATTGCTGATGCAATAAAAACCCCCCATATTATTCACTTAAAAGATAATCTTTATATTGCACGCTTTGAGTCAATGAAAGTTTATTCGACATTAAAAGCCGTAGAAACTTTATTAAATAAAAATCTTATACAACCACAAGATACACTGCTTGATAGTTCAAGTGGTATTTATGCCTATGCACTGGCGCTAGCTTGTCAAAAATATAATTTAAAATGTCACATTATTGCTTCAAAAACAGTCGACAAAACATTAAAAACACAACTGGAAATTATGGGTGCAACGGTTGAGCCCGCTGCGTCTGCGCCTAACTTAAAAATGGATCAAGAAAATCGGGTGAAACGTATTCAAGAAATTCTTAAACAGCGTTCAGATATTCATTGGATGCAGCAATACCACGACGATATCCATTACTTAGGTTACCAAGAACTTTCTAACTTAATTATTAATAGCTTCGATAGTCCGCAAATGACGATCGTTGGTGGTGTCGGCTCCGGATGTTCAACCGGAGCTATTACAACATTTCTTAGAGATGCCGGCGTAGAAGTCGAGCTACATGGTATTCAACCATTTGGTAGTATCACTTTTAATTCTCAACATATTGAAGATCCCGGTATTATTATTGCCGGAATCGGTAGCGCCATTCCATTTAAAAATGTACGTTATGAACTTTATGATCATATTCACTGGATTTCATTTGATTATAGCTCAGCAGGTGCGGTCAATTTGTTAAAAAAGCATGGAATTTTTGCTGGGTTATCGTCAGGTTCGTGCTACACAGTTGCCAACTGGTGCCATTCAAATTTTGATCATCCTTGTTTATTTATTGCTGCCGATATGGGCCATCGCTATCTTGAACCTGTTTTTCAAAACCCAAATAACGACCTCTGTTCTCAAGCTTTAGAACCAACTATAATCGACTCACTTAAACAAATTCAACTTCCTTGGAGTTGTATGAGCTGGAATAGAAATTCTCAATTAGAAACACTTCCCATCTCAATTAACGCCTAGCCAAATTATGAAAACAAATACGATAAAACCAATCCAACCTAGAGATCGCTTAGCCCAACTCGATATTATTCGCGGTTTTTGCTTATGTGGAATTCTTTTTGCTAACTTAGTGAGTTTTACTGGCTTTTATTCACTGAGTTTAATTGAAATTCAACAATTACCCTTTGTTGATAGAGCAACTCTTTTTTTGATCGATTGGCTTGTAGAAGGCAAATTTTACGCTATGTTTTCCATTTTATTTGGTGTTGGTTTTGCCTTGCAACACCAGAAATTTTCTAATATTGACCGGAATGAAATTCAAACTTCATTTAAAAACTTCTGGATCCGTAGAATGCTAGCACTTTTGCTATTCGGTTTATTACATATCTTTTTTATCTGGCATGGAGACATATTGACACTTTATAGCCTATTAGGTTTGTTACTATTATCTTTCTCATCTTTAAATCAACAAAACCTGCGGCGGTGGATTTACTTCTTATTTTCACTACCCATTGTAATTCATTTGATATTATACCTTTCAAACACTCACTGGTTCTGGTCAAGTTTTTCTCAAATAGTGTCTGAACTAAAAACATCATTAGGATATAGTAACCAAACATTGTTGGAATTAAGAACATCTAATCGGGTACAAGATGTGTTTTTTGCTAATATTATGAGTGCTATACCCAGGCCAATGAGTTATTTACAAACAGGAAGAATACCGGAAGTACTTGCCTACTTTTTAACCGGAATTTATCTAGCTCAGCAATATCTCATTCAAACTCATCATAAAGACTCTTTATTACAACTTCCTGGCAATAGAACATTGTTAAAATATTTAGTCAGTGGATTAATCATGAGCTTTGGCTACGCTTATATCAAAGCAATCACCGGCTCGCCATTTTCTACTTCGCTATTGGGTGTATTTCAAGGCGTGCTCTATCATATAGGCGCTATTTTCATCGCCTTAGCCTTACTAGGCTATCTATTCAAACCCTCTCAACTGAGTCATTCAATTTTAAAACCGCTAGCGGTTCTCGGTCGCTGTTCGCTATCTAATTATTTAGCACAAACCAGCCTTTGCGTTATTCTTTTCTATGGATATGGACTAGCATTGATGGGGCAAGTAGCATTTACGACTATTTTGGGCTTTGCAGTTGCAATATTAACCATTCAATACTACGTTAGCGCCTATTGGCTAAAACACTTCTCACAAGGGCCACTAGAGTTAATTTGGCGCAAAATGGCCTATACAGAACATCAACATAGTCCTTTACACTCTTCAAAAAACAGGCGTACATCTCCACTAAAAGGTCAATAACCACAGGTGGTAATAATTATTTAAACGCTAAGTTTGGGTGATAGGCAATAAATGCGTATAATCGATGTCGATATTAATGACTAGCACGTAACACCTAAACTTTATGCTGTATCGATTATTGCCCGGACAACTTATAGGAGCCCTCACATTACTTCTATATACAATTAACACCATTTTTTGGTTTGGACCAATATTAATTATTGCTTTCATTAAATTAATTCTTCCAATCAAAGCAATCACAGCATTCTGTAACTATTTACTTAACTTTTTCGCTTCCAGCTGGATTAGCATTAATACGCTGGTTAACAAGCTAACCAAACCAATTACCTGGGAAGTAACACTACCTGAAAATTTATCAACTAAAGAATGGTATCTGGTGGTGGCCAATCACAAAAGCTGGGTCGATATACTAGCGCTTCAACAAACGTTAAATGGCAAAATTCCATTTTTGAAGTTTTTTCTCAAACAAGAATTATTTTGGATCCCCGTACTAGGCATTGCTTGGTGGGCACTTGACTTTCCCTTTATGAAACGCTACTCAAAATCCTATTTAAAAAAGAATCCACATAAAAAAGGGAAAGACTTTGATACCACTAAAGAAGCTTGCGAAAAGTTTAAATCTATCCCTATTTCTATTATGAACTTTGCTGAAGGCACTCGCTTTACAGCAGAGAAACAGGCACGCCAAAAGTCACCTTACCAACATTTGCTCAAACCTAAATCAGGCGGAATTGGTTATGTACTGACATTAATGGGAGATGAGATTACTAAAGTACTCAATATCACCATTGACTACCCAGATAACCAACAAGCTTTTAGTTTTTGGGATTACCTCTGTGGACGAGTGCGTCGAATTAAACTCCATGCAGAGTTAATTGATACGCCACAATCAATAAAAGGTGATTATATTAATGATCCTAACAACCGCCGAGAGACTCAACAATGGGTTAATCGTTTATGGCAAGAAAAAGATGAACGTCTATCAAATAACGAACAAAATAATAGTTAATTTCTAAATAACTGAAGTAACAAGTAAACCTATTGCCAAATAGTAAAATTTGATAATCAATCAGCATTCAATATCACTCTTCAAAGCTGAGCATTAATATTTCTAGCAAAAAACAATAACAATCAGCCTCAGATTAAACATCTATACTACTTCTTTAGTTATCAAGGGCCTTGATTAAAAGCTCAGTGCCGGTTTTATTGAAGCAATTGCAAAAATAGCCAAAACAGATGCTAACGAAGCAACAAACGCAATCACTTTTATCTTTTTAGTTTTGCCACGCTTCAATGCAATAGTTCCTAAAATAACATAGGCAACCAGCAAAATGATTTTTGCAGTAATCCAATTAACCACAAAAGGATTAAGCTCTGACAACACAAGCAATACAATCGCTGCAACCAATAAAACCGTATCAATAATATGTGGTAAAATTTTACTGGGCTTAGTCTGAAGAAGTACACTGTTGGTTAGCATCCAATAGCCTCTCAATAAAAAACCTATTAATGAGAGTCCAGCTGCTGACATATGTATATGTTTAACTAATGCGTAGTATTCCACTCGATTTGTCCTTTAAATTTATTTTTTAAAGCTGATTTAAATTCTTCTAATTGCTCACAGGCAATATCAAAAGTTATATTGATGTTAGTTTGGTAATCCAGTTGCAAATTTTCAATCTGATAATCTTTTAGTAAATGCTGGCAATCTTTTAATTGAGCATAATCTAAATTCAAACTCACCGATTGATAGTCTATTTTTTCTTTTACCTTAAGGCTCTCTAGTGCGAGTTTAACACCGCCACCATAAGCTCTGGCCAATCCGCCTGTACCTAATTTAGTACCGCCATAAAATCGGGTACAAACCGCTATAATATCACCAATATCTGCATGCTGTAATACATTTAACATTGGTTTACCAGCAGTACCTGATGGCTCTCCATCGTCACTACAACCAATTAATGTCGTCGACTGTGGGTTACCGACAATATATGCCCAACAATGATGAGTTGCATCAGAGTAACTCTGGTTCAGCTGTTTTATAAAAGCTTTCGCCTCCTCAACCGTCGCAACATATCTGATTCGCGTAATAAATTGACTATTTTTAATGACCTCTTCAATATCAATTGAATCGGCAGGCACATTATATCCAGACATCAGTTTTTTGTAATGAAAAATAGCGAGCACACCTGTTTAGTATACTCTTTGAGTCAAACCAATTCACTTATAACTGCGCAAATGCTTCACGTGTTAAATTAAGCACCTTATTTTCTTGGATCACAATATTATCTTCAATTCGAATGCCACCATAAGGCATAAAGGATTCTATTTTGCTCCAGTTAAATGTATTACTATGCTCAGCATTTCTCTGGGCCTCTAATAATGTATCAATAAAATACAAACCCGGTTCAATGGTAAAAGCCATACCCACTTCCATATTACGTGTGCTACGCAAGAATGGGTGCTCCGCTGGCGGCGGATTCAACTTACCTGAGGAATCAGCAAATTGACCACCAATATCATGCACCTGTAGTCCAATTAAATGTCCTAACCCGTGGGGGAAAAAAGTTGCAGAAACGCCAGACTCCAACATCGCTTCGGGTGACATATCCACAAAACCAAACTGCTGAATAATTGCAGCAATTTTTAAGTGAGCATCTATATGCAAATCAAGATACTTTTGTCCCGTTTTGATTGAGTCAATACAAGCCAGCTGCATTTCATCCATAGCTTTAATTAAATCAGCAAATTCATCTTGCTGGTAAGCATAGGTCCGAGTGATATCAGAATGGTAACCATTAAATGTAGTGCCTGCATCAATCAAAAAAGACTTCATTTGTTTAGGTGGTTGTGACTGACACTCTGTGTAGTGCAATATCGCACTATGGCTATTTAACGCAACAATATTGCTGTAAGGCATTTGATGCTCAAGCATGCCAGTTGCTTCGACATAAGCCAGATGGATCTGTTGTTCACTTTTACCTTCACGAAAAGCCTTTTCAGCTATATGGTGAGCGAACGCCGCCTTTTCATTGGCTTGCTTAATACATGCAATCTCATAGTCACTTTTATAAGCACGCTGCCAGTAAATGGCATTTAATAATGCTTGAGGATTGTTTTTTGCCCGTGGTAGATTTGCAGTTATTTCCGTTGGCTCACCTAAAATAGCCACTTTATCGCTATCATCAGGTAAATAGCTGAGCGCTTCACCACGCATTGATACAATTTTTACATCAAAATGTTCTGGCCAAACACCTTGAGGATCAGAAGCTGGTGCATGCCAATAATCAACAGGCTGAAAATAAACCAACTTGGGCTTATCTTCAAGGCCAATAACCACATAGCTATGCGGCGACTCTGTTAGCGGCACATAAGTTCTAAATAAAAAGCTCGACTTAAATGGATAATCCATGTCATCCAAATAAATACGAATCGGCTCACCAGAAGGTATAATTAAATACTCCAAATCGTTTTGCTGCATAAGCTGACGATGGCGTGTAAGAAGATTTTCTAAATGCTCGGCATAAAGTGAAGATAAATTAGACACGTTTATAACTCCATAACATAGTTTTTATTGATCCATAAATAGACCCAACCTTGAATTGTTGGTCATCTTAATGCCTTTATGGTAGCTGTGCAATGATATATGGCGGGCCTACATAATAGAACTGTGTTTAACTATATATCACAAAGACTAGATATTTGGAGTTGTTTACCGTATAGCTAAATCACTATCAATTGGCATAGAGAAAAGTCAGGGATTATTGTCACTATTAAGGCGTCTGGCGCAGTGCATAGCCGCTCTATGGACAAGTCAGACAACGAAAAGAGCGGCAAAAGTAACGGCTTTTATTGTGACAATTTATAGTGATTTAGCTATATCAGCTTTACCATTAAATACTCCGTTATTGAACGTAGCCAATGGATTAGATAAACCTTTCCCCAAATCCAAATCATCCAATATAGTATTAATATTCACCTTTTTAAATACCAGTTTTAAATGATTAATTTCTTTTATTTACGTTCGTTCTGTGTTTTTAGTTTGAACATTATTGCTAGGTTCTCAATTTGCTCTATTCAATGGAAATGTCGAGTTTGATTTTTTTCTCCGAAATAACATGATAAATATATATTTCGACTCCGCTTAATTCGTCAGCAGTAACCAATAATTTATTATCACCAATCGTTTCTAACTCATTAATATTTTCAAAAATCAACTTTAAATTCTGTCCATTATAATCCGAGACATATAGGTCAACTTGATCTTTTTTATTTAAAAAACCATCTGAGTTACTATCTTGAGAGACAACAGAGTACAAATTTTTGTTTAAAATATAAGAGTTATCTTTATTAAAGCGTGCTGATTGGATATCGGTTATTAAACGATCGTTTTCAAATAACTTTAGTTTCGTTCCTGATTCAGAGACAAATAAAAGGTTTACAGTATTTCTTTCAATATAATTGCCACTATATAAATGAAGCAAGTTACTTTTTGATTCTTTCTGATTAAGATAAATATTCTCAGAAGTTAATTTTTTAACCGAAGGAATATCTTAACCAAAAGCGTATGTGTTGCTCCGAAAATAGTGCTAATCACAAGTACAATCAATATACACAAACGACTACAAAAAGTACCCAGTAATCGAATAATAATTACTCCAAGTATTAGCATTGTTGCTGGGTTTTAACCCAGCCTACAGACCTTATTAAGAATTGAAGTCAGTTCGAAAATATGATATTACCTTTATTCAATCCAAATTTCCGTCGCTTTAAAATACCCGTTTACATCACAAACACCTGTAAACCATACTAACTTTTCAGACATTTTCGCCGCAAGAGCCACACTTAGCATCGCATCTTTATCCAACACTTGAGTTGGTACGATATAAACATATTGAGCATTTGCACAAGCACCAGGCGCTGACCAAACCCCATCGGTTGAAACAAAATAATAGAATCCATCATCACCATCTATCTTAATTTTTGCTATTTTCTTAGCTCCTGTGGTATCTGCTAATATTGGACCCGAAAAAATTAAAAATAAAAATCCAGTCAATAGGGTACGTAAATTCATTGTTTTTCCTTCAAAAATATGACAATTTATTGATCGTAGCAAACGCCACAAATATTCGATTTTTTTAATAAGAGATTCTTCTATAGGCCTTCCAGCACATTTGGAATATTAATAACCTTATTAGCCTGTAGATCCAACTTAAACTTTCTGCAACCAACCAAACTTATCTTCAGCATTACCCCATTGAATATCATTCAACGCTTGACGAAGTTTTAAAGTAGTCGCGCCAGCTTCACCATTACCTACAGTAACTTCTTGTCCATTGTGAATCAATGTACCAACGGGTGTTAGCACCGCAGCAGTACCAGAAAGAGCTGCTTCTGTACCTGGCTTTTTCGCCCTTTCAATCAGTTCCGTCACGGTAAAATCTCGTTCACTAACAGTCATACCAATATCACGAGCAATCGTTAAAATTGAATCACGAGTAATGCCATGTAAAAAAGAAGTATTTAATGCTTTGGTAATAATTTCGTTACCATCAATTAAAATAAAGTTAGCTGCTCCCGTTTCTTGTACATCACCGTTAGGACAAAAAAGTACTTGGTCTGCATTATATTCTTTTTGCGCACGAATAATTGGTCCTAAGGCACTGGCATAATTACCACCACTTTTAACCATACCCATATGAGGAGAACTACGCATATCTTTTTCTTCTAAAAGAAGTCTTAATGTTTTGGCGCCACCAGAAAAATAATCACCTACAGGTGATAACAGTACATACAAAAGTGATGTATTAGAACTACCCGCAGCTTTACCAATACTTGCCTCTGTACCAATATGGGTTGGACGAATATACATAGAGCCTGGTGGACTGGGCACATCATCGGCATACAGTTTAACAATCTGGGTAATCATTTCACTAAGTTGATCTGGGTTAATTTCAGGCAAAAATAATAAATGACTACTCTGAGACATCCGCTGGACATTGGCATTCATACGGAAAATATTGATACTACCATCTTCATGCTTGAATGCTTTTAACCCTTCAAAGCATGTGCTTGAATAATGTAAAACATGAGTACCTGGATGCAATTCCAATTTATTGGATGAAACGATACTTGAAGGAGTCCACGAATCATTCTCGTATTTTGCTAGTGCCATTTTAGGCATAAAAACTGTTCCAAATGCGGCCATTACTTATCTCTACTTTGTGTGATGCAATTATAGCTAGCAGCGACATAAGCTGCTGACTGCGCTAAATTCATGAAATGTTATTCAGTAGGTAAAGTATAAACCACCTAGATTGCGAATCAAAAGCTAAATAACGATTAGTTTTATTGCAACCCATTTATTTTTGACTTAAATATAGTTGTTATTTTCTCAAACTACAGACTCTGTATTAAGCTCAGGAAAATTATAGTTCACACTGAAAATGACTATCAACAATTGTAGCCGTAACGGCTTTCATTTTTTCCTGAGTGGATTTACTTACCGAAATACTTTCAATGTAAGGTAAATCATTCGCCGATTGTCTGGTTATTACTTGATAAAATATATAAGCAGTCAACAATGCTCCATCTAAATTAGAATGATTTCCATCTGCTGCATATAATTCAATATTAGGGTATTGTGCAATAAATGCATCCCAAACCAAACCGACAGGTGCAACACACGCCAACTCTCTCGATGCAATATATAAGTGTAGTTCGTAAACCCGTGAACCTTCCTCAAAATTTCCTCTACGCGGCCATTCAGGAAACAATACAGGCGTTGCACTTTGAGTTTTCACTCGACGAATCCATTCTTCCGTAGCGTCAGTTGGATACCAATATTGTCCGGTTGATGAATATTTTTGAGCTTGCAATATAACATGGCTCCAAGCTCGCGCTGCTAAATATTTTTGAGTGGTACTATCATTGAGTTTTTCATCTAAAAATCCCCAACCAGGAGATGCTAGTGAGTTAACACTTTTTTCAGATTGTCCCGTTTTGATTAATGTCGCAACCAAGCTGGGTAACCCATTCACTGAACTATGACTATTACCAATAAAAAGCAATTCGTAATCAGCCTCTTCAAGTTCATCTAAATTAATCTCTACAGGTTGGCTTAAATGAACACCTGTATTTTCACTCTCATTGCTACTCTTCTCATTAATGCTACAGGCCGACAAAAACGTCAGCAAAAGAGCCAGTTTAAATTGGTAACAATATGCCGGATTGATTTTCATATTTGTATTTCCTTTAGGCCATAATTTTTTATTAAAAAGTATGCCCAACAGAATATTCAAGTTAGAGAAAATAAGCCTCCAGATTCCTTCTTTTTTATCTCCTGAAAACCTCCTTTTACCAATATAATTAAAATAACCTGCTGTTTTATATCAAATTAATGACTATGACTAGTTTTATGATTTATTGCTTAATATACTCACTAAGACACTGTGCCGGTATTGGGTGTAATGCGGTAAATACTTCAAGACTTGCCACTTCATTATCAGCATAATCAAAACCAGGTGAAACAGCTTCACTGATAAGCCCATATTCACCAGAGCACAATTGAGAAGCCTTCCAATAACCACCTTTGACGATTAGTTGAGGACGTTCACCTTGGCTAATATCAGGCCCTAATATTTTCTCTACTATTTTACCTTCTGGGGTCACAATCATGTACTTGATTGGTGAACCTAAATGATAAAAATGAATAATATCTGATTTATTTCTATGTAAGTATCCAATTGGATTATCGTTAGTGAGCATGTAATAAATCGATGTTAATAATTTTCTTTCAGAGTTACATTCTCCAATATTTAGTTCAGACTCATAGGTTCGTTTAAAGTAACCACCTTCTGATAGATGCAACTCTAACTTTAATTTTTCTATAATTTCTTCTTTAGTCATAGTCACGACCAATTAATGTTTGTTACTAAAATAATCAAAACGGCAATCTAATAGTGCGGCTTCTTTTCTTAAATAAGTTTGCCATTATCTGGTCAATTTAACCGACACTTGTGAGTTAAAAGCTGACAAAATGTTTATTGAATCCTTTTTTATCATTGGTACAGATATTGCCATATGTTAGCCAAAATTCACAATAAAAGGAAAAAATCATTAAAAAAATTTAATCTGTCTCTACTAATAAAAACTTAATTTTTTATTTAATAAAAGCCGACAATATTTTTTCCGCAGTCATCTGCATTATTTTACTATCTCTTTCGTGAGCGGTAGTCACAATAATTAGATCAAGTTCATCAATTAGAATAATATATTGACCACCTCCTCCTTGTATCGAACGCGTGAAATAATTTTTCTGACCCACTTTCATATCAGCCTGCCAAAAATAATAACCATAACCGGGATTAGAGACATTATCTCCAGTAAAAAAGATATCATCATTACGAAGGTGAACTATTTTATTGGTTGCTTTAGTAATAAATGCAGATGGTATCAATTGTTCACCCTTCCATTTACCTTTATTCATTACCAATGTTCCCCACTTAAGCATATTTCGCGATGTCATGCTTGATGAGTAAGGTGCCATTGGTAGCCCACTCACATCATCCTCCCATTGATATTCGATGATTCCCATTTTGTCGAGCAGCTCTTTTTTAATAAAATCTTTGGCTGTGCCAGGACCAGGCACCACAGCGTTAAGTACTTGCATCATCAATGTTGGATCGATACTTTGATATTTAAAGTGCTGAGATTCAGCGGTAATAGGAAGCGTATTTTCAAGAAAAGTTTGGACCTGACCTGTCCCTTTAAGTTGTTCAGGATTTTTATCAAACGCTTTCATTTGATCCCCGCTGATTCGTACTCCCGATTGCATGGTTAATGCCATATGCAAGGTGATCGCTTCAGTACCTTTAACAAACTTTGTTGCATCTAAATCTTTAAAAAAACTCACCAACGGTCTATCCAAGTCAGCCATTGTTAAATACCCTAACTGAATTGCTCGTCCAACTGCCAGGCTGACATAAGATTTAGTGGCTGATGCTTGCATATGTGGTAGATTGGCACGACCTCGCAAATAATAAGATTCAAATAACAACTTCCCTTTTTGAGCAATCAGTAAACTATCAACAAGGCCATATTTTTTTTCAGTAATAGCCTGAGCCAACTTAATAATTTTATCTTTATTGCCGCCATTTGTACCTAATTGCCCCACCGATATCCCATCTTTTCTTCTATCAGGTGTTGTATCAATAAAGGCGTTTTTAAGGTAAGGCATATCCCAAAATGAAACCTTGCGATCCTCAGCTGAAACTTCGGGGGCATTAGTCGTTTTATCAGCACTAATAGCAAAGCTGCTAAAACTACTGAATAGTGCAATAGCAATTAAACTTTTTAAGCTACGTTTTAAATCGTCATTAAGATTTATTTTCATCATGTTTCCTATAACGTTGTTGCTCAACAACATCACCCTTTAATAAAGTGACATAATCTAAAAAAACAAAATTAAATTATTAGAGATAAAAATACTTGAAGTTCTACTGACGTCTTGCTGAATTCTTGCTGGTTTTAAAAATAATACTTATTTATCAATTAGTTAAAAGATAGTATTTAGCTACCATTAAGTCTTATGATAAGATACCTTCTCTCATTTAAACTCACTATTGAGAATCAGATAACTTCAATTAATCACTGTAAACTAGAGGCTATATGTCAGAACAATATTGGGTCGGTGGCTTCTTTATCGATTTATCCAGAAATCAAATCACTCAAAATAAACAATCTCAAACTATAGCTCCTAAAGCTTTGGCAGTCCTCACCTACCTAGCTAAACATCAGGGTAAGGTCGTCAGTCACGACACTTTATTAGATAAAGTCTGGCAAAAAACGACGGTATCGCCTAACACACTTCAAAAAAGTATCGCCCAATTAAGAAAAGCGCTTGGTGACAGTGGCAATGTTTATATCAAGACTCATGCTAAACAAGGCTATAGCCTTGAGTGTGATGTTCGCTGGCATCATGAAAACGATATTGAAGCTTCGTCGGCTCAAATAAACGAAAATGAAATAGCCACTTCTAATATTGATCACACAGCAGCTAAAAAACCGTTGAAAGCCTCTTTAGGTATCGTATCTATCATTGCCTTCATCACTATTCTGGGGGGTATTGGTTTTAATCTTACAACTCCTAAGCAACCCACAAAATTATCTATTGAAAAAATACGTGCACTAACAGCAACTGACAATAAAGAATTTTCAGGTATCTATTCACCTGATGGCCAATATGTCGTTTTCCATCGCTACTCAGCAGAGTTTTGTATTAATCATATTTGGGCAAAAAATACCAAAACACAGCAAGAGTTTCAGCTAACAAAACACTTAGGTGCCTATGGCAGTCATAGTTTTTCAAAAGATGGTAAAAATCTGGTCTTTATTCAATCCGGCAGTTGCAACCAGCCAATTAATCAAAAGCAATGTTATAAGCTGATGACATTAGACTTTAACCGTGCACTCAACTCTCCACAATCTCCACGTGAATTGATGGAGTGCAAAAACTCAATCATTCAATCCCCTCAGTGGTTAAATAATAACAATATCTCTTTATTACAAAAGTATTCAGATAGTTGGAAATTAATCAGTTATTCAATCAATGAAAACAAAAGCAAAATGATTTATACCATTGATAATGGCAACATCATTGATTATGACTATTCCGCTACTGACAACTTGATTGCCCTTACCAGTATTCGTAATGATGGACACCTTTATATTGAAATACTCAAACCCGAAGGCCAACTTATTTCAAGTCATCGCATAAATTACCCAGAAGAAATCGCTCAGTTTAGATTTATCTACCCTAACTTTTCTCCGTTAGATGAACAACTCATTTTTAGTACAGGTAAACAGCTTTTTGCATTGTCTTATAACGGTCAGGTAACCAATATTAGTTTGCCGCTAGATGGTCCTATGAGCTCGCCGATATTTCATCCTAATGGTCAACAAATGCTGGTCATTAAAGGCCACTATGATAGTGACATTATTGCAGTAACACTACCAGAAACTGAGCAGGCATCAACTGTTCAAAAGTTAAATTATTCAGTACTTGAACGTTCAATCGTTGGCGAAGACAAAGCTATATTCCAGCCTAATGGCGATTTAATCGCCTACAAGTCAGAGCGTTCTGGCGAAGAGCAAATTTGGTTAACCGATGGCAAAAGTTCACAGCAAATTAGCCATTTTCCTATAGATGCTTATATAGTTGGAATGAATTGGGCCGCAGATGGCCAAAGCATTTTAGCCAATGCTATTCATGAGTTAACTCAAGTATTTTTGGATGGCAATGAGAAATCTTTTTCTTTAGATCATCCCGTTGAAAGTTTGTTTCAATGGGATAGCGATAATCAAACCGCTTTAGTCAATATGCGAATTAAAGGGAAGTTAAAATTTGCCAAACTCGATTTAACCAATTCCCAAATTCAATTGATTAATAACAAGATAGTTAACTGGACACAAAAAAGTGAGACTGGTCAGCTAATCTACACGGATCATATGGATAGATTTTGGAAACCTGGACCAGCGGAAGATCAGCTTATTGAAGCGCTTGATGGCCAAGGAAGCGATAAACGTTTTGTGATAAGAAATAATGTTATATTCGGGGTTAATAAAGGTTTTCAATTATGGTCCTATGCACTAGACGATGATAAGTTTGAAATACTCGGAAAACTGCCGGACAACTTAAATTATGTTACCGACGTTAACCAATCACAGCTATTAGCTTCTGTTCGAATTTCATCGAAAAAAGAAGTCGTTGAGCTTATTGTAAAAGAATAGTGTTGCTGGGTTATTAACCCAGCCTATTTCTCTATGGATAATAATTCAACCATTTTAGAAGTACCTTTGTATTTTGCTAAGTCTAAGGCACTATCTCCATTTTTATTTTTTACACTAACATCAATCCCCTTTTGAATAAGATGTTTTATTGTTTTCTCTTTCCATTCATTTGGAAGAAAAGAAGAAATAGTTGTTATTAGTAAAGTATCTCCATATTCATTTGTATAATTAGTATTTATATTTTTAGATAATAAAAAGTCAGCTATTTTTATTTTCTCTTCTTTTTCCTTTTGTCTTTCTAATTTACTCTTACTTTCACCACTAATCATATTTGGAGAGGAAATACTGACAGAAACCACACAGTCGAACAAATAGGCATTATTCATTGAGGAACTATAGTCCAATGACTTTAAATCTAACTTTCCTTGTTTTGCTTTGTTACATTGCTTTTTTAAAAAGCTTTGTTTTGGATTAGACTCAGCAACAGAGCTAATACACCCAAAAACATTAGAGACTACATAAACAAAAAAAAGACATTTAAGGTAAATATTCATAATAGCTTCCTTTATCTGGTACTAGTCGGTGCGGTAGGCTTCCAGAGGGCCAGTGCCCTATTTTATCCTTATATTGTTGAGAGCTAATCCATTTTTTATTAAATTGGACTTCTATGCTTGCACCACTTTTTGCGCCATAAACTTTAAGGTTAAAAAATTTAGCAAACGCTTTGGCTATGCTAGGCTTAGGTTTATTGAACTCATTAAACGCGCGCCAATAATAAGCTTCTGAGTTATCTTTAGGATCAACTACCCCATTGTCACTATATACCCATCCATCTATACCTGAATTGCATCCCCATATTTTTATAAATGATTTTTTTGAAAATTTTTTCTGTAACAATGCTTTTTGTTTTATCAAAGCACCGCTTACAAAGTCATCAGTTTGTATAGCTCCGGTTTCTGTTCGAACAACTTCATGATAAGTGACTTTTCGCCTATTTTTTTCTGCCATTCTCCATAATGCTATTCTATTAGATGCTATACTTGTATCTTTATAACCAAGAAAAATCCCAGCTCCTATTGAATGAGAAAAAATATGAAGTTCTGCAATCTCTTCTTTAGCACCAACCGACTTTATTAGATTAAAAAAAGCAATATCACGATTTACATGTTGAACTATTACTTTTTTATATTTTTTACTCAATTCTTCTTTTAAATTATCTGAAAATATCTTAAAACTGCCCAACTCCCCTGCATCTCCATAAACAATAATTGCAATTTTCTCCATTGCTCCCTCTCTTTATTAGATAAATATGTATCAAGGCATTATTTTATAATTCTTAGGTTGATTATGTGACTTTATTCACACAAATTAAATATTGTATAATCATTTGATTATTATAAACACACCTAAACCTGTATTGAAAATTCCGTGCTTTTAAGTTCGCAATACCATCTCTCTAAACCACCTCCAACCTAAACCTTAATTAAGTTTGTAGGTTGGGTTACTAACCCAACACGATGTTGAGATCTAGCCATGTGTCTCACCGAATACACCATCGATATCAATGTGTTCACCCCAATCTTTTGAATATATTCCTTTCTCAACATCACGATGAAAGGATGAATAAGGCCAATCAATTACATTATCCACGTAACCATGTTTCACGGGATTGTAATAAACATAATTCATATGTTGAATATAATCTGCTTCATCACGAATTTGATGTTCCCAAAAACGACGCTGCCAGATACCTCGTTCTGATTTATTCATTCTGGATTGGTCAATTTTTTCTGTTTTTAACAATGATTTTGAAAACCAAGTTTTAATTAACCGCCAACGGGTTGAAAAGTCTGCATCATTTTTTGGTAATGTCCAAATAGCGTGTAAGTGCACTGGTAAAATCACAATAGCATCAATGATAAAAGGAAATTTTTTATTTACCTTTTTAAAAGCTGATCTTAATTCATCAATGTTTTCAATCAATAGGCTTTTATTCCTTTCCGCTAGGTTAACGGTAAAGAAATAGGTACCGCCTTTTGTGTTTGCGCGTCGATATTGCAAATTTTAATTCCTTTTATTTTAATCCATTTTTGTTTTTAATTTAAATATTGTTGTTGGGTTATTAACCCAACCTACGGGCTTAATCATCTCCACCAACTTCAAACACTATCGACATTGAATTACTTCTCAAAAAGAAATAATCATAATGTAACGAATATTCCATTAATCCCTTTTTTCTTATAAGTACATTTGTTGACCTTATAATATGAGAATGGCTTTTCTAACTACGAAAGAAAGTGTTTAGTTAAATCAATGATTTTAGTTCCCTTGATGATTCCAAGTTGCGCAATGTTAAACCATTTCTCAATAGAGTTAAGTAATTCTTCGTCAGTTTTAAAAGGCTCACTATATGCATAATTTATGTCGTATGCTTTTCGCTCATTTAAATCTTCTTTAAAAAATTGAGCTATTTCCTCTTCAACTTGAGAAAATTGCTTCAATCGGTATACCTCAATAAATAACTGAAAGTCACCCAAGTGTTTACATATTTCTACCAGAACGTTACTAGCTTCATTATTAAATTGTTCAACATTCACTTCGTTATATTGTCTATTTTATTTACATTACGGCCAAGAGCAGACATTTATTTAGATGATGCCAATATGTAATAAGTACCACGCCCAACACCTTTGGCCCGGATCAAATTTAGTCGGGTCAGCTTTTCAAAATCTAGCTTGCGTGATGCCAAACTACGATCAGATATGGCTCCATATTCACGCTGCGTGATACTTCCTTTTTCTAAAATATAGTCCAAGATTTGTTGATGATGAGTTTCTATTCTTGGTTTTGTACTTGGTTCTTCTGGTAGCAATTTTATAATGCGACGTAACTCATCTAATATGCCTTCTGAAAAATATTCCAACCATGTTGAAAAATCAATATTATCTTTCAGATCATAATAATCCCCTTCCAAACCAACCGCTTTAAAATAACGTGTGATATTACGGTTGTAGTAGTCTTCAAAGCTAAATATTTCAAATAGATCAAGTCCAGCGTTACCCAATATAGCAGTTGTTAATAGCCGTGTTGTTCGGCCATTGCCATCTATAAAAGGATGAATAATGACATTTTGACGATGAAAAATACCAGCAAGAATAACAGGCTCAATTTTTCCAATGTTTTGATTGATAAAATCCATCAGCAATTGAGTCAATTGTTTTACATCTTTTGCATCTGGCGGGATAAAAACAATCTCATCGACTTTACGTGGATTGCGAATAATAACGGGGTCTTGGCGTAGGGCTCCACAATAAGAGGGATTATCCATTAAGCCATCCACTACTTGTGCTTGAACTTTCTCCAATGTTTTGACCGTGAGTTTAAAGCGATTGTTGCGGACAGATTGATACAGAACTTGCAAAGCTTTATTGTAATTGAGTACTTCACGTTCGGTATCACGAATAGTTTCTTTACGGCTTTTCAGCAATCGCTTTACATCGGTCAGCGGCAGTGGATTACCTTCTATACTGGTAGAGGCATAAGATGACAGCTCTCTGGCATTTAACTCTAATTTTGATAAAGCAGTATGAGTAAGATGCTGAGCTCTAATTTCACCAATAGACTCTCCAATCTCACGAATAGTTAGGAGAAGTTTATTGCTAATAGTGTATTTAGGTTGCCATTTCATAGCCTTAAATTAGCCGATAACTAGCCGTAAATCAAGGGTTATTTAGCCATAAATTAGCCTTAAGTTGGCCTAAATTAGCGGTATGTTAACTCTACTCTCAAAAAAAACCTAATCAACCTATTGATTTAACCGGAGGATTCATCATGAACGAAATTTGTACTCTCAACATTAAACCATGGAACAAGGGAAAACTAATCGGACATATCACCACTAGACAATATGCGCGTATTGTAAAAGATTGGGTAGAGGAAATTGGCCTTGATCCGTTTGATTATGGTACTCATTCGATGAGGCGAACGAAAGCCACATTAATTTACCGACGCACAAAAAACTTACGAGCTATTCAACTACTTTTAGGTCACACAAAACTCGAAAGTACGGATCGTTATCTCGGCATTGAAGTTGATAACGCGCTGGAATTATCTGAGCAAACAGATTGTTAAAGCGATGTTAGTTTGTAGGTTGGGTTACTAACCCAACATGATGTTAAGCTCTAACCATGTGTCTCACCGAATACACCATCGATATCAATGTGTTCGCCCCAATTTTTTGAATATACTCCTTTCTCAACATCACGATGAAAGGATGAATAAGGCCAATCAATTACATTATCCACGTAACCATGTTTCACGGGATTGTAATACACATAATTCATATGTCGATTATAATCTGTTTCGTCACGTATTTGATGTTCCCAAAAACGACGTTGCCAGACACCTCGTTCTGATTTATTCATTCGAGAAGTATTAATATGTTCGGTCTTTAACAATGATTTTGAAAACCAAGTTTTAATTAACCGCCAACGGGTTGAAAAATCTGCATCATTTTTTGGTAATGTCCAAATTGTATGTAAATGCTCTGGTAAAATAACAATAGCATCAATGATAAAGGGAAACTTCACGTTTACCTTTTTAAATGCCAATCTTAGATCATCAATGTGTTCAATCAATAGTCTTTTATTCCTTTCCGCTAAATTAACGGTAAAGAAATAAGTACCACCTTTTGTGTTTGAGCGTCGATATTGCAAATTTTAATTCCTTTTATTTTTGTCCATTTTGGTTTTTAATTTGAGTATTGTTGTTGGGTTATTAACCCAACCTACGGGCTTTCAACTTCACTTCTATCTTGCGAAAAAACGGTAGCCAAATCTGTTGTAATATATAAGCCCGTTAATCTCGACTTTTCAATCGCCTGTTTAATATTTTCTTGACAATAAAGATGAAAATAAAAGTCATAATCCGTACGAAAAACTGCATATTCTTTTACATCACTTTCGATAAAACCAATACTTAAAATTTCATCCCATTCATTTTTAAAAGTCACTTCTTTATTAGGTTCTGCAACTTGTAATGGAGTAAAAAAATATCCACTTCCATTTTCATGAATAACAGGTAAAAACTCACCATCATTTTTAATTAAAGACTCTAAAACAGCATAAGCTTTTTCACTTAAAAATAAACGTCCTTCAAGCACAGATAAATCAGGAATTTTTAGTTTTTCATCTGCTTTTTTCAATGGTGAAAAAGTCAATAACAATGGTTCATTAACTATATCTTTATAGCTTTGTGGTATACAGCTCATATCAATACGTTTATTTAACGTCTCATTACTAATTTCGCCAAAAATTCTGACTATTTGTTCTCTATTAAAGCCAAATTGACGATAGTTAGCGACATCACTTATAAGATTATATAACATACTTAAGTCCTGTTTTCGGCATTACATTAGGTGGTACAGCACCACTTTGTAATGCATTCCGAATCATTTTTAATTTAGTTAGTAACTGTGCTGTTGTATTAATCATGCCAGGCCTTATACGAGCAAACAACCATTGATAATAGTAAGTATGGTGTATTCGACAATGAGGCACACCATTACGTAAATAGTTTGGCATGTATTTTCTATCTTCCCAATCTCTAGGTAACCAACAACCATTATGGGGATCATCAATACGAACTTTAAGCCAGGCTAAAATAGCTCGAATTTGAATTGCTTCTCGATGTCCACCGGATACAATTGCATGGCAATCGCAGCGTAAAGAAGGTCGAGGCTCACCAGCTAATGTCATATGCCTAGCTAGACGAGATGATTTATGTTTTTCCTTTTCAAGTTGTTCATTTGACATCTTCATAGCTTCAATACGATATCTATCAAGCTTATCGTACATTTCGCCTTTAACGCCTACCGCTGAAAAATCTGCCATAGTCGGCTTGTCTATTTTAGCAAAATCTGCAAGTAAGCGTTCAACATGACTTAATTGAGGAGTAATATCTGGAAACATAAATATTCCTTAATTTATATAAATGATATTTATGCTAATTATCATCTATTTATTATTCAAGGAACAAGTTCTTATTTGATATAAAAAGTAGAGCTTTCACATCTCATAAACGATTTTAAATCAATTAATTATAAGGCCCGTTTTACTCATTGTTCGAATTTACGAGCCTTATCAAATTCTCGAACAGATTCAGCATCCAACCTATCCTCTTCTTCTACCTTCTCAAGAAAAAACTTATATGCTTCTGGAGATATAACTACTCCCAAGAGTTCACTCCCATTTTCAATAATTCCTATGTCTTCGTCAATGGCATGCTCTTCAAGAAGTAGAGCTTTGAATTGCCTTCCTACATTTTCTAGCTTTATTTCTCTCGTGGAGCTTTCTTTTATAATTTAGTCCTGTTGTTGTACTATTAATCCAACTTAATTTTTAGATAATATTCTCAAATATCATCACGCATTTAGTAGTGAAATTATAATGAAAAAATTTAATCGCGAAGAAATTCGTAAAAAAATAGAAGAAGCTGAAAAAGAGATGATCAAAAAAGGGCAGTGTCCTGATTGCCTTGGCGAAGCTATTGATAAAGCCGACGAAGAATCTGGCGAAGGTCGCAGAGGCATTCTTGCCGGCCCAAAAAATGAAGTGGATCATTATAGAATATTACGTGAAATCAGGAAGGATGATTCTGATGGAGAGTGAACGGGAAAAAATGCGAGAAGATATCAGAAAGCGAATTGATAAAGTTGATAAAGAAGCAATGAATGACTCTCAACGAATGGCGAAAAAGCTGAAAAACTTACACTCAAGTATTCAGCTAGATCTTAAAAAATTAAGTAAATAATAAAACTGGGTAGGTTGGGTTACTAACCCAACATGATGTTAAGATCTAACCATGTGTCTCACCAAATACACCATCGATATCAATGTGTTCGCCCCAATTTTTTGAATATATTCCTTTCTCAACATCACGATGAAAGGATGAATAAGGCCAATCAATTACATTATCCACGTAACATGTTTCACGGGATTGTAATAGACATAATTCATATGTTGAATATAATCTGCTTCATCACGAATTTGATGTTCCCAAAAACGACGCTGCCAGATACCTCGTTCTGATTTATTCATTCTGGATTGGTCAATTTTTTCTGTTTTTAACAATGATTTTGAAAACCAAGTTTTAATTAACCGCCAACGGGTTGAAAAGTCTGCATCATTTTTTGGTAATGTCCAAATAGCGTGTAAGTGCTCTGGTAAAATCACAATAGCATCAATGATAAAAGGGAATTTTTTGTTTACCTTTTTAAAAGCTGATCTTAATTTATCAATATGATCAACCAATAGACTTTTATTTCTCTCTGCTAGGTTAACGGTAAAGAAATAGGTACCGCCTTTTGTGTTTGCGCGTCGATATTGCAAATTTTAATTCCTTTTATTTTAATCCATTTTTTTTTTAATTTGAGTATTGTTGTTGGGTTATTAACCCAACAAGCTAGCTACTTATCAAAACAAATTAGCTGCTGTTTCTTTTCAGCTTTTTTAAGACAATTAACAATATCGATCACTTCTTTTGCCGTTTTACCATCCAATTTCATCAAGCCAAAGTTCGACTCAGTACCATACCACCCAAGCGAGGCATTAAATTTCTCAGCATTGGGTGCACTCAAATTCGAGGTTATTTGATCGATATTGGTGAAACTAGTAGCAGAATCATACTTTATTGTTGGACCGCCCTCTGGCAAGGTATTTTCAAGAACAGCTTGAGAGGGTTGCTCTTCCAGAGAACAACCAACAACAACAATGGAAAGAAGCATTACAAGAATAATATTTTTCATGTCAACCTCACACTACCGGCCAAAACCAAACATCCGCCTTTGAATAGTGACGACCACCACGAACGCTAAATTCAAACCAAGTTCTAAATTTGGTTAACCGACTGCCATTCCACAAATCAATGTGATCACCTTGCTCTCCTGGGCCATAATAATCCTTGAAAAAGATAATACCTTTTTTGCCATTGATATCCTGAAAACCGTTAACCCCCTTAAATTCAAAACGTTGCTTAAAAGGAGAAAATGGACCTTTTAGCCAATTGGCCAACTCTTCAGCCCTAAGAATGTGGGCTGGTTTATGGCCATGCCAACACTTAGCGCCTTTAAACGTATCAAGCTTTACACCTGACTTTTGTAAGCTAACGCCCATTCGAATGGCACACTGGTTATCAAATATTCGTTTTCCATTTTTAGTACAAGGTGCATCGTCTGAAAATATGGATGCGTCGATCGTTGGGTGATTTTCCCATAATTTTTCAAACTTCATTGTTCTCCCCAATTTTAAGCTTTAATCATGTTTACCTTTTTAAAAGCTGATCTTAATTCATCAATGTGTTCAATCAATAGGCTTTTATTTCTCTCTGCTAAATTAACGGTAAAGAAATAAGTGCCACCCGCGTCGATATTTCAAGTTATTAATTCCTTTTATTTTTTGTCCATTTTTATTTTTAATTTGAGCATTGTTGTTGGGTTATTAACCCAACGGGCTAATTTATTAGTTATTATATCTATCTGGACTTGGGTTATTTTTAATATCGTTTATAGCTTCCAATAATCTTATAGTTGCATCACCATCAAGTTTTTCTTCGGTGTAGCGAACTTCATATAATCCTTGTAAGTTTGAAGGTAGTCTCACCCCATTTTTTACAAGCAGAATAAACCTTCGTCCATAGAGAGCCATCGCTGCACCAATTTCAATCAAAACGTTTTCATTGACTAGATTGAATTCGTTTGCTTCTTCATCGATTAACTTTTTCTCTGTATCTACATGAATAATTGCAGCTCCGCAACTTCTCATATCATCCATAACCTTATCGGCACAGGCTTAGAGACAGACTGCTTTTCCACCGAGACAACAGGAATCATTTCACCAAATCCTAATAATTTTTTTATCGGCTCAATAAAAGCCTTATTTTTTCCATGGGTTATAAAAACTTTTCTTGATCTTCCATCATCGCTTTTGGATTTTCTACTTTGTTCTGCAGTTTGCTCAAAATCTATGTATTCTGCACCATTTTCATATGCTTCACTATCCACATTTTCATCGTTGGAGACAGACGTTTTTTCAGTTTCAGGTGCGATAGAGTTTAGGTGAATATATTTTTTTCCCTTGATAGTTTCTATAAACCCCATTGATTGTGCGCTTTCCTCAATTCTTCTGCGAACATCTTCAGCCTGATCATCAGGAACACCCATACTAATAAGCACATTTCTTGCTATGTCATCACGTGGAAACGTATGCGTATCATATTTATTAAGAAACTCACCAAAAATTCTAGGTTTTAAAATAGCTTCTTTTCTTGCTGCTAGATCAGCTCCTTCATCAAGTGGACGTAAAATAGTCTTTGCAAGTTCAGTGATTGAAATGGAAGAAGACTGTGCTCCTCCTTCTGTCAGCCCAAAGGCTATAGCAGAGCCTGTTATTACTTTCATTTGACTACCCTTAGGATCAAGGTCAATCGCCTTAGCTACGTTAAAAGGCGTAGTAGCTTCTCCAGCATATTGCTCCAAGATTGCTTTGGGAACTCTGAGCGCTTCATCCAGAGAAGTACGAGGGACATCTGATTGTTTTAGGTAGCTTCTTTTTTTGACTGCCATTGTATTTTCCTGTTATAAAATTGCGTTTGAAGAATAATAGTTATAAAATTATGAATAACTCTCATGGCTCAACTAATGTTTCTTTGCTATACGCCACAATCAATTATGTTTATATCAATGCATGTCACATTGTTTCCATACCTAAGAACATCCTTAACCTCTCCTGCTTTGAGTCGTAAACAGACATTCTCGATCAAACTTAAACGCAATATCAGGTTAAAAACTCAATCATTTTAATACTTACATTTAGCTCAATTTTCTCCACGAACTAAACGACATCAATTTTTTAGTCAATTGATTAAAACAAAATGAATGATATTTTTTATTCAAGAAAACACAGAACACATCAAAAGAGAAAATAACAACAACGCAGAGAACACTGCATAGGCACATTGCTATCATCATTTCCAAACTTCCAACAACATCACCACGTTAATCCTAATCCTTCTGCGGTTTCTTAATTGACTGAATTAATTTTTATACGTTTTAAAAACTTAATTATACCCACTGATTACACTCACCAATGGAATATTAATATTTTATTGTTAGTTAGGCATCAAAACTTAAAACAAAAATAACACCCTGAAATAAAAAGTCAATCATTAACATTGACTAAAATCAAGAAAGCTCCCAATTACTCAAATCACCGCCGCATACGCCCGACTAATGATTTGCACATCATCCACCGCACGATGCAATTGATACTTCCCCTGCTTAGCTATTTCACTTTTTCTCACTTTAAATAACATCATTTGTGCATCATTCATTAAATCGAATAACGAATAAATATGAAACGCTCTTTCTTGATTAACCGCTAAATAAAGCGTGTCTATCCAATCATTATCCCAATAAACCGCATCACTATAAATTTCACCTGCGCCTTGTAAAAACTCATTCAATTCAACCGCCACCTGTATAGCACTCACTCCCTCGTGCTGTAACTGCTCCCTAGAAATACCATGCATACTTTCAGCGGTATCACACCAATAACGCCAATGATCTTCTGGCTTAATCAACCAAGATTTCAACTCACCATTAACGGACACAGCTATCTCAATAGGATATGAATCAAAATGCAATCCACTGGCTTCAATATCTATAATATTAATATTGGTCATAAGAAAAATGTGAATTACCCTTACAACACTGATGACTAAGGCCAAGCAACACTATACTTAACACACTGCTTATTTTTACTTTCAAGACACTCACCTAAACCCGAAATATATTGCTCAACTTGCTCACCATAAATAACTAATGGTGTTATTCGATTCAATAACTGTATCGACTCATTCGTCTTTTGATCAACAACCAAGAAACCATACCACTTTCTTTCTATGGTTAAATTATCAGAAAAAGAGATTTGATTAATTGTTATTGGTCCAATATCAGTGCTAATAGCATTGATATTAGATGAAAAGGTTAATGAGTAACTACTAATAAAAACACAGATAAAGCCAGCAATAATACCCAAAGAAAGCAGCCTACTTTTCTGCTTAAAGACAAAAAAAGCACTTAATAGTACAAATACTAGCAATAAAATAACTTGATATAAAAAAGGGATCGCATAAACACGATTAAGAGCACCAAAACCTTCTAAATGCTGATTTAAATATACCGATAAAAGAGAAATAGCTAAAAAACAAATAGCTAATATAATTAGGACTAAAGTTGGTATACTTGTTTTTTTAAACATTTTTAATTCTCAGATATTAACACTTGATTAATCATGCTATCTCAATGTTGTTGGGCTATTAATCCAACAAATTACAAACTTACCAATATTGACCAAAACCTATACTTTATTTCTAACTTGAAACGCTTTTCTTTTCTCAACCGCCATTGGCGTAATTTTACTTTCTAATTCTTTCTCCCAACCTAACAGAAAATAAACTTCCGCCATTAAAAAAATCGGACCAATAAAAAGCTGATTCAAATCATCAACAAATGCAGGCTTGGCTTTTTCATAATAATGACCGATAAACTGAATCACCCAGCCAATAACAAACACACCAATAGCAATAAATAACGCATATTCAAAAGCCGCTACAATTTTTGCTGAGTAGAGAACGGGTACAATAAAAAGGAATAAACCAATCGCTAAACGCCAGTGAAGTACTATGTAATATAAAAAGACAACTGCAAAAAAGATAAAAGCCAAGCTGATAGAAAAATAATAATCAAACAATGAAACAGGCCAACTAACAAGACTCATTAACAACGCAATAGACCATATAATCATAGGCACACCCAAAAAGTGTGTCCTGACATTTTTTGGGTTTAAATGCACAGATTTATAAGTTGATAACTGCTCTGCGATATTTTTCATAATGACTTCTCTATTTTAACTGAGCAAGTCTGCTCTAAGTTGGCAGATCGACTTTAAGTAGGTAAGCCGACTTAACAAGCCAAGTTTGCGAACTAACAAAACAATAAGAATAATATCACATTAGTCCAATTGGACTAGGCACAGGCAGCAATCGCCTTAATAACACTTTGCGCACTTTCTTTAGAATAACCGCCACCACCGAGCATAACGGTTGGAATAGATCGTTTTTCGAGTGCCTGCAAAGTTAACTTTTCACGTGCCACAACATCATCAATGGTTAAACACAAACCACCCAGTTTATCACTCATTAAAACATCGGTTCCCGCCACCACAAAAGCTAAGCGATAATCATCATCTAACTTTTCTAAAGCTTCAGCGTAAGCTTTTAAATAGGTTTCACCTTCTGTTCCTGGTGGAAGTGGCGCTGCAATGTTCACCCGATCTCGTGTATAACCAGAGGTTGGATAAATACCTGCGTTATATACATCTAAAAGAGTAACCCGATCGTTCTCCATAAAAGTATAAGCATTCCCATTACCGTGGTGGGCATCGGTATCAATAATTAAAATTTTATCTTCGGGTAGCAATAATCCCTGTTTTAGTAATTGTTGATAACCAATACCAATATCATTATAAATACAAAACCCTTCCATATTTTGTTGCATGGCATGATGATAACCACCTGAGATATTCCAATAAAGGCCACCATTTTTTAAAGCCTGATCAGCCGCTAAAAGCGTACCAGCTACTCCCCAACGCATGGGTGAAAGTATTTTGCGATCTAAAAGGGAGAAGCTAACAAACGGTATTTTGGGGATTTCTAACGCCTGAAAAATACCATTTTTATTCCTTACTCGATGGCGCATTATACTCGATAAAAACTCATCGATTATTTCCATACTCACCGATTCTTCTGGCGCTAAAAACTTAACCTGATTATTGGTTTGTAGTGCTTTGTGGATAGTCTGAAACTTAGTGCCATCAAAAGGATGTAAATAATTTAATAGTCCCAGACTAATATTATAATTTTGGCTATAAATTACATTCATGTAATATCCTTGTGTGTCGCCAACTCTCTGGCATACCGTAATATCTCATTTGGTGTCCAAATACCTCGTCCCAAAACTTTACCTAATCGTCCGTATGCATGAGCGGTTGGATAAAAACTGGGGGCCTTATCACAGGCTACTTTTAGGCATTCAGCAACAACATTTGAGCAATTATATTTTGCAAGTTGATATCTAGGCGTATTCGACATTAGATCTGCAATAAACCTTGATAGTTTTTCATCATTAATACGAGGAATTGTGATCGTAATCGGCTGACGATTACCTTCAGCCTGAACATCTTCGTGCAATGCATTCATAAATTGACCAGGGTGACTTCTTTTAATTTTTAAATCTTTCTTACCTGCATCATCTTCTGGCCAGAAGCTAACATAGTTTGCACCAAACGATAGCGAGGCGTGACCAACCATATTACCGTGAAGTAACCATACATGGACGTTTAACAAAGTGCTCTCCTTTTCATATTTTTGATCTTTATTATGCATTCAACATTTAAGTAGAAACTATTGGGATCAGTTTCAGTAAAATCAACTGATTGAGACAAACACTGCTTCCTATTTAGTACTAAATCTCCAAAAACATAGTTTCAACAGACAAATTCAAACGCTTGTTTAAATTTTAATATATCCTGCTATAATCGAGACATTGTAACAATAGATCCAAATCTCAATTTTATAATTGTCGTTAGTACATCAATGTAAGCTAAACTAGGCGACAATCGATTTTCAACTAATGGAGCAACCCATGAATTACGACGGTCAATCACTTCGCTGTCAAATGCTGGATAACGGTATTGCCGAAGTCATTTTTGATAATAAGAATGAGTCAGTCAATAAGTTCGATAATGCAACACTCAAAGAATGGAAGGCGGTTATCGATTTGCTCAATGCCACCGATGGCGTGCGCGGCGCAATTGCCACCAGCCCTAAACCGGTATTTATTGTCGGTGCAGACATTACTGAATTTTTAGGTATGTTTGCCAATCCCAGAGAGCAAATGATTCAGTGGTGTACCGAAGCTGGTGCGATTTTTTCTGGCTTTGAGGCACTACCTTTTCCTACGGTTGCAGTGATCAATGGTTTTGCATTGGGCGGCGGCTTTGAAATGGCGCTTACTTGTGATTTTCGAGTCGCCGCTGCAACTGCACGAGTTGGTTTACCCGAAACTCAGCTTGGTCTTATTCCTGGTTTTGGTGGCACTATCAGACTACCAAGACTGATTGGTTCTGATAATGCAATTGAATGGATTGCAATGGCTAAAACTCACAAACCTGAAGATGCACTCAAAGTGGGTGCAATTGATGCGGTCACATCGCCAGAAGCCCTCAGAGAAGTTGCGCTACAAATGGCAGAAGATGCCGCAACAGGCAAGCTTGACTGGAAAGCGCGTCGTGAAGAAAAACAAGCACCATTAAAACTCAACAAGCTTGAAAGCACTATGGCTTTTACCACGGCAAAAGGTATGGTGGGCGCCAAAGCATTACCGCATTATCCTGCACCAATGGAAGCCATTCGTGTCATTGAAACCACTGCGCAAATGCCGGCCCAAGAAGCACTCAAAGAAGAGCATGAAGGTTTCACTACGGTTTGCCAGACCTCTCAAGCCAGTGCCATGGTACAAATTTTCTTGAATGATCAATTGCTCAAGAAAAAAGCCAAAATTGCTGCCAAAACGGCTAATAAGCAGGTGGAATCTGCCGCGGTACTTGGTGCAGGAATTATGGGCGGAGGCATTGCTTACCAGTCTGCCAGCAAAGGCATTCCAGTGGTGATGAAAGATATTAATACCGCCGCTTTAGATCTGGGTATGAACGAAGCAATTAAAATTTTAAATAAGGGCGTTCAATTAGGAAAAGTGACCCCGGAAAAAATGGCTAAAGTGGTTGCGAGTATTACACCCACATTAGAATATTCAACCGTTAAACAGGCAGATTTGGTTGTTGAAGCAGTGGTTGAAAATCCTAAAGTGAAAGATACCGTACTACAAGAAGTTGAAAGCGTTTTATCTGAAGATGCTATTTTAACCTCTAACACTTCAACCATTTCAATTGATTTGTTAGCCGCTAACTTAAAACGACCAGAGCAATTTTGTGGCATGCACTTTTTTAACCCAGTGCATAAGATGCCTTTAGTTGAAGTCATTAAAGGCAGTAAAACCTCAGAAGATACCATTGCAACAACCGTCGCTTATGCGACCGCAATGGGTAAATCAGCGGTGGTGGTTAAAGACTGCCCCGGCTTTTATGTAAACCGTGTGCTTTTTCCTTATTTCAGAGCCTTTAGCCAGTTATTAAATGACGGTGCAGATTTCCGTCAAATTGATAAGGTTATGGCTGGATTTGGTTGGCCAATGGGACCCGCTTATTTGCTTGATGTTGTCGGCATTGATACGGCTTATCATTGTGTTGATGTGTTGGCTTCGGGTTATCCTGATCGTATGAGTGCACTGGCTGATGATCCGGTTGAAAAACTCTTTACCGATAAAAAATATGGACAAAAATCCGGTAGTGGCTTTTATGTTTATGAAAAAGATAAAAAAGGTAAACCCACTAAAGTGGTCGACGAATCTGTTTTTAATTTAATTGGTGCACCCAATAAAAAATTTGATCAACAAGAAATTATTGATCGCATGATGTTACCCTTTATTTTTGAAGTGGTTCGTTGTCTGGATGAAAAGATTGTTGATACTGCTGCCGAATGTGACATGGCATTAATCTACGGTTTAGGTTTTCCTCCATTCAGAGGCGGCGCATTAAAATACGCTGACGAACTCGGCATCAATCATATGATACAAACTGCGGAAAAATATGCGCATTTAGGGGCTGGTTATCAGGTTCCTGAAATGCTAAAAACCATGGTCGCAGAAAACAAAACATTTTACACCGCTTAACTATCGCTAAAATATTGGGAGAAATAACAATGAAAGATGTCGTCGTCGTAGATGCTATCAGAACCCCGATGGGACGTTCAAAAGGCGGTATGTTTAGAAATATTCGTGCCGAGGTAATGAGTGCCAAGTTGATGCAAGCATTGCTTGATCGCAACCCAGCACTTGATGCAAACGAAATTGAAGATGTGATTTGGGGTTGTGTGCAACAAACTTTAGAGCAAGGTTTTAATGTGGCCAGAACCTCAATGTTAATGACTAATATACCCCACAGTGTGCCCGGTCAAACAATCAATCGTTTATGTGGCTCTTCAATGCAAGCGATTCATTCAGCAACACAAGCAATTCAAACTAATCATGGTGACGTGTTTTTAGTAGGTGGCGTTGAACACATGGGACATGTGCCAATGATGCATGGCGTTGATCTGGCACCACAAATTTCAAAATATTCAGCCAAAGGATCCGGCATGATGGGACTTACCGCTGAGTTGCTTGGAAAGCTACATAACATTGATCGAAAAACACAAGATGAGTTTGCCATGCGTTCACATCACAAAGCCCATGCAGCCACCACCTCTGGCGCTTTTGCCGCAGAAATTATTCCAATGGAAGGTCATGATGCTAACGGCGCACTCACCACATTTAATTATGATGAAGTGATTCGACCTGAAACCAGCATGGAAGGACTGGGGAATTTACGCCCTGTCTTTGATCCGCGCGGAACAGTGACAGCTGGAAATGCATCTGCTATTTCTGATGGTGCATCAGCCATGTTAATTATGAGTGCCGATAAAGCCAAAGAACTTGGACTGACTCCTTTAGCAAAAATTCGTGCTATGGGTGTTGCCGGTTGTGATCCGGCCATTATGGGTTATGGCCCAGTACCAGCCGTTCAAAAGACATTAAAACGTGCAGGGCTCACCGTTAACGATATTGATCTTTGGGAACTCAACGAAGCCTTTGCCGCACAAGCACTTCCGGTATTAAAAGATTTAGAAATCCTTGACGATATGGAAGACAAAGTGAATTTAAATGGTGGTGCAATTGCTTTAGGTCATCCACTCGGTTGCTCGGGTGCACGCATTAGTGGAACTTTACTCCGTTTAATGGAAAGTAAAAATGCCACCTTAGGTGTTGCCACCATGTGCATTGGTTCAGGGCAAGGTATCGCAACAGTGTTTGAACGCGTTTAAGCTTCTCTCTATAACTTTTATTAACAACATAACACCTAAAGACAATTATTAATTGTCTTTAGGTGTTATGAATTTCATACAGTTTTTTGCTGAACTAAATCTGTCACCTTCAAAAAGCTTGATTTTTATTTTCCAAGTTATATTTTACTTATTCTAACATTCAATATTTGAAACTTAAAAAATAATCGGCAAAATTAACTATTCAATTTTCATGTACGTACTATAATGCGCTAGCTTTATTAAATTATCTATAATAAAGAGCCTTGTTTTTTAAGAATATTGATTCTTCTTAATGATATCTTTATGTAGGCTAAAAAATAATTTTTAAATAAAAATAAATTCTCACAAGGAGATATATTAATGAAAAACCTTAAACGTGCATTAAGCTGTGCGGCACTATTTGCGAGTCTTAATATTTGTGCAGCTGAGTGGAGTTATAAAGGCAATACTGGTCCTAAGTTTTGGGGAGATCTTTCACCTGAATATACAGCATGTAAGTCGGGTGTGGAGCAGTCACCAATTGATCTAGGAACTTTTGCTCAAACGGATAAGAGTTTAACAAAATTAAAACATCAATTTAAACCTGTCCCATTGACCGTTGTTAATAATGGTCATACTATTCAAGTCAATACTGATAAAAATAGTTTTACTAAAACCGAATTTGGAAAACAAAAGTTATTACAATTTCACTTTCACTCTCCAAGTGAAAACACCTTAAACGGTAAGCATTTTCCACTCGAAGTCCATTTTGTTCATACCGACGATAAAGGCATTTTAAGTGTTGTTGGCGTTTTTTATAAAGAAGGAGATAAAAACCCAGCATTAGCAAAAATATTAAACGTTGCTCCAGATCATAAAGGAACCAACTCAAGTGAAGGGAATATGATTGATCCAAACAATGTGTTAGGTAGTAAAAAAACAAAAACCTATTTTCGTTTTAGTGGTTCATTAACAACCCCACCCTGCACAGAAGGTGTTCGATGGTATGTTTCTAAAAACATTCAATCGGTTTCGGCAGCACAAATTGGCAAGTTTAAGCACTTATTTCATGGTGGAAACTCTCGCCCAGTTCAAAAATTGAATGCTCGAACTTTACGAACAACTAAAAAATAGTTAATAAAACTAAAGTAGCTTTATTAACTACTTTAGTTTTCAATATTTGCTTATCAGTACTTAGCTAACCTAAGAATAACCGCTAATGGAAATAACAACCGAACCAATTCGTTGCTCTGTTTCAACTCTTTCATGTGCTTGTCTTGCTTCTTCCATTGTGAAAACTTTATCGACAACAGCCTCTATTTGATCGGCTTCAATCATTGCTTTCAGTAAGTATAATTCCTCTTCCTTTTCTCCCGCAAAGGCAAAAAAAACTTTTTTATCGGTTAATAAAGGTGTGATGACAGAACGTAACATATCAGAAAACCTTGGGTTTCCCATTAAATAACGTCCTTTTCTATTAAGTGTTTTTATACATTGTGTGTATGAACTATGAGCAACCATATCAAAGATCACATCATATTTTTGATCTTTATCGGCAAATGACTCTTTGTTGTAATCAATAAAGTGATCGGCACCTATTCGACGTAGCATATTTTCTTTAATGGCACTATCAACCGCTGTCACTTCGCCACCCATTGTTTTTGCAATTTGTACTGCAAACAAACCAATACTGCCACCAGCACCATTAATTAATACTTTTTCACCACTTTGAATATTGGCTTTTTTTAAAAAATGAAGTGCATTGAGCCCCCCTAAAGGAACTGCAGCAGCTTGTTGATAATTCATATTATCTGGTAGAGCGATCATTGTATTATCAATTGAAGAGCAAATATATTCAGCATAAGCCCCCATAGATAGTCCTGTCACACCAAAAACTTTATCTCCTTGATTAAACTTTGTAACCTCCTTGCCAACTTGCTCGATCTCACCAGAAAAATATCCACCAAGAATCGTTCTTTTCGGTCGTCTAACTCCCATGACCATGCGCAAAGGTAACCAAAACCATTTAACGGGGAATTTAAAACTACGTAGTTCACAATCGGCTTTTGTGACCTCTACAGCATGAACTTTAATTAAAACTTCATTGTTACCAGGTATTGGCTTAGCCACTTGCTTAACTTGCAATACTTCAGGTGTCCCATATTTTGTATGTACAATTGCTTTCATCACTTTCCTTTAATAACTATTAAAAGCCTCATCTTATATACCACATTTTCAACCACTTGTTTTACAATTTATTCTATTTTTCTATACATAATTCATTGAGTCCTGGATGATCATCTGGTCTTCGTCCTGAAGTCCAAAAAACTTTCGTTCATATACATTAATTACTAAGTCATTAATTGCTAAGTCATTAATACTAGCATAACGGTATTCTGCTAATCTTTGAACATTAAACTGCCAGTTTTCATTGACATAAGAGCAAAAACGGTCCTTTCACTTATAGGCATATTTATTTTTTCTCTATGCTTGGTTTCTTTATTAAGAAATAAGCTAATTAAAAAGCTTATTCACGTAGTCTATTCAATGACTTCATTAATTACTCTTAGTCGTTCTAATACTTTCATTCGTGTTTGATTTGGTTAATTAACAAGGATACGAGAAACTTTATTGTTTTGACGAAAATTATCTGTACTTATGTATTGGCAATTTCCGCTAAAATCTGCAAAGCCAATAGTTTTTTTTACCTAGTACTTTTAAAAACCAACAGGACCGCCTCTATGTTTCACATAAGGCCAATGAGCTTCACTATTTTTAGACCGAGTTGTTAATTTAATGGCTGAACGACTAAGAAAAGACTCTGGATAAAATGACTAAAAAATTAATTTCATGAGCATTATATCAATTTAAATTTGGCAATATCACTTTCGTTTTTAAGTATAGCTTCAACTGCAACCTCCCGAGGAAAGCCAATATCGACTAGTTTTTGAATTTTAAATTCAACAAGTTCACTCTTAAATCGTGAATGTTGTTCTTGAGAAGATTCACAAATTGATTTTAAATAATTAATATCAACTTTTATTTTATAAATCTGCCCATCAAGCTCAGCTGACTTTTTTACCAATATATTGTTGAGTTTTAAACGAATGTATAAATGACATACAACCCAGTTTAACAAAATTAAAATACAAATTACTGATATGATATTTTCAATTAAAAAATTGCTCATTACTAATAGTATATTCCTTCAAAAACTTGTAAAACAGCATTATTAATTAAACCAAAATTGCATTTTGTCATTACTTGTATTTAAACAAGTATAATAAAACTTATAAAATTAATGAAAAAATATTTGATATTTTGCTTGTTTAAATTTAACCGCTTAACTTAAAGCTATGATTCTTATTTGAGATACTTGCTTAAGATAGTATAAAAAAGTCAGCAACCGTTCTCATGATTAATTATTGCATCAATTAAATCACTGTACTAAAGTCATAACTGACATAATTAGTGCCAAATCAGACAAAATGATTAAAACAATAATACGCATTGGAATTATTAAATATCCAGGAGTGCTTCCCTCTGCCTATATTGGAATTTTAGATATTATACGATTAGCTAATCAAATTTGTATTGAAGACAATCTTAATAAGAAGCTAGAATATTCTCTATTTGACTTAAATACCGACAGCAATACTTCATTACACAACTTAAATAAAAGCCCATTTCTTCATTACATTATATTGCCACCGAGCATAGGGTGTGATTACTTTCTAAAGCCAGACTCATTTTTAATTCATTGGTTACAACAACGTCATAAGAATGGTTCAATCATTAGCGCAATTTGCCAATCAATTTTTATACTGTCTGAAACACAATTATTAAACAATCGTTTTGCAGCGGTACACTGGAAATATGCCGATGATATATTAGAAAAACATCAAAAAATTAAACTACAAACGAATAAAACCCTGATTAATGATGGAGATATCATTACCACTAGCGGTATTGTATCTTGGGTTGATCTTGCATTAGAAATTATCGCTCAATCAATATCATTTCAAGTAATGAGAAAGCTTGGAAAATATTTAATTATAGATACTAGTGCTAGAGAAGAATGCTGTTATGAAAACTTTAGACCTAATTTAGAACATGGTGATGAAGTCATTATAAAAGCACAACACTTTGTACATACCAACTTTAACAATACATTGAGCGTTCATCATTTATCTGAACTTTGTGCTTTAACTGAGAGAACCTTTTTACGCCGTTTCATTAGTGCTACTGGTTATAAGCCATCAGAGTATATACAACAAATCAGAATAAAAAAAGCAAGCGAACTGATAGAAGCTGGAATTTATAACATTGAAAATATTGCTTCAATGACAGGATACGAAGATCCTGCAGCCTTTAGGAAAGTTTTTTCAAGAATAACAGGTTTTTCACCACGACAATTTAAAAAATGCTTTTTTCAAAATAAAATGAAAAAACCTAGAGTTGATCCAGTTGAAAATAGTTAACCTTTATAAAATACTCAACAAAAAAATAAAGCTTTCTAAAACCAGAAAGCCTTTTTAAAATAAGATTTATATCTATTATTATTTGATGTAACTAAATTTTATTATTATAAAATTCAACAAATAATCTTGGTTGCCAAGCGGCTGTATTAGCCTGTGCATTTTGAACACGTTGTGCAACAAACTCATAACCAACCTTTTCACCTGCTTGACATCTGTCAACACGAAACATACTACCTGGCGTAGAGTGCACAGGATCCATAACAAACTGCTGAACATTACGATAATGTGCAGGATCAATACCTGAACCAGCGTTACTGCTTAGGCGAATACTATAGCGTATCCAGACTTTTGCACCTGTTGAAACAGCTCTTAAACTAAAACCAGCATTAGCAGATGCTTTTAAAAAACCATCGCGAGGACAAACAACAGATACTTTGCGTAGTAGTGTTGCACTATTAAAATTAGCGCTCGGTATATTAATCAAATCATTTTGTGCACTAAAGTCACCCCATGATGTAGCAAAAGCTTGGTTTCCCATACCCGTGATTAAGAATAATAAAAGTGAATAGATTTTTTTAAGTTTCATACAATTTTCCTTATTAAAATGAGTTAACATTACGAATATATCGAATAATTATCTTGATAAATTAACGATAAACAAATCAATTAATCAGATTTAATTGTTTTGTATATTGGTTTAAACAGTAATAAATAAAAAAATAGGACATATAAAAATATTTTATGAATCCGTCACAACAAAATCTATACTAGAGATATTTCTGATTATTAAAGAGAATAGTATTTTTACTTTTTGAACTTACACTAATTGACTAATATTGATTAAAGCGATAGGCTATTTTTCTGGCCATTTAATTAAGGGAATAGTAATGTTTGAAGAATCAACCAAACAGCCGTCAAGCTTTCAAGTAGCTCAACAAAACTCGCTTGATCATCTCTACCCCATTATTTATAAAGAACTGCACCAAATTGCTCACCGGCAACTAAACAATGCATGGGGAGTTGATACAGTTTGTACAACAGATTTAGTGAGTGAAGCCTATTTAAAACTAATCCATTTAAAAATGGATCAAATTAATGACAAGAAGCATTTTTTTGCCATAGCAGCCACAGCAATGAGGCAAATTATTATTAACTATGCAGAAAAAAAACGTTCCCTTAAACGTGGTGGAAACTGGCAAAAAACGACGTTAGCTGAACTTGCTATAGTCAAAGAACAAGAAATTGAAACCTTAATACTAATTAATAAGGCACTTAAAGATCTTTCAAAAATAGATAAAGATCTATGTCAATTAGTAGAATTAAAATTTTTTGCAGGCCTTAATGAAAGCGAAATTTCTGAGCTTTTTCAAATATCAACTCGAACAGTACGACGTAACTGGACTAAAGCTAAAGCATTACTTTCAAAAATAATGAGTTGAGCTAGAGGCAATAATTGATGGAATTATCAAAAGAAAAATGGGAGAGTTTACAAACTATTTTTGATAAAGTACTTCAACAACCTAAATCTAATCAAATAGCATTTCTAAAAAAAGAATGTCAAGAAGATCAACAACTATTTGAAGAGATTAGCTCATTATTAGAATGCCAAGAAGACTCGTTAACATTATTAGATCGACCAGCAAGAGAACTCTCAGCAATAAAAGATATCTTCAATCGAGACGATACTCTAAAGAATAAATTAGGAAAAGCGACACAAAGCTACAACATTCAAAAAATAGGTCCATACAAACTATGCGAACAGCTTGGGCATGGTGGCATGGGAACTGTTTTTCGAGCAGAGCGTATTGAAGGTGGTTTTCAACAACAAGTTGCAATCAAATTACTTTCGCACACAGAAAATAGTGAGCAACTGATCCCTCGCTTTCAACAAGAGCAACAATTTTTAGCGTCTTTGAAACATCCGAATATTGCTCAACTACTTGATGGTGGTATTACTCTAGAAGGTCAAGCCTACTTTATAATGGAATACGTAAAAGGTGAAGCCATTGATCAATACTGCGACCGCCTTCAACTAAGCACTAACAAAAGACTTGAGCTCATCAGCAAGCTTGCAGATACACTAAGCTTTGCTCATAAAAAACTCATTATACATCGAGATATAAAACCTTCTAATATTTTAATAACCGACGAAGGGGTATTAAAATTGCTCGACTTTGGAATTGCTAAACTATTACACGATGACTTTAGTCAATTATCGACTCAAACAGTTGGACAGCTTATGACTCCAAGTTATGCTGCCCCTGAACAACTAATGAATAAAGCCTCCACTATAGAAACTGATGTTTACCAGTTGGGTTTAGTCATGTATCAACTATTAACTGGATATCAAGCATTTCACGATCAATCGAACTCATTTATTGAAATGGCACAAAATATTTGTCAGCGAAATCCGACAGTGCCTAGCCACTTAGTCATGTCTGGTAATCCAGATAAAGATAAAGAAATTTCAAAATCTCACGGAACTAATTTAAAAGGTTTAAAAAAGATTTTACAAGGTGATTTAGATGCAATAGTTCTCAAGGCGCTTAATAAAAACCCTGATGATCGTTATAGCTCCATGAGTTTATTTAAAACTGATATACAAGCTTATTTCGATCATAAGCCAACAATCGCACAGCATCCAACATTATCTTATCGTCTGCTTAAATTTTCACGCAGAAACTGGCGTTCATTAGCAACGATCTCATTAGTGATACTACTATTAGCTTCTTATGCCGTTACCGTTACTTTGCAAGCACAAAGAATTAGTGCTGCCTTAGAAAAAAGTCAGTTAGAAAAAGATAAAGCGCAACAAATATCAAACTTTATGATCAACATCTTTAAGGCAGCCGATCCAAACGTTAAAAGTCCAAAAGATTTATCACCCGAAAATTTACTTGATCAGGGCTATCATAAGGTGACAAGTGAGCTCAAAAACTCACCAGAAATTCAAGCTCATATTTTAACAAATTTAGGTAAAATTTATTTTAGTTTAGGCTTATATCAAAAAAGTGAAAATGCGCTTTTATCAGCATTATCTATTCATAATAAAATTGACAAACATAGTTTAGCGACAGCCAATACGCTGACTCAACTTGGAATCACGTACAATTACACCAAAAAACCACAACAAGCCAAAATATTATTTGAAAAAAGTTTATCTATTCATCACGAATTATCGAAAAATAAAAATGAATCAGAATCAATAGAACTAGCCGAAACACAGGTCACTTATGGTGAACTAAATAGAATACAAGGAAATTACCTTATTGCAAGAGAGTATTTTGAAAAAGCTATCTTTTTATTAAGAAAATTAACCAATGGAAATCATTCAGAGTTAGCTGTTGCGCTTAATGGTATAGCTATGGTAGATTTTGCTGAAGGAAATTTTTCTGCTACTCAAAGCAGAATGAAAGAAGCAATCAGAATTCATGAAGAAATACTTGGAAGAAATCATTCTTACTTTGCTATTTATTTAAATAATTTTTGTATTCTTTTGGAAAAAATGGAAAAATTTGATGAGGCATATTCGTATAGCTCTCAAGCTTTAACCATTCAAAATAAAATCCTTCCACCATTTCACTCTCTTTTTTCTCAGACATACCGATGCCTTGGTATGATAGAACATAGCAAAGGAGAATTAACAAAAGCGGCCAAAAGCCTCAATCATGCATTAGAAATTAATGATAGAAATTTACTTAAGAGCAACTTCAGAACAGCAAAACTGCATTTGAAGTATGGTGAAATATTGGTGGATCTAAATAATTTTAATGGGGCAGAACTACACTTTGCAAAAGCAAAAAAACTTGCTGTTGAATTAAAACTCGGAAATTCGTTTGATGGAAATGTCGCATTTCACTTTGCATTGCTACAATATAACCAACTTCAATTTGAAACTGCAAAATTAAACTTAAAAAAAGCGATTAGCTTATTAACTCATAGCGATATAGATCAAAGCAAGGCAAAAATTATTTATGCCTTAATTTTATTAAACACAGAAAATACTGAACTAGCAGAAGAGCTAGCTCGCTCAGCATTAAGTATTCGAAAGAAAAAGCTACCAAAAAATCACTACCTTGTTGCCGAAGCACAAGCGGTGCTCGGGCTTTCTTTAAGACAAAAAAACACTTTAGAATCAAACCAGCTTTTATCAAAAGTTAAAAATAATCTAACATTGAATCCTTTGTTTAGTTATGGATATAGAAAAGATATTTTAGATCTGATATTAAAATAGCAATCATATGATACTAAAGCTTTCCCGGCTGTGAACAAACATAAATAGGAGCCATTATTATCGTTTTTTTAGGATCATAGGCTTGTGTTGCTATAGGTGGTAAATTAGTAGGAATACGAGTAAATGTTTTTTTCAGACCACTACCGCAATTAAGAGGTTCTGTTGAAATAACAAAAGTATCACCAGGCAATTTAGTACATCCTACTAGCTCTCCGCAGCGGTGTAATTTATAAATTGGCTCACATAGTTGATTGTGATTTTCCCTTGTGAAATAAGCACCACACTTTTTTGGAGTCATTAAGCCATATCGAGTGGCATCCCGATTTTCAATGATTTGTCTAGAAACACAAAAATTATTGTCTTTATTCCAGAGGAAAACGTTATTACAACCATATAAATTTCGATCATTTTTATTCGAAGCTCTTATTTCTTCTCTTGATGAACCAATTTGTGAAACTAATTTTAAACGTTCAGCAACAATATCTAAACCAACATCTTTGTTAAAGCAGGTGTTCATACTACTAATTTTTCTGTAACCTTCAATACAATCCCCCCCTATTGGATTGGTTAATAATACTTTGTTAGCTTCAATAGCTAGATGCAAACCTTGTTGAATACAGTAGGACAACCCTAATATTGGAACATGTAAGCTATTAGCACAGTTTTCGCTTCCTAATTTATCGGAACTCGCAGGTTTATTAACTCCAGGCCCAAGACACAAACCTGCATGTTGCCCCGGCAAAAAGTTTTCTGGGCAACTGTTAGGATAAAATTGTTCACTTCGGCTATTTACCAATCTATCAGACGGCTTTTCAACTGAAAAAGCGAAGTCAATATTTCCGATTAAAAGGAGGGTTAATATCATTGTAAATAATATATTTTGGTTTAAATGAATCATTGTTAGATTTCCTTTCCTAAATTTTAAGATGACTAAGTCTATTAAATTAACACAGCAACAACCCAAAAATGAGGACATAAAAAATATTTTTAAGTGCAGTTTTATTAAATATGAATATAATTTATGCGAAATACAGCTGTTTGAGATAAAATTAATTATAGTTAACCTCTGCTCTGGATAAGGAAATTCAAAATAATTAATAGAATCATTTTTATTTTCAATAACTTAAAGTTCAATTAAATTGAATGGCCGTTTCCACTTGAGCTCAGTGTGGCTATTTTTGTAGATATCAAGGCAAGTGATTGCTGCAATAGCGAGTTATTGCACAGGCGCTTAACGCTGAAAGCCACCAAAAATTGTAAAATTCAAATAAATTAAGCCTCAGGATAACTTTTGAAGATTGGTCAACGGTTAAAACAAATTGATAAAATGATAACCCAACAATATGACAGTATTTGGGATTGTTGCTGTGATCATGGCTTATTAGGCTTAGCACTTTTAAAACGAAAAGCTGCAAATAAAATTTATTTTGTTGATATTATCAAACATCTAACATCAAATTTAGAAGATAAACTTTATCGATTTTTCGCAGCAGAAGATTATATAAATCGATGGCAAGTACTCTGTATGAATACAGAGAAAATATTGCTTAACACAAATAATAATTCTCCTCATAAAAAACATTTAGTCATTATTGCTGGTGTTGGCGGTGATAAAATCATCGAAATGGTACAAAGTATTTTATGCAATAACCAAAAACAGAAAGTTGAATTTTTATTATGTCCTGTACATCATAATTACAAAGTTCGTAAAGCACTGAATAGTTTAGAATTAGGATTAGTCGATGAATGTTTGGTCCGTGAAAACAATCGTTTTTATGAAATTATGCATGTCGCTACTGATATTAAAAAACCAATTTCTTTAGTTGGTTCAACGATGTGGAATTTATCTCGCGAAGATGATCAAGAATATCTTATAAAAACAATTAGACACTATCAGAATAAAACCATTCAGGCTCAACCTGATATAGAACAAATTCTCTCAGCCTATCAAGCAATTAAAAATAATTAACCAGAGTTTTGAATACATGTACTATGGGCACGTTAATTGTTGGTAGCCAAATTGTCATTGATAGTGGTAACGATCAATATCTACTGCTGGCTCATATCAAACAAAATAGTGTTGCCATTAAATTGGTGATCAGATGGTTGCAGGACAAACTTTATTGACACAATGCGGTAATTCAGGCAATACAACTGAACCTCATTTACACGTACAAGTACAAGATACCATCGAGTTTTCTGAAGTAACAAAAACACTCCCTATCAATTTTGTTGACAGTCGAGGTCAATTTAAATTTGCACGAGCGAATGATATTGTAAAATCGGCTCAAAAAATAGAATGATTACATTTTTCCAGCGGCTATTTTATTGACAATTACGAAAAACAAAATAAAACAAAGCTTTATTAATTTTTTCTTTGTTTTATTCGAAAAACGCCATTACGCACTTTAATTTAAATTTTAAAATAAAGCAAAACAGCATTGATTTATTCCCAAAAAACACATAAAAACATTAATATAAACCGTAAAAAACAGAACATTGTGAATATTAACATACTTTAAATAGGGGGATTCTATTGAGCTAAATAATACTCTGCATTAGACTGAAATAACTTTCAGAAAGAATAAGAAGTGTTTTTTTCGATAGTTGTTTGCTCAAAAAATAAAAATTATGCATGGCCGCCAACCAATAAAAACAGCGACAACTATTTTCAGCAAAGCTGAGAGTTTTTGAAAGCTATAACCCTTTATTAAATTTTAATTTATTTAAAGGTCTATTTGTTTAATTGATTTTTTATAGAGCTAAACTAGTCCCCAAATTATGCTCTTTTAATATCGATAAACATCATTTATCTATCGTTGGAGGTCACATTCTATGCTTAAAACTGGCATGCCTATAAAAAATAATAAACTTACTCAATTGGTTTTAGCGGGCATTATTTCTCTTAATGCAACCTATGCATCAGCTTCATCTTTTCAACTAAGTGTCGATCAAATGACTTACACTCATGAAGAAATGCTGAATTTTGATATTGAAAAATATTTGGAAAAGAAAGCTCCTCATATGCTTTCTAAAGCAGAAACAATTTCTCACTTTGCAGGTTACTCAGGTGTTAGCCCAAAAGTTTTAATCGCCATGATAGAAATGCAAAGCGGCATGGTGACTAGCCCTAATGCATCACAGGAAAGTCCTTTCGGTCAATTATCAACTCAGTATGGTTTTTCTGAACAAATGCGTGATATGGCTGAGCAATTATTAGAACTAAGACATGGAAAGCAACATTTAAATGCATCAATGCTAGCAAGTCAAATGGATAACCTTTCACAAGTTTATCAATCAATGTTTCCAGAGGAAGCAAAAGCGTTATCAAATAAAAAGTCATCAACAAATGCTTCAAGCTTAACCAGTCAATCAAATGGGTTAACCACCATGGCTGCCGCATCAATTCCGCCAACCAATTTACTCTCTCTACCTTACCCTGTAGGTAAAACCTGGTATCTTGGCGGCGCACATGCTAATGATGGAGGCACAGGTGTTCATTCATCATTAGATTTATATGACGTTAGCGCTGGAGGTTGGGGCACTAACTTAAGTAATATCTGGGTTCAATCAGCTGCACCAGGTACTGTAAAAGTTCACTCATCTTGTTTTATGGAAATTATTCATGAAGGTGGCTGGTCAACAACTTACTATCATATGTCTGATTTAGCATGGAGCACAGGCGCTTCCATTAATCGCAATACAAACATAGGCCATTATGCCAATAATAAAGCACAAGCACTTTGTGGTGGAGGTTCTTCGACAGGACCACATTTACATTTCAGTTTAAAGAAAAATGGTTATCAAAGCTCTTTAAATGGTGTTAGCTTATCAGGTTACTTAATCGAAGCAAGCAGTAGTAAAAGCTACGATACTAACTGTAATTACTTTAATTTATCACAGTGGGGAAGCACTTGGTGTGCTGGTAAATATTTTAACCCAGGGGTTAATTTATATAGAGGTGCAAAAGTTTCGCCATTAAACGGAACTGCAACAACAGAACTTTACTACAAAATGATAGTTCCTTCTGCTCCAGCGGGCTCAAATAATATCGTTTTTCAAACATCTGGTGGTACTGGTGATGTTGATTTATATGTGAAAAAAGGTTCTGTGCCTACTCTAACCAATTATGATTGCCGCCCATTTTTAAATGGTAATAATGAAACCTGCAATTCTAGTAACGGTTTATCCACTGATATAGCTGGTACTTGGTATGTGTTATTACATGGCGCATCACAATTTCAAAATACTTCAATCACTGCTCGCCATAGTGGCTGGTATGACTCAAATAATATAACAGTGAATCAAGGAGCGTGGAATCACAGCTACATAAATATTCCTGCCGGCACTAAATCACTTACAGTGACTATTTCAGGTTTTTCAGGTGACCCGGATTTATATTTAAACTATGGCTCACAAGCTTCAACTTCTGCCTGGTCTTGTCGCCCCTATAAAGGAACGGGAGTCGCCGAAACTTGCACGATTAACAATCCAAAAGCAGGTCAATGGCACATTGGCATTAATGGTTATTCTTATACTTCAGGAATTAATATGAAAGCGCGATGGGAACCGTAAACATTACTCTCCACTAGTAAAATAAAAAACCGGGATACTCCCGGTTTTTTTAATCTAAAGAGTTACACCGTTACCATTAAAGATTCAACGGCAGATACCAACTTCATTTTTAGTTCCTGGTTAATTAACTCACCTTTATCCACATCAAAATTATCATTAAAGCTAGGTATAGATAAACTTGCTTTAACATCACCAGAAAAAAATGGTGCCGACTTTACCGCAGCTTCTAATACACTAGCACCACCACGTGCACCGGGAGAAGTTGCGAGAAGAAGCATTGGTTTATTTTGAAAAACCTTTGGGTTAATTCTAGAACACCAATCAAATAAATTTTTATAAGCAGCACTATAAGAGCCATTATGTTCTGCAAATGAAATAACAATGCCGTCGCACTTACCTAGTTGAGACAAAAACTTTTGTGCTAACTCTGGTTGACCTAACTCTTGTTCCTTATCAACACTAAATAAAGGTAGTTCATAATCGTTTAAGTCGAGAATTTCATGATCAACATCTTTTAATAAACTAAATGTATAGGTGACCAACTGTTTATTAATGGATGCTTTACTACTACTGGCAGCAAAACCAATTAACTTCATTATTTTTTCCTTTAAGATTATCAATAAAATTTAATCATACTAAAATAGCTATCCAGTAATATGGGAACTCAATGAGAGTTTTTAATCTCTGATACACAAAGCGCCACTCTTGCCCCAATGACCACAACAAATATTAACCGCATCTCTTAGCATCGATGCTGCCGTTGGAACAGGCTCACGCTCCCATAACTTATGATACATAATGCCATAGATATCACTATGAATTTCAACGCCCATTTCCCATCCAGAACAGTTTGCTAAAAACTCTTCTTCCCGGATGGGCGTGGGCTTTACAGATAAACTATCATTCTCAGCAATGGCAAGTAGTCGTATCACTCGACCTTGCGCACGCTCTCGCTGTAACATTTCAGTTGTAATGTGAGTAATTCCTTCAACCTTAATATCTTGTAATGTAGCTTGATAATTTAAAATACTATTTGCAATAATTGCTAGTTTATTTGCTGTATCCCACCCTTCTACATCTAACGATGGATCTGCTTCAGCAATACCTAAACGTTGTGCTTCAGCTAATGCATCAGTATAAGATCGGCCAATTGCCATTTCATCTAATATAAAATTACTAGTACTATTAAAAATACCGCATAATTTTGTCACATTAGCGGCAATCATATCTCTTTGTCCTATATTAATTACAGGCAAACCACCACAAACAGTTGCACTATATCTTAATCCTGCATGATTTTTTTTAGCCAACAGATGCAATTCTTGAAAAGCTAAAACAAGAGGAGCTTTATTAGCAAGCACGACCGAAATGCCACGTTGTAATGCTATACGACTAACCGTTAATCCTGCACCACCTGTTTTCAAATCAACAGGAGAAGCTTCAAATATTAAATCACAGTCAATGTTTTGCATGACCGTTTCTATTTTTTCTTCGCTTAAATAACCAGAAAAATCTCTCACCTTTTTTCCTGATACTTTTAAGGCACAGATTTGTTCAGGATTATACCCATTAGAATCAACAGCTATACCGCTGCTGTCAGCAACGCAAACCACTTTAAACTCTATTTGAAAGTCGTTTTTTAAACGATCTTTTTTATTAGATAGGATAGTTAGCAAATTACGATTAACATTTCCCAAACCTATCATTGCAACTCGAATAGTCATAGAAATTCATTGTTAGCTTAGTGATGTAGCAAGCTTAGCATATGTTTCTTTGAAATCGAATGACGCGCTACTAAAAACACGGCCTATCTTTTCAATCGTTTGGTATAGTTAAGCAGCTATTAAAAATGGATGGTCTAAGATTAACATCAAAAATTCTTAGCTTATACAAACTCTTGAGTTTTAGCTAAATGTTGATAGTTGAAGATGAAGTGATTTATTGTTCTATCATCTTTACTTCAAATAGTATATTCAGTTTAGTGGTTAATTTTATTAATTGCAGCAACTTTACTTAAGTTGCTGCATAGTTTGTGAACCAGAAAATTATATAACAACTAGTCTTCTTCAGTTAAAGTCATTAACGAAGTATTACCACCCGATGCGGTCGTATCGATACTCACCGTTTTTTCTGTTAACAGTCGACTAATCAGCGTGTCATAATATTCACTGCTAATCACAGGTAAAATAGCACCACTTCTTGCAGCTAATTCAGTGTTCACAAAATCTTTTCTTTCACAACCACTACCAATTACAGCACCCGCTAAGTGTGGGTGAGCCAGAATCGCTTTAAGCTGATTCAATTTAGCCACTTGTAATATCCCTTCCGCCACCCCAGTTGCTAAAAATTTATTACGAAACTCAAGCGCTTCATTATGAAATAAATCAGAAACTACAGTAATAACAGTGTTTCCTGTCGCTAACGCAGTAATAATTGAGATTGCCCAAAAATTAAATGAGGTATCTTTATCAGCATAACAAACAACACAACCTCTAGGTTCGAGGTAAAGCTTATTGGATTCACCCGTTGGACCAGGCATGGTTTTTGGCTTTGCAAGTCGCTTCTCAATATTATTCAGCTGCATTCTGGCATCACTTAAGGTTTTAGCTAAATCATCAGCAAACTCATTAACACTTTCTACATTAGCAATTTTAGCAATTAACTGCCTCACCAATGAAACTCTTTGGTTTAAATCTGTTACTCGCCACTTTACTTCATCACGCTGTGAAAGTTTCATTAATAAATTAACGTTATCTTGCTCAGCAGATGAAATTTGAAAATCAACATTGTCAGGTTTTTCTTGAGTAGTTTGTACATTTTCTGGTGATGCTTTTTCTTTTACCAGACGTGTTAAATAGCTAGGCCCACCCGCTTTAGGTCCTGTACCAGAAAGTCCACGTCCACCAAATGGTTGTGCGCCAACAACAGCGCCTATCATATTACGATTGACATAAATATTTCCGGCTTTAGACGCTTTAGCTAAGTAATCTGCACGCGCTTCAATACGCGAGTGGATTCCCATGGTTAAACCAAAACCTGTACCATTAACTTGCTCAATCACATTATCTAGTTCTGTTCCTTTAAAACGAATAATGTGTACACAAGGTCCAAAAACTTCTTGCTTTAATACCGATAGATCTTTGATTTCATATAAGCGTGGTGCAAAAAAGAAGTGTTCAGTATCATCCATAAAAGGTATTTCACACTGGTAATGTAAAGTTGCTTTACCTTTTAAATACTCAACATGCTCATTCAATGCATCTAATGCTTTTTGATCGATCACTGGACCAACATCTGTCGATAGCATCGAAGGATCACCAACATGCAGTTCTTTTAATGCCCCTTTCAACATATTAACCACTTTGTCAGCGATTTCTTCCTGCAAAAATAAAACCCTTAGCGCAGAACAACGCTGCCCGGCACTTTGAAAGCCCGATGAAATAACATCATCTACAACCTGTTCAGGCAATGCTGTTGAATCAACAATCATACAGTTTTGCCCGCCTGTTTCAGCAATCAACGGTACTTGATTGCCGCCACGCTCAGCTAATGTTTGCGCAATTTGAGTACCAGTGTCTGTTGAGCCGGTAAACATGACTGCTTTTACTCGTTCATCAGGAATAATAATTTGCCCCACTTTGCTACCACGAGCAACCACAGCTTGAACCACATTTTCAGGCAAACCTACAGCTTGCATCAACTCAATGGTGCGTAACGCAATTAAAGTTGTTTGCTCGGCTGGTTTTGCAATTACTGTATTACCAGTAACCATTGCCGCAGCAACTTGCCCTAAGAATATAGCAAGCGGAAAGTTCCACGGACTGATACACAAAATAACACCTCGTGCTTCAAAACGTTCGTCTTGCGCTAATTCTTCAGCTCGCGCAGCATAGTAGCGGCAAAAATCGACAGCTTCTCGAACTTCATCAACACCATCTTGCGCAACTTTGCCAGCCTCTTTAATACACAGAGCAATTAATTCATCACGATGACGTTCAAGAATATCAGCAGTTCGCCTCAAAACATTAGCCCGCTCCTTAACCGGTTTAGCAGACCAATCGGCCAACGCACTTTCTGCATTATCAATCATCCAACGCATTTGCTCTTCGTCTTGATGAGTAATATAACCAATCACTTCGTTTCTATTTGCAGGATTACAAACCGCTTTCGATCCTTTAGGAACATTTTCTAACGAAAGCATATGATTCTTAACCCAGTTATCCAGATTTTCCTTCATAGGCGTAAGATGATTGATATCAGTTAAATCAACTCCTTTTGAGTTATCTCTTTCCGCACCATATAAATCAATCGGCATATTAATTTGAGGGTTAACTCTATCTTTCAGACTTTGAATTTTTTCTACCGGATCGGGTAACAATGACTCAACAGGTTTTGACTCATCAACAATGGCATTTACAAATGATGAGTTTGCACCATTTTCTAACAGTCGCCTAACTAAATAAGCTAATAAATCTTCGTGCTGTCCAACGGGCGCATAAACTCGGCATTGGACTTGATCTTGTCTTACAATTTGATCATATAAAGACTCTCCCATTCCATGTAAACGCTGGAATTCATATCCTTGATGCTCACCATTAGCTACTTCAAGAATAGTGGCTGCAGTATAGGCATTATGCGTCGCAAATTGCGGGAAAACTCTATCGCGCATTTCCATTAATTTAATGGCGCAAGCTTTATAAGAAACATCAGTAGCCGCTTTACGGGTAAAGACAGGAAAATCTTCTAAGCCATCTTGTTGCGTAGTTTTAATTTCCGTGTCCCAGTAGGCCCCTTTAACAAGCCTTACCATTAGTTTACGGTGAGTCCTTTGGGTTAACTCGCCTAACCAGTCAATCACAAAAATAGCTCTTTTTTGATAAGCTTGAACCGCTAAACCAAAACCATTCCAATCACCTAGCTCATCATCCAAAAATACTGATTCGATTATGTCCAAAGAAATATCTAAACGATCCGCCTCTTCAGCATCAACAGTAAAGCCAATATCATATTTTTTGGCAGCCAAAGCCAGTTCTTTTAATTTTGGAACCAGTTCATCCATTACTCTATGACGGTGGGTAAATTCATAACGTGGGTGTATTGCAGATAACTTAACAGAGATACCCGGGCTTTTTATTGGGCCACGCCCATTAGCGGCCTTACCAATCGAATGAATCGCTGACATATAGCTATCAAAATAACGATTAGCATCCAACATAGTGCGTGCGCCTTCTCCAAGCATATCGTAAGAATAAGCATATCCTTTTTCTTCTTTTTCAACGGCTCTTTCAATCGCCTCTCCTATTGTTCGTCCCATAACAAATTGTTTTCCCATAATTTTCATGGCAAATTGCACAGACTTTCGGATCACTGGCTCACCTAAACGACCAACCGTTCTTTTTAAAACGCCAAATTGTGACTCTTGAGTTTTATCAGAGTAATTCACCATTTTTCCTGTGACTAACAACCCCCAAGAAGAAGCATTAACAAATAATGAATCACTATTACCCAAGTGCGAACTCCAGTCACCTTTTGCCAATTTATCGCGAATTAAGCTGTCTTGGGTTTCAGAGTCGGGTACTCGAAGCAAAGCTTCAGCCAAACACATAAGTACAACACCCTCTTCTGATGACAGAGAGAACTCGTTCAGTAATGCATCAATACCACCTTGACCTTCTTGATCATCACGAATATTAACCACCATCTTACGCGCCCGCTCCCAAGCCCGGCTACGTGCACTCACCCCAACTTCAGCGAGTGGTAAAATATGATCAATTATTTGATTCTCATCAATACGATAAAAATCACGGATCTTTTGACGAATCGGACACTCAGTAACCAGTGATTCATTAAATAACATAAGAAAATCCTCAAACAATAATTTAGGCGGAATACGAATAAGTCAGCGAATTTTATAGAAATCACAGCAGAATGTGCTGGTGAATTTCATTAAATTACCGTAAATTACAGGGAATAATGAAAGCTTTACCGTAGAAAATACTGATCATGACAAATTCTAATAAAATCCGCACACTTGATAAGATAGATTTAGCAATTTTAGATGTTCTTCAATCAAATAGCCGAATTTCTAATGTCAATTTAGCCAAAAAAGTCAATTTAAGTGCCAGCCCCTGCCTCGATCGGGTCAAACGGCTAGAAGCTGAAGGCTATATTGAACGTTATGGTGCGGTTTTAAATGCTGCTAAACTTAAATTTGGTTTAACCGCCTATGTTGAAGTCACATTGGATAAATCGACCTCTGAGGTCTTCGATAATTTTTCTGAGCAGGTGGAAAGTATTAAGCAAATCACTGAATGTGATATGGTTGCAGGCGGCTTTGATTATCTACTTAAAATTCGCATTTCTGATATGGCAGAATATCGTGCGGTTTTAGGTCAAGTGGTTGATATTCCAGGTGTTGCTAAAAATCATACCTACGTGGTCATTGAACGAATTAAGATTGATAAAGGGTTACCGCTAAAATATTAAAGCCGCTATGAGTGCTTATAGTGAATGATTGAGTTCAATCTAAATTAATCGATAATTTTTTATTTAATTCAAATTCCCATACAAACTCGTAATCTTCTACCTCTATTCTTCTCTCATTCATCATACCAGGTATAAACTTAGCATGTCGTATGGCTCTTAAAATGGGTTCTTTAGGTAAATTAGCAGGCTCAACCTCTAAATGTGATATTTTCAATACTTTTCCTGAAGCAGATAAATGTAAAATAGCCTTAACCCTAGCTCTTTGGCTATTGGAATCGATTTCCTTGAGAAATACAGGTTCAACAATAAAAGATAGAGTAGGTTTTGTTGTTACACTTGGAATACAAGCAAAAGTATTCTCAGAAATTAAAAGAAGTATTAGGATTATTAACTTCATCAATTGATACATCAACACTTTATCTTTCACAATAATTTCTCTGATGAACAACTTTTACTTGAACACCAAGGCAGCACTCTTAACAAGGTGGATCAATTTTATTATCAATTGACGTATTAACACGAAACCAACCAGCCACAGAATATCTATCTCTACTGGCTGTTAACACCTCATGTGAAAATTCCTCACTTAAAAATACAACGATAGTCCCATAAAGCGGCACAACTTTTAAACCTTCTCTATCATGTTCATCACAATAAAGTACCAGCTCACCACCATCGGTATTACCCCATCCTGGATTTAAATAGGTGACAACTGATAACGTTCGATTCGCTTCACCACGAAAGGCATCTAAATGTCTTTTGTAATAATCTCCTGGTGAATAATGAGCAAAGTGACTTTCAAAAGAAAATAAACCTAAAAATAGTCTCTGGTTTAAGAAGTTTTGTAATCTTGACGTCCAATCAATCCATAAACTTCCGGCTTCTGACTCGCCAGTTATCCAACAAATTTCATCTGTTCTTACAAATTCATTTTTTAAGTAGTCTCCCCCACGTCCAATACCTGCGTCGCTATATTTATTTGCGCTTAAACTCAACTGGTGGGAATATAATGAACTCGCTATTGCATCTGGTAATGCGCTAGGACGAATACTATAACCTTGCTTTTCGATATCTTCGGCAATCAGTCCGAATAAGGTTTCATCGATTGTGTTACCGTCACTAGCTTTAGGTAATCTATTTAATTTAACCAACTCTATTATCCAACCTAATTTTGCAATTAACTCATAAAATTATTAAATAATATACCGCAAAATTTGATTAGCCTGAATATGACTAACCAAGCACCAATAGCAATATTTATTAGTTACGAATATTGAATGAAATAAAGCTTTAAAACAACTATTAATTATTAAGTTTAATATTTATTTTATAGTAAATACCTTACTTGACGGTAGACGTATCATCTCAATATCAACAATGGTTGTTTTAAAGCTTTGCACTATGCTTTGTAATTGCTTACTTGATAAACTGAGATTAATAGGTACATAAGTAATTTCTTCTGACTCAGCTTCAATTGCCGTCACCTCAACATTCAGTGGCGACACATTGGCCATTAAATCAATCCATTCTTTATTATCGCTGTCATATTTTTGTGTTCTTAAATAAAGAGTTTTATTGGCTGGCGTTTGCTGATTAATATGTTCATCTTCAATCATTGATTCGAGTGCATTCATTTTTTTATTCTTGGATTTAAAGGTTAAATCATATTCTGTGACTGGACTTCCAAATTGATCACGCAATCTAAAAATCAATTGCGAATGCCCTTCATATTGCTCTTGTTTATTCCATTCAATCAATGACCATTTAAATTTTTTGACTCGATTAAAAGTTTTTGACGTATTCGCTTTAAAGCTATCAATCGTTTTTTGATAGGATATTTCATCTGCTTCAGTACTAAGCGCTTTAACTACCATTGGTATAACCGCTTTACGATTTGACTGACCAGAAACAATACCAATATCATCACCAAAATGAGCAGTTTCATAAGCAATTGTAAAAGGTACTTCCTGACGATTTACACTTAGTCCTGACAAATCAAATTGATAGTTTTCATCTTTAAAGCTTTCATTATTTTTTCGTTTTTCTAAAATATTATTTATTTTTTTTATAGATAATTCAGTAATATTTTTTTTAGGTTTTATTTTAATCAAATTAAAATTTAAATTACAAGCGCTTGTTCTCACCGTATTATCTGAAGAGTCTTCTTTAACATAACGGATAGGGATTTGACGCATATACTTTAAAGTTTGAGAGCCAATTATACAAAATTCTTGAACACGATAGTCGCGATAAATATCATTATTTTCTTGTAAAAAATAGGAGTGTAAATCAATCGTTTTTGATGAACCAAATTCCAACTCTTCTAAAATATACTTACCCACGCCAGTTCCGCCAAATAAATAACGCCCCCAACGGGACAAGCGCCCTTGACCAATGTGTGCTAATCCACTACCAAAATTAGCGCCAGCTAAATGTACCAAATTATTGATAGGGCAAGGCTTTGGACTAAACATTTTAATCCAATTTCTAATAACTAATGCCCCTGTACTGTGGATAACAACATTAAAACCATCATTAAGCAAACTTTTATATTGGCTAGTTAAAGCCCGCTGCATCGCATAACTGACATCATCAAGCTTGACTCCATTACTCAAAGATATCCAACGACTTAAATTAATACTTTTTACATTACTTTCGCCAAACTCTTCTTTTAACAAATCTGGCAAATTACCATATATTTCGTTGATCGACGTATCTTTTCCTTCTGAAGAATATCCATGAATTAGTAATATTGGCTTCATCATTCTTTCCTTTTCTATGCGAGGAGCAATGTCTTATTGTAGCAGTCAACCCATTGCAAACAATTGTTATCATTATGATTCTGGTTCTATTATTAAAAGATGTCAACTTTGTTATGTATATAACATGATTATACTAATATCTATAAAATATTATTAAAACACGCTTTTGCTGAACAGGAAAAAAAGGTAAGCTCCTCTTGCAAACCTAAAAATACTATTTTAGTGATTTTTTGACATTATCATTAATTAATAACAGTGAGATTATAATCATAGGGTGAAGACAAACATGAAAACAAACATTATTAGCTTACTAATATTAAGCACTTTTGCAGGCTCGGCAATGGCACGAGATACAATCAGTGACTATTCAGTCGATGAGGCGATGTCAATAGAAAAAATTAAGCAGGCTGTAGGTAATGAAGTCAGCTTCTATTTTGGTAATAAAAAACCTAAAAAAATAAAAAAATCAATGGGTGAGTTTAAAACCAATAAAAAAACAAATGCTTTTGGAAAAAGTGATAAAGAGGCTTGCCAGTGGGCTTTTGCATCAGCAATGAAATCATTAAAGCAACGAGCGATTAAAGAAGGTGGTAATGCTGTCATTAATATAAAATCGAACTACAAAGGCACATTGACCTCTAGTGATACTAGTTTTCAATGTGGCGCAGGAAGTTTTGTTGCTGGTGTGGCTTTAGTTGGAGAAGTAGTAAAAATAGAAAAGTAAGAATCACTTTCAAAACCCTACAAAATTATTGTAGGGTTTTATTCTTCTTTTACTTGTATTTTTTCTGTACCGACTTTGATTTATTTTTAGCTTTTTCATTTGTTTTTCCAGAATGTACATATATCATAAATACACTCAACTAATCGAGCATAAATAATAAAACGCTTTACTCTGGGAGTTTTTTATCATTTAGTTTTTTTGCTGAAAAATAAAAAAGAAATGTGATAAAGATAGTCGCTAGTAAATAAGCAGGTAATGTTGTTTGCATCATCATGAGTGCGCTATCAACTCTTTGTTCTTCGTGCAAATAAGGCGTAGCTTGCATATTAAAAGAATAGTTATAAATTAAAAAATTTATAACTAATCTTAAAAGGATACCGGAGGTATTTTCTTTAGAGCTAAAAGCCCACTGGTCGGCTAGTTTTGATTACAACCGCCAACTCTTCTGCCAATAGAATATGCTTTTTTCCTGAATGAGACCAACATTTTTTAGCTTTAGTGCGTTTAACACAACTCCTGATTTAATAAAACAGTCACTTAGCATAATGGCACAGTAATCACTAAAAGGTTTATTACTGTCCTTTTGTTTATTAGTACACAGTGCTTTTATCTGATTTTTTATAGGATAATTTTTCCATAAACTTTAAAAGTTTATCATGTACTTACCAATATATTGCTTATTAATTTTTATATATTATCAAGTACATAATTGAAGAATCAGCCGAAGGCTCTCTTATATTTTTATTAGCAAATCCACAATAAAAACATCTCAAAAAATAATAAAACGAGTAACATTTACTTTGTTAAACCGACTAAACAAAGCCTTCACCTGTTAATCATTACTTATCTCTAATTTAGGAATAAAGCTTTTATTAAGCCGACAAAAATCTTAGTCGGTTATACCAGTTTATTTTCCGTGTAAGTTTCCGTTAAAAGCAAATATAAAAATGAAGATATTATTGTTTCAACAGAGGATAAATAGATTATCAGCGAAACTAACTGAATAATGATTCACACAAAATAGTGTAATAAAGGCGATGTTGTTAAACACTATATGCTCAATTATAAAGCAAATCGTATTCATACCATTGCTCCTATTCACTCGCTAGCAATTTTTCTTTTTACTTCAATTCATCATTGTAGACTTTCAATACACAAGTTATAGTAAGCTTTTATTACTTTTATCAGTTAAACCATGCCAATAAATGAGTAGTGAACATAATGATTATAGTAAAAAAAATGAAGTCGTCGCTTGTCATGAGTGCGATTTGCTAGTCAATATACCAACTATCGGTTTAAATTGTAGAGTGACATGTCCTCGGTGTGGATATGTGATAACACGAAATTTCAGCAATGCACAAACAAAAATTTTTGCACTATCAATAGCTGCACTTACTTTTCTTCTACTAGCAATACCTTTTCCTTTTCTTTCATTTAGTGCTCAAGGTAATGAAAGAAATATTACCCTTATCCAAAGTATACAAAGCATTGCAGAAACAGACTTTAATAGTATTGCTGTTCTAATATTAGCAACTACTATAATCATTCCAAGTTTATTTTTGTTAGGACTTATCTATGTCATGATATCATTGAAATGCCGATATTTATTGCCTTATACCAGCAACATACTTCGATTTTTATTTTCATTACTGAATTGGAATATGGCAGAAATATTTTTGGTTGCGATTTTAGTCAGTTTTATCAAAATCGCTTCACTCGCCAAACTGACCTTGGGTTTATCATTTATTGCTTATGTTTTATTTATACTATGTTTATCTGCCACTATAAGCCATTTAGATCAATATCAAGCATGGCGTTGGATTAAAACACATGAATAAAAAACGTCTAACCATTTCAGCGTCAAATAGTCAGCTTAAGAATTGTCATGTCTGTTTAACCTTACATCCCTTTTCAGATACACACTGTAAACTCTGCAAAAGCAAATTACATTCACGTAATAAAAATAGCTTACAAAATACAGTCGCCTGGTTAATTACTGGGTTCATACTTTATTTACCAGCTAATCTAATGCCCATTATGTATACCAATTTATTAGGACAAAAAACAGGTAATACCATTTTAGGTGGTGTTATTTCACTCTGGCAGCATGGCTCATATCCTGTGGCTGCTATTATATTTATTGCTAGTGTTCTTGTTCCGGTTGGAAAATTTTTTGCAATATCATGGCTATGTTTTGGTGTAGCAAAACAAAAATTTAATTCTCATCAAAAAAATATTGAACTCTATCGAGTGACAGAGTTTATTGGTCGTTGGTCAATGGTTGACGTCTTTGTTGTTGCTATATTAGTTGCTCTTATACAAATGGGTAATATAATGACTATTTTACCAGGTATTGCATCTATCGCATTTGCAGGTATGGTTATTGCCACCATGCTAGCAGCAATTAGTTTTGATCCCAGATTAATTTGGGATCCAATCAATCATAAAAAATAAAATATGGAATAAATACATGTCGTCAGAAGAAACCGCTGTAGAAGCGAATGTAGAACCGATAAAACGAATTTCTAAGGTTTGGTTTATTCCGATAGTTGCGCTATTAATTGGGGCTTGGATGATATTTTATACACTAAGTCAACAAGGGCCTTTAGTTACCATTTCATTTGAAAGTGCAGATGGTATAGAAGTTGGTACAACAAAATTAAAGTTAAGAGATATTACCATTGGTAAGGTCACTGATTTAAGATTAAATGAAAAGTTTGACGGTATTATAGTTTCCATTAGAATGAATAAAAATACAGAGTCACTGTTGAAATCAGATACCGAATTTTGGGTCGTTAAACCTCGCATTGGAACCAATGGAATTTCAGGACTGGGTACAATTCTTTCTGGCGATTACATTGAAATATCACCAGGTATCGAAAAAAAAGAAAAATATGATTTTGTTGGTTTAGAAACCCCACCAGTAACACCAGCAGGAACACCTGGAATACATATTACTTTAAACAGCGATGATAAATTTGCCTTTTCTCCTGGAGATCCTATTATTTACAAAGGCCTTAGTGTTGGTAAGTTTGAAGATGTTTACTTCAATTTTGAAGAACGTATTGTTTATTATAATGCATTTGTTAAAGCGCCTTATCACCGTTTAATTACTGAAAACACTCGATTTTGGAATGCCAGTGGTTTTACTTTAGACTTAAAAGCAGATGGTATTTCATTACAAACAGGTAATGTTGAAACTTTGCTAACTAACGGTGTTACGTTTGGAATACCAGAAGGCATGCCAAAAGGTCAACAAATTACTCAACGAGAATATTTTAAAGTTTATCCAAGCTATGAAGCAGCCAATGCTGAACGCTTTAAAAAATCCATTGAATATGTGGTGTTAGTTAGCAATTCTATCAGAGGTTTAAATGTTGGTGCTCCCGTAGAATATCGGGGTATTAATTTAGGTCATGTTGTTTCCACGAATATACATGAAGCCGATCACACAACGTTGCTTGAAGAAGCGGTCAAAATTCCTGTTTTAATTAGGCTACAGCCGGGCAAAGTTGGCTTTCCTGATAGTGATGTAGGACTTAAAAGTATGGATGCACAAATCCAACATTGGATCAAAGATGGACTTAAAGCCAGTTTAAAGACCGGCAATTTATTAACCGGTAGCCTTTTTATTGAACTTCAGCATTTTAATAACCTGCCAGTTAAAAAGTTAACCGCTTTTTCTGAAAATAAATATACCATTATACCAACGATGGAAGATGACTTTTCTCAAATTACCCGAAAGGCTTCAGTTTTTATGGATAAGTTAAATAAGCTTCCACTATCTGATTTATCTAAAAATACCAATACGCTGTTAAAAAACTTAACCTCTACAGTAAAAGAACTGGAAAACTCTAGCAAAAATTTATCAACATTATTAGCAAACGCGAATCAACAAAACTTACCTCAAAAAATTAATGAGGCACTTAATCAAATAACGCTAGCGACAGCAGGTATTTCTGAAGACTCTCAAGGCTATCAAGAACTAACAAAAACTTTAAAAGTATTACAGTCAACCTTGTATGATTTAAAACCAGTGCTAAAACAGCTCAATGATCAACCCAATAGTCTGATATTTGTGGGTGATCAAAAAGATGACATCGAGCCTAAAAAAGCGACTCAATCAGGAAGTAATCAATGAAAAAAATCATTATCTTTTTAACCGTATTATTTACTCTATATGGTTGTAGCAGTAATTCTGTAGATAAAACTCAATATTATTTATTAAATAATAATCCATTAAAAACAAAAAGTATTAACAATATTAATCATTCTAATACGCAAACCCAAAAAGCTATTTATTTAAATCGTATTGTTTTACCCGATTATTTACTACAACCCAGATTAGTAATGAAAATATCAACTAATCAGCTACATTATGCTCAGTATCATTTATGGGCAGAAGCTTTAGAATCAAGTATTCCAAAAGTAATCATAAACAATCTAAATCAAAACTCTGAAAGTTATTATTTGACTCAAACAAATCAATATTCTATGGATCATCAAAATTTAACCATTCAAATTGATCATTTTTATCCAACACATGAATCTAAAGTTATTTTATCAGGCCAGTATTGGTTAGCAAATCAGAACCAAATACCTAAAAATGCTACTTTTTATTTTGAGAAACAACTCTCTCAAAATGGCTATGCTCACGCAGTTTCGAGTATGCAATTATTACTTGATGAATTAACTCAGCATTTATCTCAGTTTTTAACTCAACTCAAATAACCAGTTTAGTTTTAGACAATACTCTGTTAAGTAAACAACGCAAAGTAATTAACCCACTGGTAATACTACCAATTTAACAAACCAACTTGTAAAATAAAACGGTCGTGCTATTATAATTATTACCTATTTGTGAACAACTTAATCATTGACCTTGAGTAAATCAGAACAAACAAAATACTTAATCTTAGCTAAGGCGCTTGATATGGCAACTCGCACTAGCTTAGATCGCATTACATTTGGAGAACTTGCCAAAGCCACGGACTTATCAAAAAGCGGGCTGTTTGCTCACTTTAAATCAAGGGATAATCTCCAGATAGCCGTTTTAGAATATGCAGGTCAGCTGTTTGCAGCAAAAGTCATTGAACCTATCAATACTGATACACCACCGCTAGAACGTTTAAAAATGTTAATGGACAATTGGCTTAATTGGTTTAATGAAAGCGCACATAATTGTATTTTTATGTCTGCAATCACCATATTTGACACTCAACCAGGCCCAATGCGAGATCTCCTTCAATATCAACTTGAGCGTTGGCTCAATTACCTAGAATCGGTTGCTCAAGAAATAGTCGAAGCAAAAGTATTCAAAAAAAATACCCATTGTAAGCAATTCGCTTTTGAACTGTATTCTCTTTATTTATGTAGTCAAACATTCAGATGGTTAGACAATGAAAAAGAAAATCGAAAGTATTTTAAAAAAGGCTTTGAAGATTTGATTAATCGACATTTAGTATAATAAGACCAATGGCAAAATCAATATTTTGCTATACAAAAATAAGGACTTCAATATGGCATCTAATATTTATTTTTCCAACAACAGTAGTAAAGGCTTTTCTTGGTGGGTGACTCGAATCATCACATCTTTAATTCTTTCGTTACCCAAAAAACCAATGCTATATTTTGGTAAAAAAATACTCCTTAAACCTGTGCGTAGAAAACCAGGTGAAATACCTAGTCAAATGCGTTTAGAAGAAGTAACAACCCCTGACGGAATGGTCAAATTATACTCTTTAGGCAGTGGTCCAGTGATCTTTTTAAGTCATGGTTGGTCAGGCTCGGCAACACAGCTTTTTCCATTAATGGAAAGAATAGCAAAATCAGGTTACCAGGCAATCGCCTTTGATCAATTAGCCCACGGACTCAGTTCGGGTAATGAAGCCAATCTATTCCTTTTTATTAAAACCAAAAAACAAATACTCAACTTTATTGAAAAACAACACCAAATCGTTGCAATCATTTCACATTCTATGGCTGCGACCGCAGCACTAAATGCTTTAAACAAACCATACCCATTACTTTTAATTGCTCCCGTATTTGATTTTGTTAATTCTCTTTTTCAAAAAGTCGAGGCAAGTGGTGTACCAATACGCTTACTCACCAGTGTATTACGCGATCTTGAATCTCGCCATAATATGCAAATTGCCCAGATAGATCCTACCGCCCATTTACCCTATTATCCTGGAGAAATTACGATTGTCCATGATCAGATCGATCAATTTGCCCCTTTTGTTATCAGCGAAAATATTGTAAAAAAATATCCTCACATAAAATTAAGCAAAACTAAAAATTTAGGACACGGAAGAGTCATATCATCTGATTGCACATGGGATGCACTTCAGGAAATGATAAATCCTAATGATAAGCTAAAACCTCAACAAGTAGGTCCTATATGAATCTATGCAATAAAAACGATAGAAAATAAATAGTGTTATTCTTCTCGGTACTCTAACAAGTCACCAGGTTGGCAACTTAACACTTTACAAATTTTTTCTACCGTCGAAAATCTTACGCCCTTTACTCTACCCGACTTTAACATCGACAAGTTTTGTTCACTAATACCTATTTCTTTAGCAAGCTCTTTTGATTTTAACTTACGTTTTGCTAGCACAACATCTAAATTCACAATTATTGGCATTATATTTCTTCATTTTATTGAATCATGATTTTTGCATAACTTAGTTCTAGTTAGCACTTAAAATGAACACTAATAGCAGTTCATATTTATTGATTTTCAATTATTCTTAATCAATTTTTTAAAACTGATTAGCGCAGTATTCAGTTTAATACTGCGCTTTTATGACTACTTTAAACCTTTACAATTAGCATAGTAAGAAACTGTTGCAGGCCAATCAGAAAAAACACCTTTCACACCCACATCTTTTGCTAAAACATCCAAAACTTCTAGCATATCGCCATCATTATTAATTGCAGGAGTTACCGACTGATAATACCAGCCGCCACCTTGGCCAAGCGGCCCAGAACGCTCCAATGTCCAGGTAATAATCTCCAAACCAGCAGCTTTAGCTGTTTTAGCATACAAGGAAGGAACAAGCTTATTATTACTATCAAGATCAATCAACATCCACAATGGTGGAGCAATAATTTTTACACCATCTGCAACTAACTCTTCCATGCTTGGTGACCAAGTTGATGGATCACGAAAGTCAAATTTGGCATCATCATACCGACCATCTAAATAAACAGCTTGCCGAGCAAATCGTGGTTCATTTTTTATCCAATAATGCAAATCATCAATATTAAACGACTGCGCTAATACTTGATAAGGTCTTACTCGGGCTTGCTTATATTCATTGATCATTTGTTGAGCATAATCTTCTTGGGTGTAATCTCCTTCATAAGGCATTTCTACACTCGGCGATTTTAGCTCTGGGGTCATTTTGACACCGAGTGATTTGAATAACTGAATGCTCTCAGCATGGCTTAATAAAGTCCCATTTTGAATATACAAATCAGTTCTCCAACCGGGTGTGCCAGCCAAATATTCTTCGACTGTTTTCCCCTGAGCATTAGCACCATCCATTTTACCTTTTAATGTTTTAAACTCTTCCAAGGTGATATCACTAGTACAGCACTTGGCGGAAGCAGGTGTTAATAAATTGCCATCAACATCATAAGTAGCCGGCGTAAATGGTACTGAACATTTAGCCGCTAAAGATGTTTGCAAAATATTGGTAGTTGTATGTAAATCACATTGTGAGTGACGACACACTAACTCTCTATCTTTAGTAAACGTTACATCACACTCTAAAACACCAGCGCCCATTCTAGCCGCAGCAACATATGACTCTTTGGTATGCTCAGGAAACTGCATGGCAGCACCACGATGACCAATTGAGAAGTCGGTCTTTCTAAACCGTGTTTTATTCGAGCAACGTTGCAGCTGTCCTTTAAGTTTTCCAACATCCATATCATCAACTAAATAATAAGGTCTTGGCCCAAGTTGAGCAGATTTTGCCTTATGGTGCCACGGAATACTTTTTTCGTTTGCATAGTCTTTAGCCACAGCTAAATGACTCACTCCTAAAAGCACTGTTGATATCAAAGAAACTCGACTCAAAATTTTAGGTATATTCATTTTATTATCCCCTGCTTAACGATTAGAAAAAGCAGTGTGTTCACCTTATGTGGCTAGTCTGTGACACTTCAATGTAATTTCAGTGACAAGCAGTATTAACGCTTAAACGCTTTTACACCTCTATCCATCTCATACAGATTTATATTTGGTTTACTTTGATAGTAAAAAGCAATATATATGAAAGAGATATTTTATTAATAAAATCAGATAATTAGGTTAAAAAATGAATAATTCAAAATTTAGACACAATTAATCAAAAAATAATGATTATCAATCACGCTTTTTTGATATAACGTATAGACTCAGTTAATTTACGGTGGTTAATATGTATAAAAACACTTCAAGTACGTATGGCATTGTCTCCAAATCCTTACACTGGCTGGTTGCAGCGGTTATATTGGGGATGTTTGCGGTAGGTATTTGGATGGTCGAACTCACTTATTACGATCAATGGTATAAAGATGCGCCTTATTACCATAAAAGCGTTGGCATCATATTAGCTTTTATTATGATTTTCAGGATTTTTTGGCGATATTTGTCGCCTCCGCCAGAAGGCTTAAAAAGCCACAAACCAATAGAGCAAAAATTAGCTAAAGCCACTCACCTACTGATTTACATTTTAATTTTTACCATCATCATCAGCGGTTATCTGATTTCAACTGCCGATGAAAGAGGCATTTCAGTATTTGGCTTGTTTGAGCTCCCATCTATTGGCACACTACTGGAAAATCAAGAGGACATAGCTGGGCTTTTTCACCAATGGCTCGCCTACATTTTAATAGGGCTTGTCGTCTTACATGCAGCCGCAGCTCTAAAACATCACTTTGTTGATAAAGATAACACTTTAAAAAGAATGATTAATTAAACCGGAGAAGAAAATGAAGAAAATACTCACAGCCCTTGTTGCATCAGCCGCTTTATCTCTTAGCGTATCTGCCGCAGACTATACCGTTGACACACGCGGCGCGCACGCTTCTGTTAACTTTAAAATTAAACATTTAGGTTATTCGTGGTTAACTGGTCGTTTTAATAAGTTCTCAGGAGAATTTAGTTACGACGCCAAAAAAGTCGCAGACTCTAAAATTGCCATTAATATTGATACCACTAGCATTGATTCAAATCATGCGGAGCGAGACAAGCATTTAAAAAGTAGCGATTACCTCGATGTCAGTAAATTTGGAACCGCAAAGTTTGTTAGTAAAAAAGTAACCGATAAAGGCAATGATCAGTTAGCAATAACTGGCGATTTAACTTTACACGGTGTCACCAAAAGTATCACGATTGATGCAGAAAAAATTGGTGAAGGTAAAGATCCTTGGGGTGGATATCGTGTTGGTTTTTCTGGCACAACAGTACTCACTTTAAAAGATTTTGGTATTCCTAATGTTGGTTCTTCATCTGAAGTTTTAATGGATCTTCAAATTGAAGGGATCCGTAAGAAGTAACCTACTCTAAAAATAACCGCTTAATAAGCCTCAATTAGTTTGTTATTTAATTGAGGCTTTATTTATTCCGCTTAAATCATCGTAATGGTTATTCTGTTGCGCTTCTATTAATTTGCTCCGCCAGTTGTTCGAGTTTTATTTTTAACTCTTTATTAATATTGGAATAAATGGTTTGATGATTTTTATCAAACATATCAATATCAAAATTGGTTTTAAGGCTATCATTAATCAACTGCTCCATCTGGTTATAACTGAGCGACAGTGAATAAATCAGGTTTTGTTGGTCGTGGTTAAATTGGCACTTTAGTAACGCGCATAAAAAGTGGGCGGTAATATCCATGACCTCTCGGCTTTCTAATAAAACATTTTTAATTTCTTGTTGCTTAAAGAATATTTTTTGACTCATTAGTAACGCCCTCGATTGGGTGAACGAACAACGAGGGGTTGTTTTCCAGTTTGCACCGCTTCTAAAAACTGATTCACACTACTGATTAAATCGTATTTGACTAAAGGCGTGTTAAATAGCATGTCGGTGTTGTATTGGTAGTTGAATACATCAATATTCATTTCAATCAGTTTTAAGTTAAAACGTTTTTCCATTTGAAAGAAGTTACAAATGAGTGAAAACAGTTGGTATTGTTGTTGGGGGTTTTTAAAGTTGGGTAAATATATACCAATCAGTTCACCTGAAAGCCCGTATAAGTTTCTGGCATCGATAAGCAGTTGTTCAATGGATTTTTGTGATTGTTTTTGATTAAAAAAATCATTGGGTGGTAATTGCATTTGTTGAATTCCTTTTGTGTTTCTTTTGCTAACAGTTTTCGGTTGTGATTTTAAAAAACTGGTCATACGGCTTATGAGCAGGTAAAGCCATTTGCTCAACTGACCAGAAAGAGAAGACTCTTTTTTTGCACTCGATATCATTCATTGGGTCCCATTAACCATGCACTTACCCAGCTTCTCAAACTGGGTTATGACGGATTGTTTAAGGTTGCTGGTGGCTTTTTTAGGCACAACAATGCTTAATTTGAATATCTCAAATATCAAACAATTCGTCTAAAACTGGTTAAAATAGGACTAGATAATGATTTTTTTCTTTAAGAAACAAAAGGTTAAATGCAAGGTATGAAGACTAGTGATAATGAAAACACACCTAAGGTGTCTGAAAAACTGGGCTCGCGCTGCTAGCGACAAAGCTTTATAATAAAGATAAGTCATGGTTACTCCCAAGAGTGACTGTGGCCTAGTCCTGGGTATGTAGCGTCAACTACTGCCCGGGGCGTCTAACGGCCAACTAACTTTTAAGTTAATGGTTTTAGTTTGCAACTGATAAATCGTTCAAACTTTATTTTCTTGCGCCTGTTTTTACAAACAGAAAAAAATGCCATTCAAACATTTCAGCTCCTGCAAAATGACCGACTGAATGCAGTCGATTGCAGGAGAAATACTATCATAAAAAAGCAGTAAAAACCTAAGAAAAAATAGGAAAAAACAACGTTAATATTTTGGATATTAGTGCGTGGTTTTTTATGCGTTTTTGAAAATGAAAATCGATTTTTATCGTCATTAAATCTATTCAACACTAAGTTGACATAACGGTTGAATTAGGTGAGTATTTGATCATTATTTAAACCCTAAAAAATTAATAATCCATGGAACAATTTAAAACAGTTGAGGATCTTCGAGAAAAAATAAAAATATATGAAGGGTATTTAGCGAGGCCAACTAGAAACTTAAGCCATCCGACATTATACCGAAAGAGAGATGTTCAAAAAGGCGATGTACTATTAAAAGGCATAAGAGAAAATGATTGGTTTTTCTCAGAAGATAAAAAATGGGTGCTACCTCATGATCAAATGGGGCTTTCATTTTCTTCAAACTGGCAGCACCTTAAAGGTGTTTATAAAATGAAAGAAAAGCATAATAAAGGTGCATCAATAAATGTATACTGGGTACTTGAAAAGGCTGATTTGCCCCAACATATGAAATTTATGCCTGACAAAAAGAAAAAGGGGCATTTTTTGCTTACAATTACTGAACCAATGACTCTACTTCAACTAGTGAACAAACTAAAGATAGTTGCACATCGAATGTCTATAATAAAAGATGCAAGGAGGGTATTATGATTGAATATGCCTATGACGAAGAAAAGATAGTAGCGCTACACTTTGCCGCTCTCCTCAACAATACTAAGGCGGAAAAAATTCTAAAGGCAGGTGTTGTTACCTCCGGCGAAGAAGCAACTATTCTTAGCCAATTTTTTTGGGAAATGATTAATAAATCTGCAGAAGGCAATATTCATTTACCTTGCTCAGGAAGCTCTCAGTATTGGACCGAAAAACTTTATAACACATTAGGTGGGTATTTAGAAAGCTCAGGCTACGAAAAACAGTGGAATACTGAAATAGATAATGCATAAAACTTTAAGAAGATAAGTACTAAACGAGGACATCTTTAACTTTTATGAACTAGTGTTAAATTGTGGTTTTCTCAGTTGCTTTACGTTAACTCATTTTTACTTGGAATAAAAAGTGCACTTTTATTTAATAGCACCGCGGTACGTTGGGTTCAAGTAGGTTGTGGTTAGCGAAAGCGTAACCCAACAGTCTATCTTTCAATTTATTGTGATTAAATAAAAGTACTTATTCAGTTCGCTAATGGTTAGGGATAATTTTATCTTTTGATGTTTCGAAATATCTTATTGTTAACAGTTTGTTTTTATCGGTTGAATACTTGTTTTAATTGATACATTGGTCGCTGGGTTACGCCTTTGGCTAACCCAGTCTACCGGGCTGGTAAAATGGAAAAGATAGGTAGAATGAGGGTTGCACCATGATAAATATACACAGGCCAATAAAAGATATAATGCTTCACTATGCAGCAGAGCTTAAGAACGAAAGTGTCCTATCTATTCTTAAAAAGGAGTCTGTCGATAATGAGACAGAAGCAAGAGATGTGTTAACCTTTCTCGATTCAATGTGCGCGAAAATCGCCACAGATGCAAAAGAAAATGTAATCGTTCTTCACCAGCCAATTCACACTACAGATGCAGAGAAAATTTGCGATGTGATTGAAGATTACTTAGAAGAGTTGGGGTATGAGGATTTAATTGAATGAGAAGCTCTAAAAAGTAAGCTAGCACCTCGACTTTTTTCATTAATAAAAGTTATGGATGGCCTAATTTTCAGATTATATGCCCAAAAAACATAAATAAAACCAAGAGATTTTATGAAAATTGAAATTGATAGTTCATTAATGGAAAAAATAGGTGTTGATGAAAATGAAGCAATTGAGCTACTTGCAATTGCACTTTACAAATATAAAGGAATTCATGGCTCATTAGCAGGTAAATTAATTGGAAAAAGCGAATTTGATTTCCACACAATTCTTTCAAAAAATGGTGAATCGGTAAATTATGATGTAGATGAACTAATCGAAGATATTAAAAATAACGATTTATAAGGACATAAAAAATGAATAAGATTGTAGTCAGCGATACCACCGCAATTACTCATCTTGCAAAAATAGGCTCTCTCGACCTATTACAAAAACTCTACCTAGAAATACTTATTCCAGAAGCTGTGTTTTCTGAACTGGTTCAAGCCAAGAAAACGCAACCAGGGACTTTACAAATACTTAATTAAAAATTAGACTGTTGCCAATAAACTCACTAAACATTTGGACTTAGGCGAGTCAGAAGCGATTGCTTTATCACTTGAGCTTCAATCTGACGTTTTGATTATGGATGAAGTAGCCGGACGCAATATAGCAAAAAAGCTCGGGCGTAATATTATTGGAATGGTTGGTGTTTTGCTTGAAGCAAAGAAAAAAGGTCATATCCAATCAGTAAAGCCATACCTAGATAAACTTCGTGCTACAGGGTTCAGATTAGGACAAGATATATACCAATTGGCATTAAAGTTATCTCAAGACACTCCAGCCAAAAAATTTGGCCTCTGAGGAACAACCTGCACAGAATTTCAGTTGCCCCATAGCAAGGCATTAATAAATATACTTACTAAATAGTTCAGGAGTAAAAATGAAAAAAATAGTTCAATCTTTTATAGTTATTTTCCTATCGATAAACGCTCATGCAGCAACTTTATTTGATAAAGAAATTGACCAAGTACAACAGTATGGAGCTGACGCATTAACTATTGTTTACCTAAAATCTGAGTATGCTTCTCCAAATAACTGTACCAACTCAATTTGGGGTAAAAAAGCCGTATTAATTAGAAGCGATGATGCACATTCAGAAAAATTACTTAGTGTAGCTTTAGCAGCTATGATGGCAGGAAAAAAAGTTGATATTGGTTTGGTTAATAGTTGTGACGGTGTTACTGAAAAAGTTCACTATATAAAAATTAAAAAATAAAATTGGACAGCCACCCACAAACTTGAAATTTCTTTTCATTTTCTCATTATCCTTCTTGATAACGGTGTTAAATGATACGACTCAAGTAAGTAGTTATGGTCAATAATTTTGTTATTGAGAAGCTTAATATTTATAACTCATTGATTTTGAAAAAGGAATAAAAAGTGCTCTTGTATTTAATTGCACCGCGGTACATTGGGTTAAAGTAGGTTGTGGTTAGCGAAAGCGTAACCCAACAGTCTATCTTTCAATTTATTGTGATTAAATAAAAGTACTTATTCAGTTCGCTAATGGTTAGGGATAATTTTATCTTTTGATGTTTCGAAATATCTTATTGTTAACAGTTTGTTTTTATCGGTTGAATACTTGTTTTAATTGATACATTGGTCGCTGGGTTACGCCTTTGGCTAACCCAGCCTACCGGGCTACTTCAATCCTAAAAAATTAAAAACTTGGCATTATGTCTAATAATTAAACTATGATAAAACCTCAAGAACTCGCATCATTGCCAAGAGATACCAAAAGAGAGCAAGCTATTGCTAGGGAATTAAGATCTTTAGAAGAATCTAAACGATGGAACTATATAAAGTCTGCATTAGATGCTGATACTATTTCGGTGCAACCTATTGCGCTAGTATTGGCTAATAAAGTGACTCTTAGTAGAAATCACTTAATGAATATTTTAGAAATTTCAATCGAGCGAGCCAATCCTAGTTCAATGAATTCTTATTTAAAAGCAGTAGTTGCTGGGCTTGGCCATAAAAGAGTAATTAATTTCTTCAGAGGCAAAATACATACAAATCCTGAGAAAGTTGGAATGGCGCTGTATTTTCTACCAAACCTATCGCCATTGCCAAATAAAGCTCAGCTTAAATTGATTTATGATCTGAGGCTTCAGTTTGAAAAATACGTGAAATCTTTAGATATTAAAACTCCGTACTTGAATGCATGCATCAAACAATGAAAATACAAAACCATGCGCTAAAATTAGAAAGTCACTACGAACTTATTAGCGAGACTTTATGTTTAAGAAGAATTTGAAAATTAAATTTATAAGTTTAGTTTTAAGTCTAATCGTGATTATCGGGCTTTTTACTTCTCGAATAATTTGGGTGATTGATCTGAATTCTGGCGTTCAGAGTTACCATCGTGTGTTTTTTGGTGTAGAAATAAAATTTTTAAGTGAATATGATTACTTGGAGTGTTTAGGTCGGTGGAAAAACCCTCGGCCGGACTTATCTGGGAAACAAACAATTTCGAATTGCAATTTGGTTTCTATTTGTGAAACTAGCAAAATTTCAAGTTCAGTAGTGTCAAATGGATGTAGAACATAATCAAATATTGAACAGTAAATTTAATTTTGTATTGAAACGATGGTAAGGTTAAGTAATTATTAAAATAGTCACTATAGTACGTTGGGCTCAAGTAGGTTGTGGTTAGCGAAAGCGTAACCCAACCGTTTATCTTTCAATTTATTGTGATTAAATAAAAGTACTTATTCTGTTCGCTAATGGTTAAGGATAGTTTTATCTTTTGATGTTTCGAAATATCTTATTGTTAACAATTTATTTTTATCGGTTGAATACTTGTTTTAATTGATACATTGGTCGCTGGGTTACGCCTTTGGCTAACCCAGCCTACCGAGCTATGGAGTATGGGAGCGCATTTCAAACGAAGAAATCTAAGTACTGTGTAGAAATGAGAGAGTGATAGCTTTTATACAACTCAAACAAGTAGCACAACCCAATGTTTTTGTTATTGAGAAGCTTAATATTTATAACTCATTGATTTTGAAAAGAAATAAAATGTGCACTTGTATTTAATTGCAGTTAATCTTATTAAATACGGAGTTGACATAGCAGTCAAGTTAGGTAAGTATTTGATAATATTTAAAAAGTCGAAATGCAGTTAAACGGTTGTTTGAATATTAATGAGATTAACTGCATTCAATCAGATGTTATATTTACCAATAATGAAGCCAATACCTCCTTTACATTTATCAGCGGAAGAGCAACAGACTTATTTGGAAAATAAGACTTTCCAATTAATATCTAATCTGAATTCGAAAAGAAGAAGGCGGGAAAGGATTAGCGCTCTGAGGATGATTTGGTCTGGGTTTGCTGATTGGAACGCTCCAGTGAGACGACCTCCTAGAATCCCTCCAACAAAAGAAGCAATAGAAATATTGTTTGATATATATGATAGTTGTGACTCTGAAACTAAAGTTGAGATTTTAGGCTCTATTTCTAAGCCTGAACCGTTTTATAAAGAGGCATTTGCTTTAATAAAAAAAGGAATGAATGATAAAGATTATGTTCCAAGAGCAAATGCTGTAGACTCGTTAAGATGTATCGTTCTTAATTACGAGCCAAGGCTAAGTTTGTACGATGAAGAACTGATTCAACTTTTACTGTTGTTAAAGTCGGATAAGAGTGAAAGAATTCAAGAATCTTGTAACGATATCCTCAAGTGTTGTAAATGAAATATAATCGGGTAGCCGGAGGTCTCTAACCTCCAGCCCCCACACCACCCTGCATGCGGTTCCGCACAGGGCGGTTCACTTAACTTACCCGTTAGGGTAATGAACTTTAATCCATCCTGTTCTCAACGAATATAACCCCTCCTTAACTAAATAATCGTTACCAATTGCTTGATTGATACCCGGTGTTTTGGAACTACGCCAAGGGCCTTTGCTTGTGATCCCACAACCAACAGCCGCTTGGAGCCTGACACCACGTTTTAATAGATTGGCGACCTTAGTTCTTGGTTTTCGCCACTGTCTCCAATAACACATTCGAACTCTGCGTCTTATCCAGTGATCAAGATCGACACAATCTTGGTAAGCGTTAGCGATACCAAAGTAGTTAATCCAACCACGCAGATATAAACTCAATTTATGCAACTGATAATGCATACTGACGCCCCAGTTTCGGTTTGTCAGAACACGCACTTGTTGCTTAAATTTGTGTAGCGTTTTCGGGTGCCATTTGATTTTACCGTTGGAAAAAGTAAAACCTAAAAACTGACTTTGGCTCACTTTAACTACTTGGCTTTTATCGGGGTTTACCACCAACTTTAAGCGGCTTTCAAGATATCGAGAAACACTGGCAAGTACTCTTTCACCAGCACGCTTTGACTTCATTAAGATAATAAAATCGTCAGCGTAACGAGCAAATTGATGACCACGATTTTCCAGTTCTTTATCCAAACTATCGAGTAAAATATTCGACAGCAAGGGTGAGAGTGGACCACCTTGCGGCACACCTTCAGTGCTTGGCAATAGTTTTCCTTTATCCATAATTTCCGCTCGAAGATAATGACCAATTAATGCCAGCAACCTTTTGTCCCGAATACGAACAGCTAGTTTTGACATCATCAGATCATGGTTAACCCGATCAAAGAACTTGGATAAATCGACATCAACAGCAATACGCCGTTTCTGTTTAATCAACCTTTGAACATGTTTGACCGCTTGGCAACCACTTCGGTTTGGCCTAAAACCAAAACTATTTTCTGAAAAGGTTGGCTCAAATATCGGTGAGAGTATTTGTGTAATAGCTTGCTGAATAACTCTGTCGAGAACAGTCGGGATCCCGAGAAGACGTTTACCGCCATCCGGTTTATCAATCTCTACACGTCTGACAGGACTAGGACGATAACTTCCATTAATTAATTGAGCTTCACATTGTTTCCAGTGTTGTTTCGACCAATCAATAAAGTCATCGAGCTGCAAACCATCGACACCAGCCGCACCTTTATTTGCACGAACTTGTTTCCAAGCCCGCTTGAGATTGTGTGCTGCTAATATATCATCGAATAGATTGTTGTTTAAGGCTGGTTGCACATCAGCACGCTGCGCAAGATAATCGCCGGACGGCGTAGTTGAATTGTTCAAGTGAGACATGACTCCTCCTTAGGTTAAATGTTCAGCCCTTCGCCGTGTCATACCCATTACGGTAAGCGTTTGACTACTATGGCTTCTGCTGACTTCTGAAAGATCACCATTTCAATTTCTTGAAATAGCGCTTCCGCACTAGGCTGGGTTGCTGCTGATTTGCTCGCTTTCGATTGCAACAAATCGAAGCGCCAAGAGTTGACCAACCAGTCTCTCACTGGTACCCTCCGCAGCGTTAGCGCAGGACGCGTGTCTTTCAGATCTCCCCGAATAAGAATATTAACTTTCCCTGCGCAACTACATCATTTACGGTGGCCGTTAAATCACATGGCTTCGTCGTCTTGTGCCAACTCGCCTTCAGCCTACGCCTCATATGATGTTCTTGTTCATTAGCTCGCAGTTTTGCTAGCGGCTTCCTTTGGACCGTTCCTCACAGATTAGCCCTTGCCATTCACTAGTAGTTATCGTCTAATTACATCAAAGTGTTCGACGGTGATTTTCCTACAGAGGACTTGCACCTCATTAGTTAATACCCATGTCGGGCGTACACAATGATTTCAATATTGATTCAGCACGAAAAGAAGTGCTGAACAAATTAAATAAGCGTTAGGCAAACAAACTAGGAAATGTATGTATCAAAGGGTTTTAATAGTAATAAGTAGTTTATTCACTCTCATATCATGTAATTCAATGACCGCTAAAATTGATGTAAATTGTATATCACAAGATGCATTTCGATTTATTGAGCCTGAAAAATCATTATATAAATTACCCTTTGGTGTTGGTGAAGGTTATGAACTAAGGCAGGGAAATTGCACATTCGGCACTCATTCAGTAGAAAGTAAAGAACAATTTGCATTTGATTTTATTATGGATATAGGTACTCCTATTCATACTGCTCGTTCAGGGCAAGTCGTTTCTATTGAAGATCGTTTTTTTGATGGAAATAACGTAAATAATGACTTTAACCATATAATAATTGCTCATGGAGATAATACTTTTTCGTACTACGTTCATCTGACTAACGCTGGTGTTGCTGTTGAATTGGGAGAATTTGTAAATCAAGGTGATGTTATTGGATACAGCGGAAATACAGGGATGAGTTCAACCCCTCATTTGCATTTTGAAGTTTTTGAAATCAATGACAGATGTTTTAAAAAAGAAGCTAGTGAGAAGTGTCCTTCCATTCCAGTATCATTTAATAATGCAAACCCAAGTGACAAGATACTTAATCATGGAGTAATTTATACCGCACAATAGTTTGCCTATTAACAGGACATTATGCTCTTTTAATCCAATGAAGTATTTACTTAAGTACAAAGAAATTGAAGTTGGTTCCATAGAAGGAACAGATCAAGATTTTTTGAATTTATGGGGTAGCTTTGCTCAAAATAAGGATATTGAAGATCCTGCTCTGCTTACCTTTCTTGATTTATCTATCCGTGAAAGTGAACTCATAGATCAAGAACACTTGATCAATATATCTTCTGATCTGGATAAACTTGCTATCGAAATGGAGCCTTTCATGTATTTCATTGAATCTGAAGAATGGAAGCTGGTAACTGAAAAAGATGAAGTGTTGGATATTTTAGTACCGTCTTTTAAACCAGATAAATCAATAGTATGGCGGTGGCGAATATAAATGCAGGAGAACTAATTAATGGAGCAACAGTTATAGAAGTGACAAATACTAACAATAATGGAGCGGACTTTGCAGTTATTTTACAAGGTGCTTCCTGAGTGTGTGTTTCACCATCCAGAACTGTAATCACATTTCCGGAAGCTAAAAAGCAATCTGAGGAGTCTTATAGGCAATCTTTTTCAATTGCTTTAATTACTCAGCCAATACATCAAAATAAAACAGCTTCTAGCTTTTTATTTCTAAAAAACAACAAAACGCACAGAACCTGTGCGTTTTAAATTTAACTAGCTACCACTACCATATTCTTTTAGATAAGTTTTGATAAGTAGCTTTTACGCTCTACTAAAAAACTTTTTAATAATTCAGAATAATCTTGCGATACTGCCTGTTGAACAGATTGCCGCTGTTTTAATGCATTACGCCACAATAAACATTTTGGTAGCTCGCTAAATGTATTCAAATGAGTGAAAGTATCAAATACATCAAAATATCGAAAAATGGGCGCATAAGCAGCATCGATTAAATGAAATTTTTCTCCTGAAAAAAAGGAACGGCCACTTAACTCATTTTCAACATATTTAAACTTACCTTGTATTTCAGTATGAATATTTTGAAAATGTAACTTGTCTTTTGCATTATATAAACTGGCAATATTATTCAATATGTTTGAACCAAACTCTATCCAGGCTCGATGATGGGCTTTCTCAAAACTATCTGTCGGATGTAAAGATCCGGGAGTAACTTCATTTAAATACTCACAAATAATTGCCGACTCAAACAATGTATGTTTTTCATCAACCAATAAGATAGGCACTTTTCCCATAGGAGATTTTTGCTTAAACCACTCAGGCTTTTTAGCTAAATTAATATCAGTTCTACTGTAAGTGATATTTTTTTCTTTTAAAGTGATAACTGAGCGTTGCACATAAGGACATAATGCATGAGCAATAAGATGTAAATTTTGTGATTTCATCACAACACCTCCTACTGGCTAGCTAGTTGTCGCTTTAATTGAAGATAGTTACTAATCGCATATTTCCCATCACCTAAACCAATTTGTGCAATAGCCATTACACTCAACAATAACGGATATTCCCAACCGCCTCCCGAATTGCTAAACAACCAACCATTTGCAGAGTGTGCCCAAGTAGCACCAAACAAAACAGGTACAATAAACGCAGAAAAAAAGCGGGTCTTATAGCCTAATAGTAATGCGAAACCAGAAATAGCTTCTAAAACGAAAACAATATATCCCAATATTTCTGGTAACCCTATCGAACTAAAATATTGTGCGTTGCCAGCCAAAGTAAATACGAACATTTTAAGATACACGCTGTGTGTTAATAGTACTGCGGCAAGAGAGGTACGTAAGATAAATATGCTGATATCTGAATTGAGTTGGTATTTCATGATAATTATTCCTATTGAATTAAGTCTTTCTCTATTATGCATATTGCTTAGCTGCAAATTAATTGGCAATATATGCAAAATAATATTGCAACAATGCAAACAAGGAATAAAATGGACTGGAATTTATTAAAAATATTTCTAGCAATTGCTCGTCGCGGCTCTTTATCTGGTGCAGCTAATGAACTCAATGTTAATCACTCAACTATTTTCAGGCGACTAAAAGCCTTTGAAAAAGAGATAGGCGGTAGGCTATTTGAGCGTATTAATAATAGTTATGAATTAACAACATTGGGGTATGAGCTGCTTGATCTTGCACAAAACATTGAAAACTCTTTTGATGGTATTAATCGCTATATTGTTGGTAAAGATTTTCAACCCAAGGGGATTGTTAAGATTACCGCCCCAAACAACATTGCCTATCGCTACTTAGCTCGCTATATTTTTGATTTTAACCTCAAATATCCTGAGATACGGATTGAATTATTAGTTAGTAATCAAGAATTTAATATGTCTAATCGTCAAGCTGACATTGCCGTTCGTGCAACACCTTCGCCACCCGATCATTTGGTTGGTAGACAGGTAGCAACACTGAATTGGAGTGTTTTTGCAAGCCCCAAATATAAGGAGAAATTTGGTTTACCCAATAATATTGATGAGCTAACCAAACACGCTTTAATTGGCGCATCAGGAGCCTTATCTCGCTTACCTGCATTCACTTGGCTAGAAAAATATTTAGCCGATCATGTGATTACACGTTGTGACGACTTAACCGCAATGTCTTACCTGGTGGAATCTGGTCATGGCTTAGCATTTTTACCTGAAGATCAGTTTCGGCCAGAATTAATAAAGTTATTTCCCATTAAGGAAGATCGCACCAGCCATTTATGGGTATTAACTCATCCAGATTTGCGTAACGTAGAGAGAATTAAGTTGGTTATGCAATATTTAACGAAAGCTTTTTTGAACGAATGGCAATATAAGTAGTTTTATCATCATAAAATACTTATTTTAAAGCGAGGAAAATACTCGCGTGCAATTACTATTATTCACTTGCTCAAGACTATTTACTACGTCGGTCTTTTTAGCCATTTGTAATTTTTGTGTAGTCATTTTACCTTTCTCTTCATCAACAACTCTAACACCAGCACCGCCAACAAAAACACCCAACTTAATATATTGCTGGATAAAATAGTGTTTTCCACTATCTGTTTTAATGTAAACTCATGAAATAGTGAGAAAAGTTAAAAACGTGGTGGGGATTAACTGTCTTTACTGCATATAATAGACGTTAGGAGTACTAAAGAACATGGGAATGTTTGCGGAAGTAATTGCGATTGGCCCTTTCACAAAAGACATAATAAATCATCTCGAGTACAGTGAAAGCGACTATAAAGAAACACAAGAAGGAGCAATTATCAATCTTACACTTTTCGGAATTGGTGAAGGTACGACCGTAGGATTAGAATTTGCAAAATGTTTAGGGATTTCTAATGGCTGGGATTTCAACCAGCATAAAATAGATAATTCGAAGATTGATGAAAATGCTTTGCGCAAGTTCGTTAGTCGATATACCGACTACGATGAAGATGTAGAACATTTGCTCGCGTTAAAGGAGAAAGGTTTTGAGTTTCATTTTGCTCCAAACGGGTAGAATGACTCCTAACCAGAAATTGAAAAATATTCAGTCAAAAAACATGCCTGAATTTTCACTTAAGCTCTAGTACACAAATCGAGGGAAGACTTCTGAAGTTATTTTCACAATTAACTATTATCATAGCAATTTCTGTAGCGTCAGTAATTGTGTGGAACAAATGGCTTGCATATTATTGGCACACTGATTTCTTGCATTTGTACCAGAGCGGTGATTCTTTCAGGCTCTGCGATGCTCTTACACAACTGACTCCTTTCTGGACTCCGAACGAAGAATATTTACTACATATCACGGAAGCTGAGCAAGCAGTATCAACAGGACAATCTGTCAGTATCTTTGCAAGGGGAGTAGTTTCCAAAACAGGTTCAGATGTCTACATAGACAAAATTATTGGTATAATGGTTGGTACCGACGTTAAATGCGAAAGAAAGCACTAACAAAACACTGAAAATTAGATACATTAAAAGTACTACAAATTAACTTAGCATTAAGTAAATAAGAAAAATTATGCACAAATGTCCTTATTGTGATCAAAAGACAATTAGCTTTCAGGAAAAGCTTTATGAGCTCACTTCTAGCTCAGATAAATGCTCTCACTGTTATGGCGAGTGGACTGTATCTAAACTGAAATATGTTTGGATCGCTCTACCTCTAGCTTTGTGGATTGCGAGTGTATTGATGAATTTTAGTTTTATTGTAATTATCTTTGTCTTAATTATTTATGTAGTAGGAGTTACTTTTTTGGCTCCTATAGAAAAAGTACATTGAGATGGTAAACCAATAACTTTTTACTTAAACAACTAGACAAAACAAGTGGACCCCAGTTTAAAATAATAATTTTTAAGCTTAGAAGTAAATCTTATTAAATGCCGATTTAACATCGCTACGAAGTTAGGTAAGTATTTATTAATTATAAAAAAGCAATACACTCAGTTTCTCAAAAGCTTCGGCGAATTTTTGCGTTTGAAGTATCACTCGAATATGTCTCGTGCTCCGCTTGAGGCTATAAAATATAAACTTGGAAGCTCAGAAAAAGCATGGTTTCGGTTCTGGGAACTTCTAGAGCTATATCAATTATCAAAAGATAGTTAGTTACATAACAAGATTATATTAAACGAATGCTCACTAACTTACACAAAATTTATTTAATCATTATTAGTTGAAACGTTCTGGGTCTAAATAATTTTGTGTAGGTTCATCTTTTCCAGACAATAAATCAGCGACAATCTTACCTGTGACAGGAGCTAATGTAAGGCCAAGCATAGCATGTCCCGTCGCTAATACTACGTTGCTATATCTTTTAGGTCTACCAATCAATGGCAAACCATCTGGTGAGCATGGCCTTAAACCAGCCCAAGCGTTAGTCGTATCAACGCCATCAATATCAAAATTTGTAATATATTTTTTGACTGATTTTAAAATACCTTGAATACGCCTTTGATTTACTGATAAGTCAATTCCAGAAAACTCCATAGTGCCACCAAATCGAATTTGCTTTTCAAATGGTGTAATTGCAACACGCGCTTCACTTAAAATAAATGGGGTATCAACACGCCAAGGCTTTTCTATAGTAACACTATAGCCTTTACCTGCTTGCACTGGAACATTTAAATTTAATTGTTTACCAATTAATGAAGACCAAGAACCGGAGGCAATCACTAATTCATCAACTTCAAACTCATTATCTTTATTCGCCAGTTGACAAACTTTTTGAGCAGAAATTTCAACTGAATCTATAGAGCAGTTTTCTATAAACTCTACACCTTGAGACAACAAATATTGATGTAAGCTTTGCATAAGCTCCAAAGGATGAACATGTGAGTCTTCAGGGTAAAGAACACCACCTTTAATATTAAACTGCATATCAGGCAATCTGGATTGTAACTCTTCTGGTGTTACCAGCATTGCTTTAAGCCCCAACAAATTAGCTTCATCTTTAACATTCAATTCTTCTTTTAATGCCTTATCGGTATTACATAACACATAAATACCATTTCTTTTAAATTGAAAATTTTCTTTAAAATCTGACCAAATTTGTTCATACAGTTGATGAGAACGAAAACATAAATCAAGCAGTGTTTTCTCAACATTTTTTACATGTTTATTTGTACAATGCTTATTAAATTGCCACAACCAAGCGATTAACTGCTTATCCCAACGAGGACGAATATAAAATGGACTTTCTGGATTAAACATCCAACGCAAACCTTTAGCAACCATACCAGGAGAAGATAGTGGTACAAAGTGGCTTGGTGATACATAACCAGCATTTCCCATAGCACAAGAGTTACCTATTACAGTTTTATCTATAACACGCACATCGTATCCACTTTGTTTTAAATAATAGGCACAAGATAAACCAACAATACCACCACCTACAATTGTTATATGTCTTTTCATTTCAGCCTTCCCGACAAGCTATTAGTTTGCTTTTAACACTTGATGTTTTTTTAATATTGATAAGATTTTTTTCTTTGGAATTGCGCTGTATTTTCCTACAGATTTTGCAGCAAAAAGTGAGTTATAAACGGCTTCTTCAGTAGCTTCAATCACTGCTTCAAAAAAAGGTGTCATTTTATTATTAGCAATCCATAAGGCAGAATGAACAGATTTATTTTTAATTCTTCTTAATTCTTTTGCCGTTGAAAATGCAAGTACATAATCACCCGAACCGTTAGACATTACCCCACCTGTTCTTGCAACGCCTAAAATTGCTCTTTTAGCTAACCGATTCAAATTTCTATCTGAAATTGGTGCATCAGTTGCAATCACTATCATAATTGAACCATCAGGCCCTGTTTTTTGTGCTTGTAAATTTTTTAGCTTACGCCCAACAGGAATACCTGCGATATGTAAGTCGCCACCATAATTGGCTTGTACTAATACGCCAACATGATATTGGTCGACTTGTCTCGATGCAGTTCCAATACCAGCCTTAAAGCCAAAAGCAACTGTACCACTTCCTGCTCCAACATTACCTTCATCAACACGACCAGTCTTTGCAGACTTAATTGCCTTTATCGCATCTTCTTTACGAATATAACGTTCACGTATTTGGTTAATTCTTCCATCATTTGTTTCACCGACAATAGCATTCACCGATTTAACTTTTTCATTGCCTGGGTACTGCAAAGTCCATTCAATTATTCCTGCAGCAGACTCTGCAACATTCAGTGTATTTGTCAGCAAGATAGGTGTTTCTAATTCTCCTAACTCTATCACTTGTGTAGTTCCCATCATTTTTCCATAGCCATTCGCTTGAAAAAAACCTGCAGGAACCTTTTTTTGATATAAGTTTTCAGCGTGAGGCAATATAGCCGTGATCCCTGTATGCATATTTTTTGACGGATCAATTAAGGAAACTTGTCCAACCATAACACCTGGAACATCGGTAATAGCATTCCATTTACCTGGCTTCATATGCCCTGTGACAATACCTAAATCTCTAGCCCTTTCTCTATCACTTGCTTGCAAATAATAAGGCTGCAAAAATAGAAAAATAAAAACAATAATATTGATAGTTTGATTTATTTTAGAGTTCATATTAATTGACCTCAGGAAAACACAGCTTAATGTGAACAAATTATCTCATTATTTGTAAGCCTTATCATAGATTAATTTTCCGATAAGACTAAAATAATTTTCAATTTAACATTTAAGCTATAATCTCATTCAATTATTGAATACAACCCAAAAATATAAATTGATACTATTATCAATAGCTAACTTTTATGAATAACTGAAACAAGCACTTGCAGAAAAGAAGAAGAAAAGATATTAATAGAGCAAATAGAAAATAAAGCTAATTAATTTTATTGACTCTAAGTCTAGCTAATGATTTTGCAACCAATGTAAAAGCTGTTTACAGTAAGCTTTTACAAAATACCCTTTTTCAAAAGGTTTAAAATGAAAAAAATTTGCCTGCGCATTTTTAGCTGCACCACCATCTTTTTCAATAGAATCACCAATGTGTAATAGTTGATTACCTACAATGCAAAAATCCTGAATAGTTTTTAATAACATTTGAGGATGTGGTTTAGCCCTAAAACCTTGAGTAGGAGAGTAATTAGCCTTAAAAAACTGACCGATTGAACTTTTTTTAATATTACAATTGCCATTACTAATACTAACTAAAATATAATGTTCTGAAAGCAACTTTAACAACTGAAAAATTTGAGGCTCAATATATACTTGTGTTCTTTGTTCAATAAAAACATTAAATGCTTCATCGACAATTTCATCAGCATTATTAAGCTTCTCGCAAAATCTCGTTAACACTGTTTTTCTCAATAAGCTAAGATCTTCAAATGCGGGGTTTTGTGAGGCAATAATCTGTGTTCTTATCTGCCCAAATAATTGATAATCAAATTTTTCATTTTGTTGTAAGAACTTTTTTTTTAAAAATTTCTTACAGGCATTTTCAGCTGCTATTATCACAGGTCTATTATCATAAAGAGCATTATCCAAATCAAAACTTATGACTTTAAATTTATTACTAAAACTACTCATCACTTTTTTGCTCTAGGATGTGCCTTATCATAAACATCAGCTAGCTGCTGAAAATCAAGATGGGTATAAACTTGTGTTGTTGATAGGTTTGCATGCCCCAATAACTCTTGAACCGCTCTTAAATCTCCCGACGACTCCAATAAATGGGTTGCACAAGAATGGCGAAATTTATGTGGGTGTAGACGTCCATTTAAGCCAACAAACTTTCCCCAATACTCCATTCGTTTTTGAATGCTACGTGGGCTTAAACGATTTTTTTGTTGAGTGATAAACAATGCATCAGCTGAAGTTGAAACCAACCACACTTCACGTATTTTCAACCATTCTTTAATGGCTTTTATTGCTAATCGACCAATTGGTACTATTCGAGTTTTTTGACCTTTACCGGTAATTCGTGCATTCGATTCTGCTAAATCAAGATCATCGATATTGAGCCTTACTAACTCTGCTAAACGAATACCACTCGAATAAAATAATTCCGCCACCGCTAAGTCTCGGATACCAATATCTTCACCAACATCAATCCCCTTTAGCAAGGCAGCAACTTGATCAACCGCGACTGTCTTCGGTAAATTTTTAGGGGCTTTAGGCGCTTTAACTCCTCTGGCTGGATTAAATTCTAATTGATTATTAATAATTAAATAATCAAAAAAACTTCTGCAAGCAGATAATGTTAATGCAATTGACTTAGGTGATAACCCTTTTCGATGGTTAAATGCTGAAAACTGTCTGATATGAATCGTTTTAATTTGCTCCCATCGCTCAATAGACTCAGATTGCAAAAATAAGAGCAATTTAATTAATTGACGCCGATAGTTTTGCACAGTTAGCGGAGAGTAGTTTTTTTGTGTTGCTAACTGCTCTAAAAATAGAACAACAGGTTGCACTAAGCTATCAGCAAATTGCTTATCGATTAGTTCCTTTTCGCTAGCTTGACTCATAACTTTTAGTCAAATGAGTAACCAAATTAGCAATCAACTCAATGAATAGTGTTCCCATTTCGGGTGCAAAGCGAGATACATCAGAACTGGCTAATGCAAGTAACCCATGTTTACACTCCTCACCTAATGGGATCAAAGCAAATGATTCGAGGTTTTTGCTCAGTTCACCAAATAATGCTTTTTTAGGCTCCATTTCTAAGCGTCCACAAAGCGGCTGACTATCGGGGAATTGGCACTTTAATAACGCACGAATTTCGCTAGCATCATCATAAACTTGCGCCGGCTCGGCTTGATGATAATTACCAACAAGAACTAACGCAGCATCATCAATGTTAAAATCTTTTTTCAATAAAGCCCTAATATTAAAACATAACGATTTCAAATCTTTAGCCTGCAAGAGCTCTAACATAAAATGATTACATTGAATCAGTAGCTTTTCGTTATTATGAGCTGCATGAAGCATTTCGATTAGTTGCCCTTGCATTGTCTGATTACGTTCACGTAACACTTTGATTTGCCTCTCAACCAATGAAGTTGCCGCCTCACACCCATGATTTAGTTCCATATGAGTTAACAACTGTGGATTTTTCAATAAAAAATCAGGATTATTGGCCAAGTAATTCTTAACTTGTGCTTCTTCCATTAATTGATTAAGACGGCTAATTTTGCCTTCTTCTAGTGCTTGTGAGTTTGAAAACTTCATAATTCAATAAATCCTTGGTAAACCAGTTCAGCTGGCCCCATCATCTTAAGTGTCTCGCCAGCGCCATGCCATTCAATATGTAGATGTCCACCAGGCAAATAGACTCTAACTTTACAATTCATCTGCAACTGTAATTGGCCCACAACTGCACTCGCACAAGCACCAGTTCCGCAAGCTTGCGTTTCACCAACACCTCTTTCATAAACTCTAAGGCGAATTTCTTCGTTGTTGACTTTTTGCATAAAACCAATGTTAGCACCTTCTGGAAATAAGCTATGTTCAGTTAATAAGCCACCTATTTTATCAACATCAGTTGTTTCTACATCGTCTACAGTCAACACACAATGCGGATTCCCCATAGAAACAGCTCCAAATTCATAACTGATGCCTTCAACGGTAACATGATAGCTTTTTTCTTGTTCTGCGTATCTCAGTGGAATTTTATCTGGTGCAAGCTGAGGTTCACCCATGTCAACACTAACTAAACCATTTCTCATAATTTGTAGGTTCAGTATTCCCTTCATCGTACTAACTCTAATTTTATGCTTCCAAGTCAAACCGACATTTCTAACAAACCTTGCTAGACAACGAGCACCGTTACCGCATTGTTCTACTTCAGAACCATCGGCATTAAATATACGATAATGAAAGTCAACATCGGGTTGTTGTGGTGGTTCAATTAAGAGTAATTGATCAAAACCTATTCCACGGTGTCTATCTGCTAACTTTCGAATTTGACCTTCAGTAAAATAAATCTGCTGTGTGACAGCATCAACCACCATAAAGTCATTGCCTAAACCATGCATTTTGGCGAAACTAATAATCATTGGTGCTCCTTCACTTCTTTAGCTGAAGGTTTCTTATGGTTTGGTTTCTGCTCCGCAACAGGTTGTTTTGACTCTACTTTAGCCCCACTATTATTTAAGACTAGTGGCCCCTTTTGACCACAGGCAACCAGTAAAAAAACACTGCTGATTGCAATTAATTGCTTAAAACGCATTAAACTGCTCATTTACATTAAAATTATTAATATCAATTCTCAGCAATTTTTCAAAGGAAATCAATGTGTTTTCTTCATATAACGATAGGTTTGAACGATTTAAACCCATTAAAACATCAATTTTATCTGCTTTTAGTTTAAATTAGCGCTTTTATATTCGTTAATTATCCCAAGCTGAGGTTAATTAATAAGCAAGCGATTGCACTCCTGCACTTACTTATATGGATTGATTCAAACCTTTTTCATATCTATCAATAAAGACAATAAGAACATTGTTTAGTACTTTAATAGTGTACGACTACTCAAAAATAGATTTTTAACCTTTTTAAAATCGTACTAAGAACAATACTCACTTTCTATTCAGCAGCAATCGTTCTAAACTCTGCTCGTGTATAAATCATAATAAATATTTTAGTCATTCTATAATCAAGAGAGTCCTTTAATGCTCACAACAAACTATTATATCTCAAAATTAATGATGAACTTTAGGTTTTGTTTTTTACTGACTACTTGCACATTGATGCTAGGCTGCAAAACTATCGATCTAAAGCAAGTTACAGATTCACTTGAACAAATACAAAAGCCATTAGATGAAAAAACCGTCATCGCTGGTCTCAAGCAGGCACTAGAAGTGAGTACTATTAACACCGTTACTCAAACTAGCCAAAAAGGCGGTTTCAGTGATAACCCATTAATCCATATTCCATTACCAGAACAGCTACAAAATATTGCTGCGACGTTGAATAAATTTGGTTTCGGTCAATATGCAGAGCAATTGGAGTTACAAATCAATCGTTCTGCTGAACAAGCATCATCACAAGCAAAGACGGTTTTTATTGACAGTATTTCGCGCATGTCTCTCCAGGATGGCTGGAAGATTCTAAATGGCAAACAGAATGCAGCTACTGAGTACTTTAGACAAAATACAGAACGACAGCTTTCTCAAAAGTTTCAGCCAATAATAACTCGCTCGATGAATACGGTAGGCTTTTATAATGATTACCAAAAATTGTTAAAAGTATATGACTCTCTTCCACTCACTAACAAGCCTAACCTTAATATTGAAAACTATATTATGCAAAAAACACTCGACGGCCTATTTTCACTAGTCGCTATTGAAGAGGCTAAAATTCGTCAAAATCCCAGTGCGCGCATTACAGAGTTATTGCGTCGGGTATTTCAATAGTGATTGGTACAGTGCAAATATTTATAGCTAAATAATTGCACTATTTTTTCCATTAACTTCTGATTTAGCTATATATTAATTAATATCATATTGTATCCCTAACAAAAATTAAAAAGTTATTTTTTATGAATACTTTTAAACCCTTGGTATACTGAATTAATTTTATATTCGGCTTGTCTTTTAAACTCTAAATACTCCATAAAAGTAGCCTCTCTAGAAATGGCAGATAAATCCAAATCGGTAATAAAAATAGGATAGTTTTGATTGTCTTTTCTTTCAGCCAAAATATGTTTAACCAACTTTCGGTAAACTAGTTCACCATAATCTCGAAATTGATACTCTACATGTTCAATATAGAAGTCAAAATTAATAACCTCTTTACCACTAGATATAGCAGAAGCCTGTATTGGAGAATAGTTGAAAAAAATATTGCCTTCTGTTGGCTTAACTTTTTTAAAACGAGCGGCTTTATTAGCAGAAGAAATTTCAGCATGCCAAAACTGTCTGCCCGATAAAGATTTCTCATTGGTTACATGCAGTGAATTTAAACGACAAGTAATAGAGTCAAAAAACTGTTGATAATGATTAATTAACTGTTCTAATACTATGCTTTGATGTTCTTGATAATAAACATAGCCAGAACCATCGGTGATAAGAGCAATAACTGTTTTTTTAGCTGTTGTTAAAAGATATATTTGATACCCTGCAAGTGTCGTCTTATTGAAGACTTTTTTCATTGTAGAGGGCAAATCTAAATTAGCATCTAGTTGAAACCTCACTTCATTGGCAAAATTTTCACTTAAACTATGTAACAAATGAACAGGTTGATGAAAATATTTATAACTCACTTGCTTACCATAAAAATCAATACGTAAAAAACCATCACCAACCGACATTAAATAGCGTGTTGATTTATTTTTACGTAAACTATCTATCATTAATTTATTCCACTGTCTAAACAACTGAAGTATTCTTTTTTTATATTCGATGAGGTCTGGTATTTTTCGACTAAAAAAAGCGACACAATCATCGTTCTCAATTAAAATATGGCGATATTCTACAAACAATGCTATCCAAGCAAACTCACCACTAAAACTTTTACAACCATACTCTCCCCAACTATTAACCCAAAAAATATCAAACTGGGGTAATAAATTAATTTTATTTTGTCCCCAATTAAAACAATCTTCTTTTTCACCAATACTATATATGCCAGACTCTTTTTCTAGTTTTAGTGGATCTTGTGAAGTGTTAATGTAAATTCCCATTTGAGTCGTGTGAGCGGGCTTATCAAACTCTTTCTCTTCGAAAGATACACTTTTTTTACCAATTAGAGAAAGTAAATCTTTGGTAAGATCACTGGCTACAGAACGACTAAAGAAATAGTCATTACTATAGATCTGAAAGTTACAATGGCGATCAATTACTTGATTACAGACACACCATGCTAAAATAGAAAAAAATGACTCAGAAGTATAAACAGCGTGATGTATAATTATTTTTTCTGCACTGACAGCACCAAGATATAGTTTCCACTCCTGATTTTTTTGAGCGATAGTCACAGAGGGCTCAACTAAATTTTTTACAATCTTAGTATTAACACAATCAATTTTACCAATACGGCGTTCAAAAGCAGCATATAACATGCGTCCTAGAGAAACTAATTCAATCTGACTGACTTGATCTAATACACCTTGTACTCGGGCAAAGTTTGAAATAAAGTGATACGAATGTGTAAGCTGTCGAACTAACTCACTTCTTTCTTTTAGTACAAAATTAATTTTCCAGTTAATTCTATTATTTAAATAATCTAATCGACTTTGTTTCCAGCCCCACCTTTCTACTAATTTTTTAATCTGTTGATAGCGCCAATTACGTGAGTTATCTTTTGATAGATGAATCTTAACTCCTGTTTTTAAATAAAAAGCTCGTCTTAAAAACTCTAAGCGTTGAGGTTGCTTTTGCAAAAAATCTTCTGCATACCCTAACACTAAAAAATAAGGATCAAGCTGGTTAATATCTGTTATCCCTTTATAAATTAGTTCTTTATATTGAGTTGAAAGTAGCCCCGTTTGTGGAAAATAACGCGCATAAATTTCTAAAATTAATAATTTTACTGATGATTTATAAGGTGACTCTATTGATTTATATAATTGCCACAAAGCGGCGCTAAAATATTCTGCGGCAGGTATCTCGGTAATACCACCAAAATCAATCCAATCACCAGATTCTAACCTTTTTTCATTAATTAAGTGATAAGCATAATCGTCATATTCTTCACCTGGGGGTATAAGCCACCATAATGGTTGACGTCCACATAACCAAACAGCTGTACGATAAAACTCATCTAGCAACAGGTAATTTTGAGTGTTTCCACAACTATCTTTACCAAGTTGTTTCTTACTATTATCTTGAAATTGATCTTGAAAAACTAAATAGCAGTTAAGTTCGATGCCTTTGGTTTCCATCCATTGACTGATTAGCTTTGCTTTTTTTGACAATTTGTGAAACGCTTCTTTAGCTAACGATTCAGATAAGCACACCCAGAGATCAAGATCGCTATGAACCGACTGACCTAATGTTCCAGTACTGCCCATTAAATATAAGCCAGCTATTTCAAATTTAAGATAAGCACGCGACTTAAACTCGAAAGTTCGACTAATTGTTTTGACTATTTTTTTTTCTAAATTGGACGGAAAATAATTAGGTATACCACAAGGAGTTGATTTATCGACATACCCTGGTAGCATTGGGTGGTTAACATGAAACAAGAGTGGTAATAACTTAATACAATCAGATTGTGCCATGTTAAAGTTATCTAGCATACGCAACAATCGCTTTTCACTTAAAATAGTGAAGCTTTTTTGTAGTGATTTTAGCTGTTTAGGATCTATTTCCTTAGGAGTCACAATATAACGCTTTTTTTACTGACTACGACTATAATATTGTAGAAGCAATTTGAGTATCAAAATAAATATTATTTGAGTTTTTTATGTCATTCGATCAAACAGAGTTATTCGATAAATCACCTTTAGGTATCGTAATATGCGATATTCATCAAAGAATCATTTGGTGCAATAAGCGCTTTTTGTCCGACACCTCATTAGAAGAAGCCCAAGTTGTTGGCCAGTTATATCCTGCTCTACCAATGGAAGCTGTTGATAAAGATGCCCAACTTGTTCAATTATTTAATAATAATGGTGATACAAAATTTCAATATTGGCACGAAGACCTAACACAACCAGTAGGCGCAAAAGCCCACTACTTTACAAAAGAACGTCAAAAAGAAGACAAGCTAGGTATGACAGCTGCTAGATTAACAACTAAAAAACTGCCTAAAAGAGCTAACTGGGTGGAGTTTTTAGACTATGAAGTTAGCCGAAGCCGTCGTTATGACAACCCACTCTCAATTCTCAAACTACACTTAGTTTTTTATCACCTGCCAGAATCAGTCAGTGAAAATACTTTGCTACAAACAGTCAAAGATACGCTGGCAGATCAACTGCGTTGGGCTGATATGATAGGTCATACCGATCAAGGTTCTTACTTACTGGTGTTGCCAGAAACGCCTGAAGATTCGCTCAAATCTTTACAAGAGAAGATAAGCATTGCACTAAAACGACAAATGGAGTTTATTAGTAAAGATATTAAATATAAGGTAGTTTACGGAAGAGCCTGCTGGCAAAAACATGACGATAGTCAGAAACTTCTGAAAAAAGCTCGCCAAAAGCTCGTTAAAAACCTAGAGAAATTACTTGATCAAAAATAAAAGCCGAACGAACTCGGCTTTTATATTCTATAAAATCATAGTGTTACTTCAGCAATTCAAGCATATGCTTAACGGCATCAGTCACTTCTTCGTCACTACAGTCACCACATCCGCCTTTAGCGGGCATAACACCTTGGCTTCCAGTAAACCCATTAATTGCGCTAGAGAATAATGCTTCCTCACCCTTTGAAACTCTATCGGTCCAAGCAGAAGCTTCTCCAACTTTTGGCGCACCGGCAATCCCAGCATCATGGCACATAGCACATTTTTGAGAATAGATAGTTGCCCCATCACGTGCTCCAGTTGTTTCAACCACAGCCGGCTTGGCAACAGGTACATCATCTCCAGCTTTATAGACACTACCTGTAGGCTTTGTACGTTCTTTAACAGAATGATCACTTTTATGATTGGCTGAAACAGCTCCAATAAAAGTCACTAAAAATGCAACCAATATAACTCGCAATTTAAACACTATCTTACTCCCCAAATGGAAAATCAGACCATTAATCTCTCTTCAAAAACGGCCACTAGAAAATTAAGGACTGATTATAACTGACTTAGCCCAATGGAAAAAGCTCCTCATCTAAATTCCTTAAAAGACTATTAATTCAAATATTTACTACTTTTTTCTAATTATTTACTACACTTTAAAGTAAGTGTTTGAGGGGTAAAAGGGCTGATGAATTGAAGGTGATATTATTCAGTCGCAACCAATAACGGTCATCCATTGAGTTTAGTTGCTTATTTTACCATAAAATCAGTTTAACTGATTGATTTTATTGGAATATTTATTATATTGTGAAATTTATATCACGTAAGAATACAGCAGAGCATGTCATTATTGCCATTACAGGGCAAAAATGCCGTATTCAGCATCTAAAAAAAACAAACTCAGGACTTATACAATTAGCATTTGCAGAATTTGAATTCAATAACACTGACGAGCTGAAAGAAAATATTGAGCAATGGTGCAAAAAAACTCCTGTTAAAAATATTTTATGTCGCTGGGTGCTTAGCCGAGACTATTATCAAACTTTTCAAATTGATCCACCAAAAGTACAGCCCAAAGAAATGGATGAGGCAATCAAGTGGCAAATCAAAGATCTCATCGAATCATCACTCAGTGATGTTTTAGTGAGTCACTACCAACCTAAACAATCAGAAAATCAAACGAATCAAATTGTTGCAGTAGTCGTGGAGAAAAATTTTATAGAATCTCTCATAAAAATTACAGCCAGTGCTAATCTCGAAATGGAAACAATTGATATAGAGGAGCTATCTGTAGGTCACTCATTATTGTCTTATTTAGATGAAAACAAAATTGTCGGCTTTATTGGAGAAGATAACAATGGTTTAGTCTTTAACTTCTATAATGGTAATGAATTATCTTTTGTCAGGCATAAAAAAGGGCGTTATTTACCCAATACCCACTCACAAGAATTTAGCCTCGAACAAGACAAAGAAGCGCTAGAAGAAAGCTTTTTATTAGAAACTCAAAGAACTCTTGACTATGTCGTTAGCCAAATATTTAGAAAACCTGTCGACAATATTTTACTTCAAAAAACATCGGAAGAAGATAGCTATCTAGCCGATATATTAAAACAGATTACAGAAGTCGAAGTGACCCTGGTAACCCCACAGGTCGAACAAAGTGATCCAAGCCAACCTATTCCAAGTTTAGTAGAAACAGGTGCAGCAATGAGGCAGGGATCATAATATGCAATCAGTCAATTTTTATTTAGAAGAATACCGTCCAAAACCACTGAGTTTTGATACTCGATTTGCAACGCTATTATTCATTATTTTATTAATTTTATTTATTGCTTCAGGCATTATTCAATCAACACAATTAACTAAGTTAAAACAAATAAATCAAACAAAAAAACAAGAATTAGCCACCTTACAAGAAAAAATTATTAGTATGCAAAAGGAATTAGCCAATAGACGCAAAGTCGATTCTATTGATGATTTATTAGCGAGTAAGCAAAATAGCTTAAATAGTTATCGAAAAATTCTTTCACAAGTAGGCAATCCAAAACAACAAAAGCATACAAACTACAGCTTAATATTGCAACAACTTTCAGAACAACCGGCAAACTCAATTTGGTTAACCGAGATAAAAATAAATCAGCAAAGTTTAAGTTTACAAGGAAGCTCAACTGAATCTACTGCTATTCCTATTTATATTGATCAGTTAAAAGAGGCAGCCACATTAAAACGCCATTTCGATGAACTTAAAGTAGAAAGAGATCACAATAATGGTAGCTTGATTAACTTCTCGTTGATGAATGGTAGGCTAAGTCATGAAGAATAAACTAAAAGATATAGCCACCAAATTTGATGACTTACCGATTAGAATTAGATTACTAATAACATTTGGCTGTGCAATGCTTCTATTTTTGCTATTTGATTTGTTTTGGTACAGCAGCAACGCAAAAGCAATTAATCAACTATCGGCAAGCAATAATACCATTGATCAACAAATAGCAGAATTAATTCAAAGTCAAAATGAAATTAATGCAGGTATTTATAATCAAAAAAATGATCCCAAACGTAAGCAGTTAGTTCTATTAGAAAAACAAATTTTATCCGCACAAAAAGAGCTAGAAAATAGAGCAATTAGTCTAGTTAAACCAGAATTGATGCCTCAACTATTAAAAAGCATTATTACTAATTCTAAAAGGCTAACGCTTGTTTCCATAATTAAACAAACACCTATACCTTTATTTGAAACAGAAAACGATCAACAAAATAAAATTCAAATGTATCAGCACCCAATAGAGTTAACATTCACTGGAGAGTATTCAGAAACACAAAAATTCTTACATAAACTTGAAAATATGGAACAGAAAGTCACTTTTGAAAGTTTAAACTACACTGTTGATAACTACCCAAAATCAAAAGTAACCTTAGTTTTATCAACGTTAAACTTAAGCAGGAAATGGATTGGTGGATAAAATAACATTAACAATAATATTACTGCTTTTCTCTTTACCTAATTTAGCGTTAAAGGATCCTACTCGTCCTTTAAATATGTCGACAGTAAAAACAAAAAAAGTTAATAACAACACCATTGTTAAACAACCTCTAACAGCTATCTTTTATAAAAAAAACCAATACTTCGCTATTATTGAAGATAAAAAGTACAAAATTGGTGAAAGTTATAAAGGTAGTAAAATAGTCAAAATAACGACTAACAAAGTTATTCTTCGCTCATCAAAAGGAAGTCATCAGCTGAAGTTATTTCATAAAATTAAAAAGTAAGTTATTATGATAAAATATAAAATTACAATTAGTTCTTTTCTGCTTACCACAGGACTTCTATCAGGGTGCGAAACATTTCAACCAGCCCCTGAGCAAAAACCCTCAATTGCAGCTGAAGCAATAAAAGAAATTGAAGAACAGCAAAAGCAAATCAACTATTCAGAAATATCTAATCAAGAAATATTAAATAGTTTATTACCTGAAACAATTTCTGAACCTGAATTAGAAGAAGACCGATTTGATGTTTCTGTAAAAAATATAGACGCCAGGAGCTTTTTACTTGGTTTGGTTGACTCAACCCATTACAACATGGTTGTAAGTCCTGATGTTAATGAAAAAATATCACTTCAGTTAAATAATGTAACCGTTTCAGAAGTTTTACATGCACTAGAAAAAATATATCCATTAATGATTGAACAAAAGAACAACCTGTTTTTTGTCTCCTCGGCAGAAACAATGACAGTAGTTTACCCTGTTGACTACTTGAATTTATCACGTCAAGGCACTTCAAGAACTAGCATTGCAGGTCAAACCGTTTCAAGTGGCAAAAATAATAATAACCAGTCAGGTGGTCAATCAAATAATCAATCTGATTCAGGCAGCAGTGTAACTTTGCTCAATTCCAGTGAAATAAAAACAGAAAGTAACGCTAACTTTTGGCATGAATTACAACAAAGTTTAAACTTAATAATAAAAAATGAAGAAAAAGCCAATGTTGTAGTCAGTCCACATGCCGGTATTGTTGTTGTAAGAGCATTACCCAAAACACAACGTTTAATTAAAGAGTACTTAGGAATTACTCAAGAAAGCCTTGATCGACAAGTGATTTTAGAAGCAAAAATAATCGAAGTTAATCTAGCCGATGGTTTTCAATCAGGTATTGATTGGAGTCGCATGAATACCGTTAACGATGGTGCTAATTTAAAATATTCACAAAGTGGCCAGTTACTCAAAACTCAGGCTAGTGACTTTCCGTTAAATGGAATGTTTTCTTTTCTTTATCAAGCAACCTCTTTTCAAGCTGCGATAGATTTACTAAAAACTCAAGGTGATGTACAAATTCTTTCTTCTCCGAGAGTTTCTACGGTAAATAATCAAAAGGCCATTATAAAAGTTGGTAGTGATGAATTTTTTGTTACCGATGTTTCAACAACAACAGTGACAGGTACAAGTACTGCAACTACTCCAGATGTTACTTTAACACCATTCTTTTCTGGCATTTCACTTGATGTAACACCACAAATTAACAAAGCAGGTGAAATTGTTCTACATATTCACCCTGTGGTCAGTGAAGTTGATGATCAGAAAAAAACTTTAACTTTAGGACAAGATCAATTCACATTACCTTTAGCACTGACCAATATCAGAGAGTCAGACAGTATAGTTAGAACCAGCGATCAACAAGTGATTGTTATTGGTGGGCTAATGCAAAACAGAGTACAAACAGATGTTAACTCAACGCCACTACTCGGTGATATCCCTGTATTAGGAGAACTATTTAAACAAACCAGAGAGTCGATTGTAAAAAGTGAATTAGTGATTTTATTAAAAGCTAACTTAGTGGATAAACGTTTCAATCAAAAAGAAATTAACCGAATTAAAAAGCGCTTTGAAAGGTAAATAGCCAAGTTAATAAAAATGTATTTATATCGCTTTGCCATGAAAAAACTACCATTCGGTTTAACACCGGATACTGAGCTATTTTGTCCTTTAGCAACGCATAGTGAAGCAATTAATGTTTTAAATTTTGCACTCAATAGCGGCGAAGCATTAATTAAAGTCGTAGGTGAAGTTGGTACTGGTAAAACGATGCTTTGTCGCCTATTGATTAATCAGCTTTTAAAAAATAGAAAAGTTGCCTACATACCTTATCCAAAACTCTCAGCGAGAGAATTGAAATTTGCAGTTGCACGTGAACTTGGTATTAGAATGACAGATACCTGCCGAGAAGATCAACTCACTCAAAGAATTCAAACACGTTTATTAAACCTTAATAAAAAATATGGTTCAGTTATATTAGTTATTGATGAAGCCCAACAGCTTGATAAAGAAGGGTTAGAAACATTAAGATTATTTACAAACTTAGAAACAGAACAACATAAACTCTTGCAAATCGTTTTATTTGGTCAACCAGAGCTCGATAAAACACTGAAATTTCCTGAACTCAGACAAATTCAGCAACGAATCGTCTTTAGCTACCAGTTAAAATCATTAACACGCCAACAGACTCATCAATATGTTAATTCTCGGCTAAAAGCTGTAAGCAATCAAAAAACACATTATACCTGGTTAGCTAATCAATTGGTTTTTAAATATTCACGAGGTATACCAAGACTGATTAATATTTTATGTCATAAAGCGCTTTTATTAGGCTTTGGACAAAACAATCAAGCAATTACAGCATTAAATTTGATGAGAGCGGCTAAAGATACAGAATCAATTAATACAAAAATACAAAATAATATTACTTCTATACTCACTTTGTTTACTTTATTTGTCAGCGGTTCTGCAATGGCCTACTGGGGGTTAACGTGAGTTTAATTAATCAAGTATTAAAAGATTTAGAAAAAAACACTAAACAAAATCAACCTCTTCAATTCAATACAATTGCTATTGAAGAAAAAAAATCTAATTTTTTTATCGGCACTATTATTTCAACTATTTTAATAACTACTTGTTACTTGTTTTATGTGTTTTATAAACCAGACCCCTCACTACAAGTACAAGAAAAAAACAAATTAAATATTACTTCTCAAAAAATAATTCAAGCGAATAAAACTTTAGGTAAAGAGGTAGCGCTAACAATAAATACAGCAGAACTAACCTCTGAGCCAAAAGAAATTTACGCAAAACCCTCAAAGCCGATTAAAGTAGCCCAAGTTAAAAAATCACCTGACTTAGTAGTACCTAAAAATAAACCACTGGCTAAAAGCACAAAGAAGACTGAAGTTTTAGCCAATTCTCAACCAGTACAGAATAATAAACTTAAAACCAATAATGTCATCGGCAAAAACCGACTTACCTCCTCCAATATAAAAAAAGAATCACAAGAAACTCTACTCAAAAAGCGTTTAAAACAAATTAGAAAAAATCATAGTTCTGATAATATTCTAGCAACACAGCAGGCTATTGATTTGTTACTTAAAGATAATCCTGATTTTCATACAGCTAGACAATACTTGATAAAGGTTTGCTGGAATAATATTCAATGCAATGTGCCAGAACTTTTTAAAATAGCGATCAAATTATATCCCAATTACGTCAACTATCGACTTTTAGCTGCTCGTTATTTTTTTGATAGACAACAGTTTGAGTTAGCTGAAAAGTATTTACTGGTTAAAGATAACCCAATTAATAAAAATATTAATTTAATACAAATACGAGCATTAACTCGGCAAAAGCTCAACAAACATAATTTAGCCATAGCAGATTATGCCACTATCTTAGAATCTAACCCAACGAGAGGAGATATTTACTTAGCTATTGGGATCTCTTTTGATGCAATCGGTCAAATAAACAAAGCTAGAAGAAGCTTTCAAAGTGCATTAGCAGATCAACGGCTATCAACTAAACAACAACAATTCGCTGAAAATAAGATTACTAGTTATCAAGGTTAAACATGTTATTAAAGAAAGTCCGACTGGGCGACTTACTCGTAGAAAAAAATGTCATCACTGAAAAGCAATTAGATGATGCATTAAAAGAACAAAAATCTAACCGTAGGCGGCTCGGTAAGTTATTGGTTAGCCTGGGGTATGTTGATGAAAAACAACTCTTAATATTGTTAGCAGAGCAGCTTCAGATAGAGTTTATTGATTTAGTCAGATTTAAAATTAATACTGATGCTGTTAAAAGACTCTCTGAGATGAATGCTCGTCGCTTTCGGGCTTTAGTCATTGATGAAAAAGAAGCTGATTATTTAGTGGTAATGGCGGATCCGACTGACTTAGATAAGTTTGATCAACTTCAAGAAAAACTCGACAAGCCAATTAAACTTTGTGTTGCCATTGAATCAGAAATACTAGCGAATATTGATAACCTTTATCGAACCGATAATGAAATTTCTACACTGGCAGAAGAGTTAGAAGATGAGTTAAGCGAAGATAGCTTTGACTTGCCCGGTCTTAATGAAAATGTTTCTAATGAAGAAGCGCCTGTTGCTAAATTACTGCAAAGCCTGTTTGATCAGGCAATGCAAATGAAAGCTTCAGACATTCATATTGAACCAGACTCATCCGTGTTAAGAGTAAGAATGCGAGTTGATGGACAACTACAAGAACAAATTATTAAAGAAACTCGAATAGTACCTGCACTAGTTCTACGGTTAAAACTCATGTGTGGCCTAGATATTTCAGAAAAACGAATTCCGCAAGATGGCCGTTTTCGAATTAGAGCCAGAGGTCATGAAGTTGATATCAGACTTTCTACTATGCCAATTCAACATGGCGAATCAGTTGTAATGCGTTTGCTCGATCAAAGTTCAGGCCTACTTAAACTAGAACAAACAGGTATAGAACCTAAAATTCTTCGTGAAATCAGAAAACTACTAGCCTATCCTCACGGCTTAATTTTAGTAACAGGTCCAACGGGGAGTGGTAAAACAACGACACTTTACTCAGCCTTGTCTGAACTAAACTCACCGGAAAAAAAGATTATAACTATTGAAGATCCTGTAGAGTACAAGTTATCTCGCGTTAATCAAGTTCAGGTGAATAATAAAATTGGGCTGACTTTTGCTAAAGTATTACGAACTGTTTTACGTCAGGATCCGGATGTGCTGCTAGTTGGCGAGATGCGTGATCAGGAAACCGCAGAAATTGGTTTGAGAGCCGCCGTTACAGGGCATCTCGTTCTATCAACACTCCATACCAATGATACTATTTCAGCTGCTATTCGACTTGCCGATATGGGCGCAGAACCTTATCTTTTAGCTTCTGGTTTACGTGGCGTTATAGCCCAAAGATTAGTAAGACGTATTTGTGCATTTTGTAAAGAAGACTATCATGCCGACGAAAACGAATCTCTTTGGTTACAAAAAGAAAGTGAGCTTGTAACAGAAAATACAAACTGGAAATACGGTAAAGGCTGTATTCAATGCCATAATACTGGTTATCGTGGACGAGCTGCTATTTTTGAAATATTACTCCCTAACCAAGGTATGTTAGAAGCTATTAGAAAGAAAGATTACTCGGCTTTTAGCCGACTTTCTAAACAGTCAGAATTTTTTACTCCTTTAAGTGAGTCTGCAATTAACCTAGCTTTAGAAGGGATCACTAGCGTTGAAGAAGTGTTAAGAGTCTGCGAATCAATTGAGGAAGTGGAGTAAAACTTTGCCAAATTTTGAGTATCGCGCTAATACTTCCACAGGAGAATCTATCTCCGGTACGATGGAGGCAGTCAATAAAGAAATTGTTGCCGACAGACTTCTTGCACGGGGTAATGCCCCGGTATTAATAAAAGAAGTTGCTGAGCAACAAAATATTTTTGATTTAGATATTGGAAAACTACTTCAATCCAAAAAAGTTAAACTGCAAGATTTAGTGATGTTTAGCCGTCAAATGCATAGTTTAACTAAAGCCGGGATCCCATTAACCCGAGCAATGGCGGGATTATTAGAAACTACCAACTCACCAGTTTTAAGAGAAGCCCTGGAAGCTATCAATTCTGATCTGAATTCAGGTAATAACTTAGCCTCTGCCTTTGCTCGTCACAAGCATATTTTTTCTTCGATTTATATTAGCTTAATCCATGTGGGTGAAAATTCCGGTAGGCTTGAAGAAGCCTTTAAACAGATAGCCGAATACCTAGAGCTAGAACAAAAAACTAAAAATAGAATTAAAAGCGCAACTCGATACCCTATGTTTGTTTCGTTAGCGATTACAGCCGCAATCGTTATTATTAATATTTTTGTAATGCCACAGTTTACCAAACTGTTTGAAGCGTTTGATGCAGGAGAGCTACCACTGCCAACAAGAATATTAATGGCAACTAGTGATTTTTTTCTTAATTATTGGCCTTACTTATTAATCGGTACATCTGCTGCTGTTTTTCTTTTTATGCGTTATATTCGTACCCCAAAAGGAAAATATTGGTGGGACCAAAAACGGCTTAAATTCCCAATTATTGGTGATATTATTTATCGTTCGCTATTAGCCCGCTTCTCACGAACCTTTGGTATGATGATTAGTTCCGGCGTTCCATTGATTAATGCATTGAATATCGTTGCAGAAGTCGTTGATAACGACTGGGTTGCAGAACATGTTCGCTCCATGAGAACAGGTGTTGAAAAAGGTGAATCTATTTTACAAGTTGCCACTAGAACCCAGTTATTTTCACCACTCGTTCTGCAAATGATAGCCGTTGGTGAAGAGACAGGACAACTTGATGAAATGCTTGGACAAGTCGCACTATTTTATGAAGAACAAGTTGATTATGACTTAAAAAAATTATCAGACAATATCGAACCTATTCTGATCGTTTTTATTGGTGCGATAGTATTAATACTAATGCTCGCGGTTTATCTACCGATGTGGGAATTAACCTCCCAGGCAAGAAATGGCTAGTGTACTTTTATCCACCAATTCAAAAAGTAGTTATTTTTATTTTGGATTAATCACAGGGATATCTCTGGCAGCAATCTATTTTTTAACTTTTAAGAAACCAAGTTCAGTGAATAACTTTCATCGACAAGCATTTGAGCTAAACTATTCCGCTTTTGCTAACGGTATTCGTTTAGCCAATTATCAACATCTCGCCAGCGATCAGCAAGCTTCGAATAAGCCCATTCAGAAAATGATTAAAAATAATCTTATTTTCAATAATAAAGGCTATCCAATATCAAAAAAAATCATTCATGAAAAACGACAAATGCCTAATAGTGCACTCGACTGTAAGTATATTTGGGACAGCGTTTTAGGCCCTTTACGGCCCGAACTTTCTATCTCAAAACCAGCCAAAGGCTACTGGGTTAAACTATCTACAGAAGATATTTGCGTTATTCAAACGACCGATTTAAGCGACCTTACTATTCAATATCATGCCAATATGGGAAAAGTCACAATAGTCAGGGTAACAGACTAATTTTTATGGAAAAACTTGTTTTTTTTACTACACTTTAATTAGTTATGTTTCATTAGCCAAAATAAGGCATTCAAAACGGGGATTTTAATGTGAAAAAACTCAATACGAACACGCAGGGTTTTACCCTAATAGAATTAATTGTGGTCATTGTTATTTTAGGCATCATGGCTGCCATAGCAGTGCCTAAATTTGTGGATTTGCAAACAGATGCAAGAGCTTCTGTCATTAGAGGTGTAGAAGGTTCTATTCGCTCAGCAGCAACATTAGTTTATTCTAAATCTTTAATTAATGGCACTGAATCTCAAGCTACTGATTCAGTCTCTATTCCAACTGGAACTGTAGATACAGTTTTTGGTTACCCTGCAGCAACCGCAACTGGTATTAATGCGATTGTTGATATCACTGGCGCACCATCCATAAATTTTGCTGTATCTGCAGGAAACGCCACCTATACTTACGATACAAGGGCCACTTGCATAATAACTTATGAGCCTGCAACCGCAACTACCGCTCCAGTTATTACGGTAGATGATGGCGGCTGTTAAGTAGCTTCGATATAACTATGTTAAAAACAAAGCCGCCGAAATATCAGGCGGCTTTTACACTTTTAGAGTTAATTGTCGTTATTGCTGTTCTGGCAATTGTCGCCACTTATGTTTTGACCAGACCCGATTCCAGTAGCGCTTATCGAAATGACTCAGTGATTGAGCAAATTATTTCTTCTGGCCGCTTAGCACAACAGCTCAGTATGAATGACTCTGCTCGTGCATTCGTACTTTCAATTCAAGCCAATCAAGTTAATTTATTAGTTGATGGCTCCCCTTTTGTCTCAGGCAATATGAGCTATCCACTCAACTTTGGCTCTCAAGTGACGCTTTCACCAATAACCAATATTACATTTTCTAGTTTGGGTGAAACAACGGCAACCACTATCAATGTACAAGTTGATACAACAAATCAAGTTTGCTTTGAAGCTAGCGGACATATACAACGATGCTAGTCAACCAATTAGCTGCCATTAAAAACCACGGCTACTCATTGATTGAGTTAATTGTCACTATTGTATTAACCACGATTGTTATGGTGTTATTTTATAATATTTTTGGACAAAGCCAACTCGCCTCAGTCTCACCTGTCATGCAAGTTAAAGCCGCTCAATTAGCACAAGGTTACCTGGAAGAAATTAGCTTAAAGCGTTTTGATGAAAATTCTCCGGCAGGCAATGGACAACGATGCAATTCTCCTTCGGCACCTGCCTGTAGCGGTAGCTTAGCCAACGATAGTGAAACGCGAGCACAATTTGATGATATTGATGATTATAATGGATTAACAGATGCTCCTCCGCAAGATGCACTAGGCAATGTTCGAACGGGCTTTAATGGTTTTTCTGTGAGCATTACAGTGACTTATGCAGGAGGCGATTTTGGTTTTGCAGCTCAAGACTTAAAACGTATTCAATTAACAGTTACTTCGCCTGAAGGTGATCAATTTACATTTACCAATTATAAGGGAAACTTCTAATGAAAAGTTTCTCTCGAATAGTTGGGTTTACTTTAATTGAGTTAATTATTGTTATTTTACTGACAGCCATACTTGCTATTTCATTATCGAGTTTAACTCAGTATTCAGTGTTCGGCTATATTGATGCCAAAGATCGCAATCGATTTAGCCAATCAGCTAAATGGATCACTGAGCGAATATCAAGAGAAGTGAGAGAGGCGCTGCCACAAAGTATTCGCGTGCGTACATCTGGCGATATTCATTGTGTAGAATTTATGAATATTATTAACGCATCCACCTATTTAGATTTACCTGCTAGCGGTAGTGTTACCAGTTTTAATGCGGTTGAATTTGATTTAAATTTTTCAGCGGGTTTACTGGTTGCCATCATGCCGATTGATGCGGCAAGTATTTATAGCGGTAGCGGTACACTAGCGAATGTAGCATCCGTTGTTGATGTTGGTAATGAGGTGACTATCAACTTAACCGCACCAACAACTTTTAGCAGGCGTTCGCCACAAAATCGTTTCTATTTACTTAACTCACCTGTTTCATTTTGTTTAAATAATAATAATGGACAAATTACACGCTATTCTGGCTATACCACCAGTGGCACTCAACCTGTTCCACCAACAGGCGGAAGCAGTGCATTAATGGCTGAAAACTTTTCAGCCAATGGTACTGTATTTAACTATCAAGCAGGCACCTTAACTCGTGCGGGCCTGTTACAAATGAACTTTAGAATACAAAACCGAAACCGTAATTTAGCAGGCAACTCTGAATCATTTGAAGTTTTTCATGAGGTACATATTCGTAATGTTCCTTAAAATAAAAAACAAAACGAACCATCAATTCAAAACCACCCAATATTCACGTGGTTTCAGTATGACTTTTCTATTATTTACTATTGTCGTTATTAGCTTATTAGCCGCAGCTTTAATTCGATTAAATTCACAATCTAATTTAACCAATGCCCAACAAGTCATTTCAACTCGTGCTTTTTTTGCGGCGGAATCCGGTGCACAACTGCAAGCAATGCGTTTATTTCCAGTGGCAGGTGGTGCAGCGACCTGTGCTAATCAAACTTTTAACTTTACTGGCTCGGGCATTAACGGATGTACTGCAACAACAACCTGTGCGGCAACTACAGTTAATAGTAAAAATTATTACCAGATTACCAGTGCGGGGCAATGTAATGCGGGGCAACCACTGCAAGCGACCAGAACAATTGAAGTGCGCTTGCAGGATGTTAATTGAACATTTATTATTTTAATAAATAAAACCTCAACTATATAAGGCTCTTTCATTAAAGTTAATTTATTTTTAAATAATATTTTAAAACTTTAAAGTTTCCTTTCTTAAAGTAAACTTTAATAATAAAAAGTCCCAAAAATAAATTAGACAATATAGTAGAGTAGCTTTTACTTCTACCTCAAAACTATTTTGATATAAGAATAAAAACAGCATTGCCAAACTTGTAACTAATATTATTATTATTCCACTAATCTTTCCTTTATATATTAAGTAAAGAGAGATTATATCAATTAGAAATAGAATCATTTTTAAATAGTCATAAATGCTATACTCTAAACTTAAACGTTCCATCCTATTATAAATAGGAAGTACAAAAAATAGCGAAATAACAAGTATTACATTTATGACAATTAAAACGATACTAATATATTGTAATCTAGTCATATGATTTTCATTTTAAAGTACACTTATGCGGTTTTTGTTTTTCATCTGGACATAGATCTTTCACAAAATCTTCAAAATTAGGAAATGTCCTTGCGCCAAATTTCCCTAAGTTTAATCCTCTAATATTGGAACCTAAATTTGCCTTAGAAAAATGCTCTGTATTACCTGCAGCTGCGGGAGCTATCATATATATTAAATAGGCTAACTCAGAAGAGCCAGGCCCATAAGTTTGAGTAATACTCCAACCTACTTGAATATATTGTATATCATAGGATAAATTATTTCGATGATCTATAAAATTACTAGAATCACCAGGTCCTCCTCCAGATGGTACAACTTCAGAAGATAGCAAATTCCTATCAAAAGGTAATCCATTAATGAAAGGGTTAGTCAATACACCATTCGCTAATTCTTTCATCGCTTCACATAACGTTTTTAAGCCTAAGGGATCGATATACATTATCGGGTTTGCTAAAACATACCCATAAGTATTAACTCCACCATTCAAACCAATCAGATCACTCTCAATATACCGTCCAATCTCAACATCATAATCCCTAAAGTAATTATAGTGCAATCCACTCTCATCATCATAATACTGTCCAGGAAAACGGTGATCTTGAACAATATTATTCACTTCAATAATCGCTTTACCAAATGGCGTATAATAAGCTTTCCATTGCACTACGCCACTATCATCAGTTAAAGCAACTGGTGTATTTAAATGATCGGTATGCACATAATAAACCGTTCCGTTATTAATACTAGCCAAACGCTGCCCATTAATATAAATCACTTGTTTCTGAACCGAACCCATAGCGCCATTCGCTTCGACGATTAAACGACCTTGTAAATCATAAATAAAGTGAGTTTTAATGCTGTTCACAACTTTTGAACTTCGCTCACCTCTATAGTTATAAGTGTAAGTGGCATTCATACCGGTTTTAGATGCAGTTTTTAAGCGCCCTTGATGATTATAAGTAAAAGTTAAATCAGCTTTCGTTAAAGTATTCCCCATTGCATCATAAGTAAAACTTTTTGCATTACTGCCTGTAATCGATGCTAATCGATGTGAGTTGGTTACATAATTATAACTGTCATTATTGGTACCTTCAGTTTTAGATAAGCGATTACTAATTTTTGATAAAGAAATTATTCCGTCAAAAAATTACGCTACTGAAAAAACAAGGATAGCTCATATTTCTTGTTTAACTTTTTTAAAAAGATTCGATATATGAAGCGACATTGATAGCTTGAATTAAAAAAAACCATATACATCATGATAATATTCTTCCATTATATCTTTTGTTTATACATAACAATCGACGAGAGTTTTTCCAGCAAAACTTTATCAAAAATATACGACAATTCGATATTAATAGTAAAATATTTCCCGCTCTTACTTCTTCTAATAGAGAACAAAAACTATCTGTTTACAATAAGTTATTTTTTCAACTTGAATTTTTTATTGCAATTAATGAGTCTTCTCTAAAAGATATATAGAAGCACCTTACCGACTTTTTTGAGATAGCTTAGTCTTTATACCAATACCAACAAATGCAAAAATAAGTAAAACAGTTATAACTATAATAATATCTCTTATAAACCTTCCAACTAATGGCGTTAATATGTTCCACTTGTGTAATATTGAAAAAGACCATGATTCGACTCGATCGACTGTACGATTTTTATCTACTAAAATTCCTGTTATCGGGTCGATAAATAGATGATGATTTTCGTTATCGTCGATAGCTATTCTCCACACAGGCAATCGCTTATTTCTAAAGTCATAGCCGTTACCAAAATGAGTAATTAACTTAGCTTCTTTGATATTCTCAGTGGTGATATTTAAATGTTCAACGGTTAACCATTTCGCTCGTTCTTTATCATTGATGTTATATTCTTTTCCATTCGATGCATCAATATAAATTGCCCGCTTTTCTTTAGGAATACCTATAAAGCGTTCTTTCTTAGAAATCACTTTGTTTATTTTGTCAGACGCAATACCTAAACGGAAAAGCAATTTATCATCAGGTGCTCTTACAAGCGTCATGGAATTAATAGCAACATCCTTATATCGATCTATCCATGCAAGTTTAGATAGATGCTCATCTTGAGTTAGGTTAAGAGGCTTATCAAGTTGCATACCTGCAACATTATCAACTAACTCATACTGAAGCAGGTGATAAAACCCACTAAAAGACCAAGCTAATATGGGAAGCCAAATAAAATAAGAAAAGACACGGTGCCAGCGACGATACTGATTGGGAATTTTTCGCCAACGCAAAACAAATATAAGTCCAATTCCAAAAATTGCCATTGCTAGCGCAGTAATCATCATCAAAGCAATCACAATTACTCGCGCAACTGGTATATCATCAGCCCAATTCCAAGTATGTAATGCTCTAAAGATAGTTTGAATGTTTGAGCGGTAACGATTAGTCAGTGATGCCAAGCTACTCGTCTCGGTGTGCACAAAAGCAACTAACTCATCATCGGTAGCATAGCTCACTCGATAGACGGGCAACAGTCTGTTGACCCAAGGGTATTCAGCTGAAAATTGATCAATAAGTTCAACAGACTTTATTTTACTGTCAGCAACACCGGTATAATAATTTGCCAACCAACGAGCTTGTAACAGATCATAGTCAGCAAGCTTTATGCCATTAGCCAAATCATAGTATTCTCTAACATTAGCATTTTTTGATGTAATCTGCAGCAATGGACCAATTTCTGATGGAACAACTTTAGCAACATTAAAAGACTCTTGAGTCATTCGCATGAGCGTTGCAGGTAAATTATTAAGTTGCTCCGAATTAGTTGTTAGCTTTGGAGCAAAAAACTTAATTGCTTTGGGCCCTGTCCACGACATTATTGGGTGCAGCATACCCGATCCCCCCCAAACGACTAATACAAAAGCAGCAAACCACACCAACTTTCGATGCCATTGAATAATTATTTTTTTTATATTTAACATTTTTCAACCCATAATCAATGAAGAGTTACAGTTATAAACTATAACCAAGTGAGAGATAGTAACTTCTTGGTAAACCAGGACGGTATGATATATCTTGATCGTTAACTTGGTTAGAGGTATAAGTCGAATGTGTTTTGTCGGTAAGATTCATCACTCGAAAGTTAAGCTTCATTCTCTCAGAAAATTCATAGTTAATACGTAAATTAAACAGATCATGTCCACTATATTTTTGTGTATTAGTTTCGTCAGTAAAGTACTCACCAACATGTGACATTTCTAGCTCTGTTTTCAACTCAGGTATTGCGCTTGGATAATAATTAATGCTGATATTAGCTAATGATTCAGGCGCTTTTCCAATTTTATTACCTGCAAAGTTTCGATTTTCGATAATAGGTGGTCCAGGAATTACTCTTCCACATGCAGGAGAAAAGCATTGGTATAAGTAGCCGAATTCTTCATATTCTTGATTAGTTTTGGTCCAGGCAAAGCTGGCAAATAGAAAATCAGCAATTTCGCCTTGCAAACCGATTTCAATACCTTGGTGATTAGTTTCACCAGCATTGGTTATTTTACGATCATTACCATCAATATAAGTGACAATATCATCTGTTTTACTTAATTCATAAATAGCTAGTTCATATTTCCAACTTGAAAAAATATTACCACGTAGCCCTAATTCATAACTCTTACCAATTACAGGTTGTAAATTTTCTGAATCCAATGAAGATCCTGGACGAAAGAGACGTCCCACTGACGGAGCGACAAATGCATGTCGATAATTCATGTAAAAATTATGCTCATCGTTAATTTGATAAACAGCCCCTAATTTTGGGCTAAAGTTATCAAAATCAACCGATTGAGATCCAGGACGATGATGCTTTGAGTCAACAGGGTAACCGACAATATTATCAGTGTAGTCGACTTGATAATAATCATACCTTAGACCTAAACTAAAGATCCATTGCTCAATATTTTCTAGTTCCAAATGAAGGTAAGGTGAAATAATTTTTTGGATAGCATCAAAGTCATAATGCTTTTTCCCGGTCGTTTGATAACTCACATAAATATCATTTTCTTTTACAACATCGATTTTTTCTTCCAAATAAGACGACGGTGTTGTTTCTAAATCAACCCCTGTAATAAATAGTAAATTCTCTGATATTTGATTACGATATTTTGACATCATGCCATAGGAATGAAATTTGTAATCTCTAATATTGGGATCATAAGTGACCATCCAACTAGGCATCATTTTCATCTGGTTATGACGAAAGTACGGAGTCAGTGTCAATAATTCATCGGTACTTATTAGATAAGAAAATTCTGAAGATAAACGATAGGCATCAACTTTTCTAGAGCCTATGTCATCATAATAAAAGTTTTTTCGGGGTGATTAAGATAATCACCTTCTTCTAAACTTGAGACGCCACTTTGCTCAATCTTGGAATAAGAGAAAGTAGTTTTTACATCCCACTGTTGATTAATCTGATTATCATAACGAAGCGTGGTTGACTGACGAGAGTAAGAGGACTCTTCTCGATAACCATCGTTTTCAGTCAAGTTAAGATCTATTCTAATACCATCAGTATCACTTAAATTAGTACCATAACTAATTAGTCCTCTTTGCCATCCATTAGATCCTATCTCTAAGTTAGCTTTTACCTCAGTTGTATCAGGCGTGGGATTAGTAATAGAGTTCACAATCCCACCTATAGCATCACTACCATATAACGCAGAACCAGTACCTTTAATAACTTCAATACGATTACTCTGAGGAATATTTATTTCATATAATCCATTATGGTTAAAAAAACCACTAGGCCTAGTTGGAATACCATCTTCCAAAAATAAATAAACACCAGCAGTAGTAATAGGTTGACGAATGGAAGACATATGCCCTTCTCCCCCCAAATTATTAATATGCACTCCCGGAACTCGATTAAGTAGCTCTGCTGGGTGGGAGGGAGATACATCTTCGATTTCTTGACTATCAATTACCGCAATAGATTCAGGCAGTTCTAATTTAGATCTTTCTTCTTTAGTTGAAGTAACTACGATAGTATTGTGGTTATCATCATTACTTTCATTTTCATTACTCCAACAAATAGGGTTGATTGAAAAGAAAATTAAAACTAGTTTTGTAATTTTTATTCGTGCAATCATGTTTTTTCCAAACCTTATCAATACCTCAACTGGCGGATTCTAAATAATTATTAGAAGAACAAACATGTGACGAATTGTCGCAGAAGTGAACGCGTAATAAATGATTTAGATTATTAAGTGCGTTATAAATTTTGTTACCTATACATCAATCTTCTATCGGAATGACTATTTCTTAAACTTGATTTAAAATGTTAGATAGGCCTTTTTTCTCGCGACCGATTTTAGACAAAACAGGAGAAATCCTTCGACACAAGGTTTATTCATTTTGAATAAAAAGCTCTATATCATTGGTGTTTAGAGAGGAAAATTAATTTTTTAATTTAAAAGAAGCTTACACCTTGATTATCTTATATAATTCAATTTACTAGTTTGCAGTATTTTGGTTAAACTAGAATTCGTCTAAAAAAATCACTCTAATCCACCTCAAAAAGCAAGTTTATGAATGACTCATTATGTTATTGTACTTCGGGTAAAATATTTTCTAAATGTTGTGAACCATTTATCAATAAAAGAGATGTAGCAACCACAGCAGAACAACTCATGCGCTCACGCTATAGTGCTTATTGCCACAATAATGCAGCATATTTGGTCAATACACATTGGCCTATCTCACCAAATTCTAAACCGGATATACAACGAACAATCGACACAACACAATGGATAGGATTAAAAATCATTAATACAAAACTGGGGCGAGAATATGAGCAAACTGGCGAAGTTGAGTTTGTCGCTTTCTACCAAGATAATGGTATTCAACAACTCCATGAAAATTCTCAGTTTATCCGTCATTCAAAACAATGGTATTACCTAAATGGCAAACAATTACCTCCTATTAAATTAAATAGAAATGAAAATTGCTTTTGCGGAAGCGGAAAAAAATTTAAAAAATGTCACATTTAATATGACTAGTATTTAAAAGTTTATGATTAAACTCCTTATAATTAAAAAACAAAATAACAATAACTTTAATTCTTTAGTTTTATAAAAAAACCTTTTTTTCCTTTAAAAGAAGAGCATTATCCCATTTAGGGTATTTATAACTAGTTAAATCATTCTCAATTTGCTATACATTAATAACGTGTTGTATGCATTATATGGATGTTGAGTGCTTAGAACGACTTTTTAGACGCACTTAGGTGGTAATATTATGCAAGATTATCAAGACAGCGCCGGAGCTATTCGGCAAACTATTTCGTTATTAGAAACCAGTGGTGTTAGTCCCACTATTTTAGCTTCTACTCTATTGGCAGCAGCCATTGAACAATATAAATATTGTGCTCAAGACCAATCTATTGATAAAAATGATATTCGTGAGCTAGTAGAACGACTGATTTTTTAATCTGATTAAAAATATCTGCCTCAACCTTAAACTTTGAGGCAGATTGCTCTTTTGTTAACTACACAGATCGCAGTGTCTCAATTAAATCCTCAACAAACTCAGGTTCTAATTTAGGCGCTTCGTTGCTTGTTAATAAGTGAATTTTCTCCTCTCGAGTTGCACTAAAGAATTTAGCAGCAACGCCTCCCATTGAAATCAGATAAGCCCATTTAGCATCAGCTAAACCAGCACCGGTTGCAGCATCGTTACCCACCATAGCAGGATCTCCCATAGCAGACTGTCCTACTTTCACATCTCGTGCAGATTTGATTAAATTGGTTTTAATTTGTGCGGGCGTTAAAGAAGGATCTTTTTCTAGCATTAATGCACAAATACCAGCAATTTGCGGACAGGCTGCTGAAGTTCCACTAAAAATACCCCAACCATCATTCGCTGAACCTGTAGTTGGATCAATCGCATCTAACGCTGCGCCCGGCTGAACAGGTAACATAATAGATGGTGCTTTTCCGCCATTAATATTGACTTTTTTACCAGTCAAACCACAAACATCCGGCACTTTTCTCCCAGGAAATATTTTGCTGGTAAAACTGCTTGCATAATTTGATGCTTCTAAAGTTAAGTCGGGGTAGTTTACATGCACCCCTCCCACAGCAATAACACCAGGCATACTCGCAGGAAATCCATAATGACCATTTCCAGCAGAAAAACAGACAGTAATGCCAGCATTAATCGCTAACTGTACTTCCAATGCAAGTGCTTTTAAATAGGGACTTAACCCTGCCCAAGTTGCTGAACCAACATCGACGCTATAGCCCCAACTGTTAGAAATCACTTTGGCACCAGAATTTCTGGCTTTTTTGATACTGTCGATAGGATCACCCATTTTTATCGGTATTAAAGTGATGTCGGGAGCAACAGCAAAAATATTAGCCGCTTCACCAGTTCCATGACCAACATCATCACTCGCCGCATTTAAAGCGCCTGCAGCAAGTAAAGCTTTTTTTGTCCGGTAACCATGTTGGTTATAAAATGGATGTCGATAAAATCCAGTATCAGGCATGGCCACCTTAATTCCTTTTCCAGAAGCGCCTGTACGATGAGTTCTCGTTGCCCGTAAAACAAGCGCCACTTCATCAGGGACTTGTAGGTAGCGATAAGCAGGCGCATTAATTTCAGCAATAGGTGGTAAAGGACTTGGATCTGCAAAAAATTCAGGAGGCTGTGTAATAGCCATACCCTCAATTAAGCCACTTAATGATTCGGGAAGACTGACTAGTCCATCCTTTTCAGCAGAATCAAAATATTCAGATTCAATTTCGGAAGCAAAAGTTGCTTTTTGTTTTTTTAATTTTTTATTATTTAGTGATTCAAATAAACTTTTATCGCCGGAAATACTAATAGTCGCTTCGCTTTCACTTTCAATCACAAAACCGAGTTTCGCTAACTCTCTTTTTGCATCTCTTATATACTGCTTTTCTGAAGTAAAGTTTTTTGATTCATATTCAATCTCATCCTGATTTGCGTTAAACAAAGAAATATTACCGATAGAGCGTGGAGATACAACCGCAGTAATACGATCAGGAGATTGATTATCTAAATTAAAAGTTGCCATACAAAATCCTCCATGGATTAATAATGTATAAAACCAAAAATTGATTATCTTTAAAAAATAACTAGCACTGATTGTTCTTACATATTTCAATAAGTGCTAATACATTTTGCATCAATAAAACTCATGGCCAGGTGCAAAATCGATAGTATCGACCCAGTTAGATAATGAAACGGGAATAGTGGCTGGTGTGGTTAACTTGAATGAACCGTCTTTATTTTTCTCAATACGGCAAGAAAAAACTGCTTCAATGGTAGATTTCGATGCTTCTAACCTCAGAGTGCTTACCCCCGACTTCAAAGCCTTAATACCTAGTTGATTGAGCTTCTTAATTACCTTATTAAAACTTTCTTCACTTGGAACAAAGTCTAATAAATTTTCAAATTCAGGAAAATCAGTGGAACCTGCAATTGAGGACTGTGTTTTCGATTTAAGAAATAGATGGATCACTACATTATTATCTTCCATATCAAACTCGTAATAATCGTTAAATGAGCAACACAATAGGGACCATTGTGGAGAATTCCCGAAACTTTAGTATCTAATAACATTACCGTAATCGCAAACATTTTTAACCGGTATACAACAAAATACTCCATAGACTATAAGCACGAATTATTTAATAATAATTAGTAATTTAAAGCAGGTTAATTATCACAAAACCTAGATGATTACTTATTGATAAAACTCGTGGATAACTAATGTGTAGTGTGGTTAAAACACAACTAAGATCGTTGTGTTTTTGATATTGAAAGAATTAATGAAATTCTGAGAGAAATTATAAAAAATTAAAGCGACCGTTATAATAATGAAACCTGACCATCATTAACCCATTTATCCTTAAGTTCCTGCTTTAATTTTTGATACTCTAATCTTGCTTTTTCTTTTTGTTCTTCAGTAATCGACTGATAAAACTCTTGTTTTTTAAACCATTCAGTTGCTGGCGTATCTCCCAAATCCTCAGCAATTAAATGCCACTTAAACGCTTCTTCTGGTTTTTCTTCAATCATATTAAGCTCTGAAATAACGGCTGCAGCATGACGATTCCCATGATATAAAGCATTAGAAAATGATTTACGTGCCTCAGCTTTATAATCTATTTTTTCATTATAGTCAGGATGATTAGGATCATTGAGCAGATCATAATAATATCTTTCTCCTAAATGGAATGCAGCATAAGCATCACCATTATTCGCCAAGCTTTTCAATACATCTAAACCATAATTGTAATATTCTACAGGGATAAAATGACCGAGTTTTTCAAATTTTTCTTGTTCTGCTTTTTCTTCTGCGGAAATCGGGGTTGGAGGAACATAAACATCCTCTAATGGAGGTAAAAGGTTGGCTAAATCTTCTTCTGCACTGGCTTGTTCATCTTTTTCTTGTAATACAGCATGCTCTTTATCACCAAGCTTTTGCTCTGTTTTCTGTAACTGAATTGGTTCGTTATTTTGAACAATTTCTGAATGATTTTCCTGATATAAAAAGTAATTAATGACAAACCCCATTAAAACTAACGCTATAACTATATATACAATTTTTTTCATTTTATCGCCCAATATAAACTCACCAGCCTAACTGGTGAGTTTAGTTACATATAATTTTTATAAACAATATTGAAGTAAAAATTATCTAAAACAACCAACTAAGTTACCACCTGTATTATATCCATTACGTACATAATTGGCGCGTTGTGAACCTGTTCCATGAGTCGGATCACCTGAACTATAGGCAGTCATTTGTGCAGCTCTAAACAGACCTTGATAACCTAAGTTTCTTTCTCCATAGTAAGTGTATGCGCCAGAAACACAATCAGCTTGTAATTCTTGATAAGGTGGGCGTGAAAAAATACCATATTTAAATTGAATGCTATGTCCCCATTCGTGAGCAAAAACGCCTTTTGCAGCTAAATGATTTCGGTTTTCTAACGACTGTAAAAATCGAGATCCTAACTGAATGTTTTGATTACATGCATAGGCAGTAATTCCACCACGCTCACCACAAACATTTCTATCATAGTAAACGGATGGATTTGCATATTGCCCAGCCCAGTTCCTCAACTCACTATGAGTTTGATTTAAATATTGATAAGTTACTTGAGCCGCCATAGCACTACCTGCCACAACTAAACTCGCTGCTAATGTAGCTTTCGTTAATAAGCTTTTTATTTTCATCTTTTTTTACCTTGATAATTGGAGTTATTTATTCTTTCGTTTGTATGCTATAGCCTATTTATTAAATATGTTTATTGCTATAGCCCTAATAAACTACCAACAATTTAAATCAGACAATTATGGATTATTTACACTTATACTTATAAAAAAACGTTAAAGACAATCAAATTATTAGAACACCAAGCTTTAAGCTTAAGTAAAAATAATAATATAAACAAATAGTTAGACAAAACATGCATTATTGAGCACAAAAACATATAGCATAATTTCATAACAAAATAGAGAAAAGAGCACCAATAATTTCTTAAACGCTATTCAAAACAGACCTCTTCGTACTTTTTATAACAACTTTCTCTAAAAGCACATTTTTCAGCCGTACCGCAATCCTCCAACTTCGAGAAGGAGCTATATAGGCCACAGCATATATTTTAAAAACACTATCAATTTAACGCTTTTAGTTTTTTCCTAAAAAATGAAATATCTGCTTCATAGAACAATCATTTGAGAAAGCTGCTTTAAACCGTAGGATCCAGCAAACAGGGTTGTTATAATCCGGCTTTATTTACACTGCTGGAGTAAAATCTTGTCTAATACAGGTATCAATCAAGATAACCATAATATAAATAAAACGGGTATCGACGGAGCGCCTAAGACATTTCAAGAGCTGATTATGGCGCTACAACAATACTGGTCTAGCCAAGGTTGTGCAATTGTTCAGCCACTAGACCTAGAGGTCGGCGCAGGGACCTTTCACCCGGCGACATTTTTACGCTCTATTGGCCCAGAGCCATGGAACTCTGCTTATGTCCAGCCATGTCGAAGACCAACAGATGGACGATATGGCGAAAACCCTAATCGCCTCCAGCATTATTATCAGTACCAAGTGATCTTAAAACCGTCACCTAAAAATATTCAGGAATTGTACCTACAGTCTCTCAATGTATTAGGTATTGATACTTTAGAACATGATATTCGCTTCGTAGAAGATAACTGGGAGTCACCAACTTTAGGCGCTTGGGGATTAGGCTGGGAGGTATGGCTTAACGGCATGGAAGTGACACAATTTACCTACTTTCAGCAAGTAGGCGGCCTCGAATGTAAACCAGTGACAGGGGAAATTACCTATGGGCTTGAAAGAATTGCCATGTATTTACAAGGTGTGGATAGTATTTTCGATTTAGTGTGGACCGAAGGGCCACAAGGAGTTGTTACTTATCGTGATGTTTTCCATCAAAACGAAGTCGAAATGTCAACCTACAACTTTGAGCACGCAGATGTCGATTACCTGTTTGGCTACTTTGACTACTGTGAAACTCAAAGCCAACAGCTTATCGAAAAAGAGTTACCACTTCCAGCCTACGAAATGGTTTTAAAAGCCTCACATGCATTTAATTTGCTCGACGCTCGCCATGCCATATCAGTTACAGAAAGACAAAGGTTTATATTGCGTGTTCGTACTTTATCTCGCGCTGTCGCTCAAGCTTATTACGACTCAAGAAAAGCATTAGGATTTCCTATCTGTCAGCAGGAGAAAAAATCATGAGCAAACAAGATTTCCTATTTGAATTAGGTTGTGAAGAACTACCTCCCAAAGCACTACCCAAACTTGCGCAAGCATTACATAAAAGTGTTGCAGATGCCTTTCAGTCGCTGCAGTTAAGCTTTGAAGATAGTGAGTGGTTTGCTACGCCTCGCAGATTAGCCATCCGTTTTATACAGCTCGACACAGCCCAAGCCGATAAAACAGTTGAAAAACTAGGGCCAGCAGTTGCAGCCGCATTTGATTCAGATGGAAACGCCAAACCCGCAGCACTTGGTTTTGCTAAATCAAATGGGGTTGAAATCGATCAACTATCCCGTAAACAAACCGACAAAGGTGAAAGATTAGCTTTTGTTGCGGATGTTAAAGGCCAGACAACACATGAGTTAATCCAAGAAATATTACAAAAAGCAATTAACCAACTCCCCGTTCCTAAAGCAATGCGCTGGGGAGATTCTTCCAACCAGTTTAGCCGTCCAGTTCATTGGGTCCTGGCTATTCAAGGCAGCAAGGTATTACCAGTCAAACTATTTGGTTTAGAAGCAAGCAACCAGACATACGGGCATCGATTTCATTCGCCTTCTAGCATTACGCTCGAACAACCAAAGGACTACGAAGCTAAATTATTAGAAGCCAAGGTAGTTGCTTGTTTTGAGGCTAGAAAGGCACAAATCAGAATTCAGGTCGATAAGCTTGCTAATAAAGCGAATGCTATTGCTGTGGTTAATGAAGATTTGCTTGAAGAGGTTTCCGCCTTAGTTGAATGGCCTGTCGCACTATTAGGAAATTTTGATCAAGAGTTTTTGCAAGTACCAGCTGAAGCACTCATTTCATCAATGGCTGAACATCAAAAATACTTCCATTTGGTTGACAACAAGAATCAACTGATGGCTCATTTTATTACCATTGCAAACATTGAAAGCAAAAACCCTGATTCTGTAATCAGCGGAAATGAAAAAGTGATTCGCCCCAGACTAGCTGATGCAAAATTCTTTTATGATACAGACAATAAAAAACCATTAGATAGTCATATTGAAAAACTTAAAACAATCGTTTTTCAAAATAAACTGGGGACTTTGTACGATAAAACTCAAAGAATAAAAAAGCTGGGTAAAGCTATTGCAGAATTATTAAGTGCCGATTTATCACTAGTTAGCAGAGCCGCAGAACTTTGCAAGTGTGACTTAATGACTGATATGGTTTATGAGTTTACTGACTTACAAGGCATTATGGGTCGTTATTACGCAACTAATAATGGAGAGCCTGAAGAAGTAGCCTTGGCAATGGACGAAATCTATATGCCTCGTTTTGCAGGCGATCAATTACCTGAAACTCAAACCGGATTAATCTTGGCACTTGCTGAACGCATAGATACACTAGTTGGTATTTTTGGTATTGGGCAAATTCCGACAGGCGCTAAAGATCCATTTGCATTGCGCCGAGCATCATTAGGCGTATTAAGACTTATTGTAGAAAAATCATTGCGGCTTGATCTTGCTCAACTGATTGATATTTCAATTGATACTTTTGAAAATGTGGACATTTTACCGGAAACTAAAACCAAGCTTCTGGAGTTTTTTGCTGCACGTTCACTAGCCATGTATCAAGAAGTCAATATTGGTACGCAAGTCATCAACTCAGTGCAGGTACTTAATATCACTCAGCCGCTTGATTTTCAAAATAGAATAAAAGCGGTAGAAAACTTTAATCAAACATCTGAGAGCCATGATTTAGCAGAAGCCAATAAACGGGTTAAAAATATTTTAGAAAAATCTGACTTTAATCCAAATAATATAAAAATTGACGAGTCGCTGTTTGAAGCCGAAGAAATTGCGCTTTATCAAACAATTAATGAAGTATCAGGTTTTGTTGACGAACAAGTTAGCTCAGGAAATTACCAAGCAGCTTTAGACAAATTAGCGAGCTTAAAAGACGTAGTTAATAACTTTTTCGATAAAGTAATGATTAATGCTGACGATCCAAAAATCAGAAATAACCGACTAGCCTTAATTACCCAACTCAGAAATTTATTCTTGGGTATTGCTGATATTTCTTTACTTCAAAAATAACGCTTAAACCAAGCTGTGGACAAAGTTTTGTCCACAGCCATTCAATAGAATATATGACAATAAAAGAACCAGCAAACAAGTTAATTATTTTAGATAGAGATGGGGTAATCAACCTTGACTCAGATAATTACATTAAAACGCCCGATGAATGGATCCCAATAGAATCAAGCTTAAGGGCCATTGCAAAACTGAATAATGCCGATTATAAAATTGGAATAGCAACTAATCAGTCAGGTATCGCCAGAGGTTACTTTGATCTAATCACACTGACATTAATGCATAAAAAAATGGAAATGGCACTCGCAGAAGTTGGCGCACATATCAATGCACTAAAGTATTGTCCTGATCACCCGGACAACGCCGGGCCAAATAGAAAACCTAATCCGGGCATGGCCAATAAACTTATTTCCTTATTTGAAGTGCTCCCTGAAGAAACCTGGTTTGTTGGAGACTCTCAATCCGATATTGAGTGCGCAATTAACGCAAACTGTAAGCCAGCTTTAGTACTAACAGGCAAAGGCGAAAGAACGTTAAAGAAAGGTAATCTGCCAGACAATTTGCCTGTTTTTAAAAACTTAATGGAGTTTGTTGATCACCTATTAGCCGATCATAATATCAATTGATTATTAAATGAAAAAAGGTCTTGGTGTGCAGATACTAACAGTTTTATATACTTGATATTTGTTTTGAATAGCTAGCAGTAGATAGTCAATATCCACTCCTGAGAGTGGATATCATTATTCAGTTACTTTTTACCTAAACTTTCATAATAAGCCGCAATATTTTTAATATCTGCATCAGATAATGCGGCTGATTGGGCTATCATTACAGGATCGCTTCGCTTTTTCGATTTAAAGTCCTGTAACTGTTTGGCAGTATAAGCCGCTTTTTGCCCCTTAAGATTTGGGTAATTAGGAATAAAACTAATCCCATCTGGGCCATGACAACCAGCGCAAACTGCCGCCTTTGACTTTCCAGCAGCAATATCAGCGGCACTCACATGGCCCGCTAATAATGTTACAGCCGCTAGTAACAACGATAACTTTAATTTCATGCTATTTCCTCTCATCCTCAAACATCAAACTGAATACAACTTCAATAGTTGAGTATTTTACTCAATCTTTCAACGAAAGTACTGATCCAAGTTAATTATTTTAATTTTTTTCAACTATACAAACACAATAACGATTGCGGTTAACAATATTAATACTCCCATAAAAATATGTAATGCTTTTGCATATGTACCGTTATACATATATCGTTTTAATGAGTTGCCAATTAGAGTCCATAATAAGCAAGTCCCCATGCCAACAAGCAAAAAACAGCTGCCTATAATAAATGCCCTTGAACTTAAGTCTTGCGAAACACCACTAAAAGCACCCGCACAAGATACAGCAGTAATTAACCCCTTAGGATTAGCCCATTGAAAAGCAAAAGCTTCGTAAAACTTAAAAGGTCTTGATTGAGTAGTAGCAACTTTAGAATGAGTCTTGTTAAGTTGACTAGCAGCTAAAAAGTAATTAAATGCCATCCAGCTTAACCAACTAGCTCCAATGATCTTAATAGCAATAACTAACCAAGGTAGCATTAATATTAACTGTGCTAAACCCAAAACAGCTGCAGTTAGCATAGAAACAAAGCCTAACACTATACCGATAATGTGCGGCATAGTTTTCTTAAAACCAAATAAAATGCCTGATGACATCAACATAAAATTATTGGGGCCGGGGGTGATAGATGCCACAATAGCGAAAGTCAACAGACTAATTAACTGCTCATTAACCATATTAGTTGAATATCTACTTTGCTTATATTAATAAAATAAGGGGTTAACTACTTATTAACTGGTTTCATGCTACTTGATACGTTAACCAATAACCATCCACCTTTAGACTTTGACCATACCTGAGTACCTGCACCACTGACAGAAAATTCCTCTCCAGACTTCAGTACTACACCAGAATCATATTCATTAACCAATATTGCTGTATCTGGGTTAATAACAGTTACTTTCACATTTTTAAATACCAAATGTTTATAGGTTTTAACCATTGGAAGTTGTTGACGAATTAACTTTTCAAAATCTGTATATGAATGGTAAACGGTTCCATTTTCATTTAAAGAAGTAAATTTTTTCTGATCAAAAAATGAAAGATACTTATCAATATTTACTGCTTTTACAGAGTCACTGAGTTGTTTAAAAGAAAGCATCACTTCAGATTTGATACTTTCAGACTCTTTTAGTGTCATTTCATCAGCATAAGCAACTTTGTAATTAAGAACTATAGCTGCAAAACACAGAAATTTTAATCGTTTTAATATCATTTAAATTTAACCCTTTACCACCCAATAAAATGCATCATAACTTAATGTACCAATAGTCACAATTAAGCTTTGATAAGCTATATGTTATAGTAAAAGCATTCTATCTCTTTAATCAAACCTGTATTTTTCTTAATTAGCGCTTATACTTTAAAGTTATCAAGTAAAATTACTGATGTCGATTTTTATCAACTTAATTCGTCTCTTTTTCAATAATCATCACATGTCGATAAACGACTTAGAGGAAAGTAGTATTATGAATAAAATACTCCAAACAATAAAAATGATAAGCCTATTAATACTACTGTTTTTTTCATCAATGACATTAGCCCAAAATCAATTTAAAAACACATTATTCTATACTCAATCAACAACTTCCCCAAAAGCTAATATCGAATCTATTCGCTGGATTAGTGGCTATTGGCAAGGCAAATCGTGGGGTGGTTATATAGAAGAGATATGGTCTCAACCAATGGGCAACTCAATGATGGCCTCTTTTAAGTTTGTAAAAGATAACAAAGTTAAGTTTTACGAATTAATAACTATTTCAGAACATCAAAACTCTTTGATACTAAGACTAAAACATTTTAACGCCGATTTAACAGGTTGGGAAAACAAAGAAAAAACCCTAGATTTTAAATTAGTTAAAGTCATGAAAAATAAAGTCTATTTTGATGGTTATACCTTTGAGAAAGTATCACCTGAAAAAATGAATGTTTATGTTGTTATTGATAGCAAAGGAAAAAAATCAGAAATGCAATTTTCATTCAACAGAGCCAAAGCGCATACTCTCTAGCTCTCTCATTCAATAATAGCACCTAATATTATTTTGGTTTTTCATATTTTCAATAAATTGATTCGCTTCGTTAATAGAATAAGATTAAAATCAACCAACAGACTGAACTTTGACTAAGCAATCGTAAACCTTTTTTTCAATTAAGTTTTTATCTTGCTTTTCATAAACCATTGTAATCAGACTTTTACCGGAACAGATATCTTCAGGTCTTGGATTAACAGTTATTTTGCCATTTTTATCGGCATAAGCGACAGGTAGTCCAGCATCACTCCCTAGAACATTTGCTACAATAGATTTCCACTCTATCGACTCGAATGGTACATAAATTCGATACATATGTGCACCACTGTGACTAAATAAATTCTCTAAAACCTCTTCTGTTCCCGGTGATGTTGCGGCACGAATAATCAATTCTGGATACGCTCTTACAGGTCTAACAACAGAATCGGCCCCTACTTTTCTGCACCTTTCACGGTTTTCATCTCGTACAACTTCTGCAACGACAACCGCTTTAGTGCCAATATCCTTAATTCGGCTCAGCACATCAAAAGTTAAAGAATCTGAAATGCTATCGTTTGAGTCCCTGGCAATAATAAAAATATATTTAGCGGTTGAAACATTTGCTCTTGACAAAATTTCTGAATCTTCCGATCGCCCACTCGTATGTACCACATTCATTTTACTAACATTATGTGGTAAGCCCTTTTGAAATTTACGTGTGATAATTTGAATCAGTAAATCTTTTAACTCTGGTGTTTTTCTAATTTCACCAATTAACTTATTTAAATACCCTTCAGGATCAGTGTTAGGTGTATTAATAATTAAAATATGTTCACTCATGTATCTCCATCTCCATTGACCAAAGAGTTTTAATTCACGCCGATTGTAACGATATTCGATATATTCGCCAAAAATTAGCCCAAGCAAACTAATACCAAATAAATATAAAAATATAAATGTGCTCCAACGACCAGCAGTTGTCGCACTAGAAAAATCACCATAACCAACCGTATTAAGCGTTGTTACCGTCAACCATAGCCCATCTCCAAACTTCATACCTTCAAAATACATCATAGAGAAAGTATGTAAAAAAACTAACGCAAACATTATTATAATAAGCTTTACAATTCGTTGCGTAAAACTCATATGCAATTGTTTTACTAAGTTTCTTCTACTTTTTTTTAATTTTAAATAATTAAAAAATATTTTTGACTTTAACATAACTAAATATCCTTGATAACCACTTACCCAATGTTATTAATTTTGGAAGCTAATTCTAAATATATCAGCATCTTTAGATTGATAAGTGGTTGAATAGACACCTTGACTACTCACTGAAAATTCACTAAATCTTCTAATAAATATTAATTTTTTTTCTTTATTTTGGGTTAAATCATATCTTACTAACGCATTCTTATCATCAATTGATTTTTGATAATAAATAGATTCATTAAATAGTTGAAAATAAAACCTTCTCTGATGATCGACCGGAGTAGTAACTCTTAAATCAATTGGCAGCAGATTGTAATAGAATTCATTATTTTGACTAATACCCAAAAAATTCTCTCCATAATAGTAAACATACGCCCAGTCTTTATCTAACATAGTCATAGTATTGCTATTAATAGCATAATGGTGCGCTCGCCATTGGTTATGATATTTTAAACTAAACGCTAATGTTTGTTCATCACGCCAAGACATCCCTCTAATTTCTTGCTGTGGTATATTAAGTATTCGGTAATTACCGCTCTTAACATCAACCAATTTAATCCCATTAATCATCAATCCAGCTATCTGCTTATTTTCAGGCGACCATTGTAAATCAAAGTATTTATGGTTATCCACAAAATGGGTAAGCATAGTCTCTTTATTCGACTTTAAGTTCATAATCCAAACTTGACCTTTACCATTACGTTTGGAAATATAAGCAAGTTGATTGTGTGATGATACTGTTGGTACAGAGTCTGCTGCCATTGAATCAACCAAAGTTATTTTTTCACTGCTTAAAAAATCAGTATATTCAATATCAGTGTTATAAAAACCACCGGAATAAACAAACTGGTTGCTCTTGGCAAGCCGACGAAGCTTATAAATCTTGTGAGAGCTGGTATAAAGTGTTCTCACTTGCTCGCCGTTTAAATCCAACTCTACAATAGATGTTCTTGGTAATGGGCCAGTCATTATGATGTTATTTCCTTGATGATCCCAAAGTGGACAACAAAGGTATTCATCTTTCTTAAATAAAAATGATAAACGATTCTGTTCTATATCTAGTTGGTAGAAAGCGAGTTGTTGCTGCAAGTCTGGTGAAGCAATTAGTAACTTATTTTGTTTAGGATGTAGATCGAATTCTCGATTACCCGCTAAAAAAACCGGAGGTTGTTTAAGCTTTTCAACCTCACCATCATCCAAATTTTTAATATAAATATAGTAAGATGATTGAGGTTTCTGGCTCTCACTAAAAATAATACTTTTTTCGTCATGACTGAAAACAACATTGCCATAACTTCCTACCGGACAATGATGCACTGTAGAATGCTGTTTAATACCCATGCTTTGATCATGAGTAAATTCAAACATTCTAAATTCACAAGTATTACGACTCGTATAAAGATAAATAAACTTCGACCCACTCTTTGACCAAGCACCGCCACCAGCGTTACCTAACCTATCACTTATTAATCTTGTCTCATTAGTACTTAAATTTTTCAGGTAAAGATCTAAACGTTCGCTTTCATTAGTAGAGTAAATAAGAAAATGACCATCTGGTGAAACCGCCGGTAAAAATTCCTCACCTTTATCACGAGTTAATGTCTCTAAGGATTTAAACTGCATTGGTTGAGTGCTATTCGTCATAGCATAAAAAAACATCACCAAAGCAATCAGCAAAAAAACAACGCTAAACAACCTATAATTCAACACTGTTGGCGTAGCACTTTTAACCTCATTATTGTTAACAAGCTCAGTTGGTTTGTTTGAGTTGGAAGCTCGAACCCCAGATACATGATTTTCAGCCTCTAAACCGAGCGAAACCAGGGCAATCATTCGGTAGCCTTTTCTTGGAATAGTGACTATATATTCACTTTCTTTTGCATTATCGCCCAACGATTTTCTTAATTTAGCAATCACCCTATTGATTGCATTATCGGTAATAACCTGTCCTTGCCAGATATGCTCAACCAAATCATTTCTTGAAACGAGCTGATTGACATGGCGGCAAAAATAGGCGAGCACTTCTGCTTGACGAGGTTCAAGCTGAATTCGCTTATTTTCGCTGATGAGGTACTGCTTGCGCTCACAAAAAACTAACTTATTGATTTTCCATTGCATTTTTGTTGCAAATATTCTTTAAATAAATCCAATAATACAGATTTCTAAGGTTTAGTCATTAAAAGTCACAACTAATCACGCTTAAATCACGACTTCCCACCCTTAAATTTATAGGCTTTGTTTGTAACGACCTAACATCAAATACATTCACTTTTATTTTAACCGATGATTTCAAATGAATTAAGGATTATCAATGCCTGACTATTATTTAAGCGATTTAAAACACAAAACATATTGGCTGTTAACCACTCTTATTATAGGACTGCTATTAGGGGCTGCTAACGGAAAAGCAGCAACTCAACCTAATACAACCAATATTCACCAAGTATTTAAAAAACTGAATTTACCCAAAGAGCTCTCACCAGATCATCTCCAAACCATCAAAAATAGAGCATTACTCATTAAGTATCAAAAACTTGCAACAAGGCTATTAAACACCCAACCAGAACAACTCAATTTAAAACAAAAATTTCACCTACAAATTCTTGCTCAACAATATGCTGAAGCAATCAATACAATCAAACAGTTCAGGGTGCTAGATAAACAAAAACGTGCAAATGCCAGTGAATTCAGCGCCATTGAGTTTGAAATATTCGCCAAAGTAAAGTTGCATCAACTCAACAGTCAGGCGCACTTTACAACTGCTTTTGCTCATATATTCCAAACTGATATTGCTCCTTTAAATAATAAGCAGGCCTACCATGCAACTCACTATATTAGTCAAGATATCGCTCGTGAACATTCATATTTAAACTACCTACATCAACAGTCTTTACGTCAGGCAGAAAAAAAGCAACTCACCGAAAAAACACTTTTAGCGATGTTAACCCAGTACCAAAGAGTCTCTACCCTCAGTCAAATACAAGCCATTTCAGAACAACTCATCAATCAAGATCGGAAACAACGTTACCATATTAAAACCGATGCAATTATTACCACACCCGAAGGTATAAAATTATCGGCAATGGTAGTCCGCAGTAAAAAACAAAGTCAACCACAAGCCGCTATTTTAACGGCAACTATTTACTCTGATGAATCAGCTAACCTCCAGCGTGCCATTGAAGCTGCGGCTTATGGCTATGTTGGTGTGGTATCTGATTCACGCGGTAAGCGACTCAGTCCAAACATGATCACCCCTTATGAAAATGAAGCAAAAGATGTTCATGCAGTGATTGACTGGATCAGCCAACAACCCTGGAATAACAAACAAGTTGCAATGTATGGCGGTAGTTACCTTGGCTATACCCAATGGGCAGCAACAAAGAAATTACATCCTGCATTAAAAACAATTGTACCGGCAGTATCAGCCTTACCTTTTCAAGGTTTGCCAATGGAAAATGGCATTTATTTAAACGCAAACTACGCTTGGAACTTTTTAGTTACCAATAATAAATACAACGACAGTTCTGCCTATTCAAGAAAAAACTGGTATCAAGTCAATAAACAATGGTTTGAAAGCGGGCGCCCATATCGTGAATTTGATCAGTTAGAAGGTAAGAAAAACCCTTGGTTTCAAAAATGGTTAAAGCATCCAGATGTTGATCAATACTGGCAATCAATGGTGCCATTTGAAAAGGATTATCAAAATATTAATATTCCGATACTGAGCTTAACGGGATACTATGATGACGGTCAAATATCAGCTTTATACTACTTAAATCAGCATTATCAATACAATAAAAAAGCCAATCATTATTTAATCATTGGTCCGTACGATCATTTTGGCGCTCAAGTTTTACCAGAAGAGCGTTTACGAGGTTATCAGTTAGACACTGTTGCTCATATTAATATGACACAGATTACTTTTGACTGGTTCGACCATGTATTAAAAGACAAACCAAAGCCTTTAATACTCAAAAATAAAATTAACTATCAACTCATGGGAGATAATACTTGGCGACATGCTTCATCATTAGCAAAGCTAAATGAACAGGGTAAAAAGTATTATTTATCAATACAAAATAATCTATCAATTAAACCATCATTTTTTCACCCTGAGAATAAGACAATTTACACTTTAAACCTAAAACAAAGCTCACAAAGTAATAGCTTGAAACAGATCGTTGACTTTAAAAACCGTGAAAACCACCACAACGCTGGTTACTATCCGCACCCAATTATTCAAGAAAAAATTGATTTATCAAGTGGTTTTGCCTTTGTCACTCCAGCCTTCACTCAAGATATGATTATTAGCGGACAAGTCAAAGGAGAATTAAAAGTTAAAATCAATAAAAAAGATTTCGATCTAGGGTTAACCGTATATGAATTAATGCCTGACGGAAAATACTTTCATTTAACCTATTATTTAGGCAGAGCAAGTTACGCAAAAGACTTAACCAAACGACAATTACTAACACCGGGAGAAACAGAAACTATCCCCTTTATTAATCGCATGAGAATGACTGCAAAAAAAATAAAAAAAGGAAGTCGAATATTAGTTGTTGCCAATGTTAACTTTAATTTATTTTCTCAAGTTAACTATGGCACAGGTAAAGATGTGAGTGATGAGTCAATTGCCGATGCAACAAAACCACTAGAAGTTAACTGGTTAAATAGCAGTTATATACACTTACCACTCAAACCTTACACTCAATAAGCACAGCACTTTTTAATTAAGCTGCTGTAAAGCAGCTTTTAGCTTTTCAGGTATTCGTTTACTCAGTTCAGGATCGGCTATTTCTCTAGTGATCTGCTTTCTAAGCTTGGCCATCATTTGAGGTATTTGAGAAACAAAAGCACTAAAATAGGTTTTATAAGAGTCATCTTCAAACAATATATTTCCTCGAAACACTAACTGCATTTCTTCTGACATATGTTTTATCACGTCCTTAATCGATCCTTTTTTTTCAATATGCCGATTAACAACATTCGCTAATGAGTGACTGCCACTAGCCTCAACAAAAGGAACATGATTAAGTGCCTCATAATTTTCGTTTAAAAACACTCCCTCTTTAATCACTGTAAAAACTTCTTGTATTGATTTAGCAGTGGCTAGTACAGGCTGTTTTATTTGTGAATTATTTTCAACTACTCCAGAAAGCTCCGAGCTGTTTATTCGACTAAAAATCTGTTTATCACTTCTTACAATAAACGGCTCACCTAAACTATTAATCACCTTAATACCATCAATAGCGCCATCAAGATTGTGCAAATATTGCGTTAAAGCACCAGATACTGATGAACCCTTTTTTCTTGACTTAGACGAGTTAATCTTATTTTCTAAGTTATAACTTTCTACAAAATCATCAATCTGAGAACGAGGTACTCGCAAATGACCAGCAGAGAAAGCGTCTGTTAAATAATGATCAGCATAAGCATTAGTAAAAATAGCTAAGCGAATCATTTTATCTTTACTCATGTTAATTAAGTAACGTTTAGTGAGTTTTTTTCTGGGAAATAACTTAGGAAAGTTTCGATATTTTGACTTTAATTTTTTTTGATAACCTGACTGCCCCACTTCATTTTTCAGCGTCTTTTCATTCGCTTCACAAAATGCTTTCTTTTTTTCCCACTCATCACCACTGCACTTAAGAAATGCTAATCTGGCAAACCATAGTGCTTTTGAATGAAAACGAATATAATTTTTTATATTATGCCAAGCAAAGTGTGTGTAATTGTCATGAGCCAAAGTGACATAACGCGCTTTCTTTTTAGCTAAATCAATATCATCACATCCAGAATAAACTTTTTTATTTCTAATAGCTTCTATTTCCAGATTAATACACTTTTTTAACCCTTTGCGGTTACGCTTATAAAAGCCATTCAATACACCAGCATCGCTCAATGAAATTTCTTCAACGCTTTTATACATATCGCCAGACATAGCCACTAAATGCCCATAAGAATAAGCTATGTTCATTTCTAAATTTTTAATGTGATTGGGATATCCATGGTTCACTTTATTAAATGCTATATCACCAATTAGCGCATGTTCACCAGCATCTAAAGCGAATAACAAGGAAGAATATAATCCCAAAATAACTAAATAAACGGCTATCAAAAATTTCACAATCAAACTTCCAAACAAAAAATTTTATCAATATTCAACTCAAGTGGTTTTTTTCATAAACCGCCTTAACCAAACAAGTCGACCAACGATTAATAACAATATCATCAATACCGATAACTGCTCTAGATATCATTGCGGGATAAAGCGCTTTTTTGTATTATATAGTAATGATTATCATTTCTAAATAAACGAGCCGATGTTAAAGCCAAAAGCCCTAGTGGTCACTACTGCAGAGCAGAGCAAAAAGCTAACTTACTTTGATGATATTCTTCAAATAATAGAATTACACCATTTTTCAGTCACGGTTGTCTCAACTTATTGCAAAGCAATTAGCTTTGTTATGCGAGAAAAACCTGAAATGCTAGTTGTTACTGAAAATATATGCGAGAAAATCCATAACGAATTTTCACTCATCAGCCGAGCAAGAGAAGCATCCAATTTACCAATCATCTTATTATTAGAAAATATAGACTCAGAGTTAATCAAAAGAAAAAGAGCAGAGGCCTACCGGCAGGGCGCTGATGATGTGATCATTAACCCGCTAGATGCCGAAGAAATATTCTTTAGAATTGATCGCCTATTAAAACGGACAACTATCTATAACCGCCTTAACACTAGTCGGCAGATCCAGGTGGAAGCTTTAACCGTAAACCCAGACAAAGGCATAGTACGCTGGCAAGATAGCCCTATTTCACTCACACAAACAGAAACAGACCTACTACACTTATTGGTCAAATTTCGTGGAGAATATCTTAGTAAACCTTATTTACAAATGCATTTACTGAAACGCCCCTATACCCAACATGATCGCAGTATTGACATGCATGTCAGTAACTTACGCCGTAAACTGGGCAAAGCAGGACACCCTGAAAATAACATATTTGCAGTTAGAGGCTATGGTTATTGCTATCGATAAGGCAATAATAACAACGCTCTCGAATTTCCCTTATCGACATACTAACAACCCACTTTGTAAAGAATGTAAAGATATTTCAGTCATATCCCAAATCACGATAACATACAAATAATAATAGTTTTCATTTAGATTATCATTTGTGAGAATATCGTGTCTATCAGCAGTCATTTAAAACCTTTATATATAGCAATAGCAACCTCATTAGCTATCAATTCAATGCTAGTTCAATCTGAAGAACCTCTAGATAATTCAAATAACAATCAACCACCAGAAAAGGAAAAGGTGACTATTTGGGGAACCCAGATAACCAGTGACTCTGTTTATTTGGACGACGAAACACTAGCGATTAAACAAGCCGATCATATCAGCGATTTGCTCCGTTCAATACCGGGCGTTGACGTTGGCGGAGCACACTCTCTAAACCAACGGATCACCATACGCAGCATGGATGACAAAGATTTACGTATTACCATTGATGGCGCCAATCAAAACACTTATATGTACCACCATATGGGAAACTTACAAATTCATGCTGATATCCTGAAATCTGTCGATGTTGAAGTGGGGAAAAACTCAGTCATTAATGGTGGTTTAGGCGGATCAGTTAAATTTGAAACCAAAGAGGCAAAAGAGCTTTTAGTTAATGGCAACCAATTTGGGGGGCGTATTCAAGCTTCATATAACGACAACTCTTCAACCGGATTTGCTATTTCAGCCTATGGTCAACTAACCGAACAGCTAGATATATTGGCCTATTATAACGATATCTCCAGAGATAACTACTCTGTCGGTGGAGGAAAAATTCTTAACCCACAAAATCAAGTGATCGATGGAACCGATGGTAAAGTCAGAGGGCTTAAAGGAAATTTAGAGGATTTATTACTTAAGTTTGGCTTTGATGTAAACGATAACCAAAGGTTTAGTCTTGGCTATGAAACTTACAATGATGAAGGGAACTATAGTTACCGTCCAGATATGGGACTAGCAACCGATTTGGCAATAGCCGACTCATTAAACATTCCTCTTACTTACCCAACCCAATTTAGTCGCGACACATTAACACTGAATTATGATCTCGATCTTGATAATACACTTTTAAAATTCACGTTATTTGAAAATCAAAGTACTTTATGGCGTGATGAAAGAGGCTTAGAAAGTTGGTATCCGCCCTATGCCGTTATTAATGAGGGTGAAGCAACTAACATAGGCTTTAACCTGCTCGGTTCAACCAATCTTTCAGGTAGCACCAAACAAGTATTAACTTATGGTGTTGATATTATTGATTATGAAACTCACTATATCGTTGATAACATTGAGCTAGCAGGCGAAGATGCCCGTCATTCGGCAATATATTTAGAAGATCGTATTAATGTTAACAACGAATTAACCATTATTCCCGGTATTCGCTATGATCATTATCAAATTAATTCCTCAGTAATTGACGACTCATTTACTGATTTTACCTATGGACTTAATATTGAATATCAAGCCACAAAAGCGGTATTACTCAGTGCCAGCTCAACTCAACTATTTAAAGGCCCAGAAATTGGAGAAGTTTTTGTTGGTGCAGGTTTAGGTGAAACTCCCAATCCAGCAATTGAAGCAGAATCGGGAACCAATAATGAGTTCACAATCGCCTATCAAGCAAAAACTTTAGGTGCAGATAACTTTAGAACCGGAATCACTTTTTTCCGCACTAATATCGATAACTATATTTATGATTATGCCAATATTCCTACAACGCCACCATGTAGCCTAGCTCAGCGCTGTGCACACTGGAAAGACAATGTTGGGGATATGAAAATTGATGGTGTTGAAGCCTACCTTGGCTACCTGTTGGGTAACCTAAACCTATTATTAACTTACTCAAATTCAGATAGTGAGTTATCAGCTTTCAGCGAATACTCCCATCAAGATACCGCTAATTACCTTAGTTTAGACGGCGCAAGAATAGATAGAGTACAAGGTGATACTGTAAGTTTCAGCTTAGATTACGATCTGGAACAAACAGACTTATCACTTCATTGGGACTTTATGATTGTTGACGATGTTGCTGCGGCTCCTGATTTAGATGGCGCAACACTCACTAATGAAAAAAAAGGATTTAGCATTCATAATGTTTCAGCTCGCTGGCTACCACAAGAGGTCAACGGTTTATCAATCACACTAGGGGTAGATAATTTATTTGATGAGTTCTATGCCTCGCAATCATCAAGAACAGGAGTTTCATTTCATCCTCGTTTTGGTCAACTCTATTTATTAGATTATGAGCCCGGTAGAAATATTAAAATGACTTTATCATATGAGTTTTAACTTAAAAATTTAACTCATGCAAGCAAAAAGCGTCCATACTAAAAAGAATTGGCAGTGGGTTAAAACACCTGCTGCTAAAAAACTATTTTCAGTTAGTCGTTGGTTACACATCTATTTATCAACAGCACTCTTTTCCCTATTGTTATTTTTTTGCATTACAGGAATCTTTCTTAATCACCTTGATTGGTTTGAAAGTGTAGATGAACAAAAAAGTTTAACAATTCAATTGCCTGAAAGCTTGCTCACAGTAATAAGCAAGACTCACTCACCGGCTGAAGTAATAGAACAGTTTATTGAGCAAACTCAAAACTTAAACAATCCTAGAAAAATTAATATTGATAAAGAAATGAATGAGATTACTTACGACTATCCCCTACCTGCTGGATATGCATTTGTAACCGTTATGCTTGAAGAGTCAATTATGGAAATTGAATACCAAAGAGGAACGCTTATTGCGTTACTTAACGATTTACATAAAGGACGCCATACCGGAAAGCAGTGGTCACTCATTATTGATCTTTCAGCAATCATTATCAGTTTGTTTGCAATTACCGGAATAATCATTCTTTTACAGCAAATAAAATGGCGAAAGTCTGGAATACTTTTAATCATAGCAGGCACATTGTTGCCTGTTTGTGTTTACTTAGTATTTGTTCCTTCTTTTTAATATGAACTAAAAATTTTATCGATCATAAAAATCAGGATTAAGAAAAATGCTAAACCGCTTTATTCAGTTAATTTGTTTTTTCTTTTTATATGCAATTACTACTTTTTCTTTTGACACAGCAGCACAAGAAAATAAAACCTATCAAGAAGCAGTCACTATTAACCTCACCATACCTCAACTAAAAGCGAGCCCTTATCATCGTCCTTATGTAGCGGTTTGGTTAGAAACCGAAAAACGCAAAGGCGTTCATACCATTGCCGTCTGGTATGAGCAAGATGACTGGTTAAAAGACATGCGTCAATGGTGGAGAAAATTAGGAAAAAAAGGTAAACACCAGTTTGATGCGGTTAGTAGTGCAACCAAAAAACCTAATCAATATAGGATTAACTGGGATTTTAAAGATAGTTCCAACCAATTAATACCAGCCGGTACCTATTACTTAAATTTTGAAGCTTCCAGAGAAGAAGGCGGACGTGATTTTTTAAGGCAAAAAATATCAATTGGAAAAAACCAAAGTCAATCTTTTGAATTAAAAGGTGATTATGAACTTGGTCCAATATCAATTGCAATAAACCCCATATGATTTCACTCACTTAGGACAAATAACAATGAAAACATTTATCTCATCTTTGGTCTTTTTTATTTTATTAATTTCTTCTAATCTTTTATTAGCTCACGGTAGATATATACTGCCAAGCCATACAGTTCTTTCCGGTGATAGTGCTCAATCCATCACTTTAATTTCTAGCATTAGTAATGATATTTTTCATCACGATCGTGCATTGGGTGACAATGGAAAAGGTATAAAACATCCATCACTTGATGGCTTATTTAAAGTTTTACAACCGACTGTAATATCCCCCGACGGAAAAAAATCTGAAGCAAGTTGGCAAGCTTTTTCTCGATTATCTGCCACCGATGTAAAACTAGTACAAAATGGTACTTATCGTATTAGTTTAAATCAACCAACAACCATGATGACAACCTTTAAAAAAGCAGATGGTTCTCCTGGTAGAGTTTTTGGAAAGTCGGCACAATTACCAGAAAAAGTAACTAATGTAGTCAAACGAACGACTTCTTCTAGAGTTGAAACTTTTGTTAGCTTTAATGAACAAAATAAAAAAGCTATTCAACCAACAGGTAATGGATTAGAGTTATCTGGAGAAACTCATCCCAATGACTTATTTACACAAGAAGAAGCTTCTTTTCAGTTATTTTATAATGGTCAACCAGTTACTCAAAAAACAGAGATTCAATTTGTTAAAGAAGGTACTCGTCATCGCAATAAAAGAAATGAAATTAAAGTAATGACTGATTCAAGTGGAAAGTTTAATGTGAAGTTTGATGAAGCTGGCTTTTACTTAATGGAAGCCGACTTAACTCTGCCGGGAGCAAAAGGAACTAATATTGACTTTAGACATTTAGGTCTTTACGTCACTTTAGAAGTTTTTCCGCAATAAATCATATACAAGGTATTTATTTGAATTATTAATGAATGCCTTGTATCCGTTATATATTAATATAAAAAAAGAAACTGGTTATTTAAGTTTTTAATCAATCCCATCAAGGTTATTCCAATAAAAGTTGCGTTTCTTCCGGCAGCGCTGTTGTTTCCACTTTTTCTAAACGCACCATTTCCATTACACGTTTTTCTGCGGCATTGGCGTGCTCTTTCCAATGTTTATATTTGCTGGAATCGTCTACTCGGTGACGAAAATTTAAACATAAATAATAGTCTTCACTCAGAGGGTGACAGTACATATTATCGTGAGTATGGCCACGCTCTTGAAATTCAGCACAGAATACCCAATCACGGTTATTTATTGTTTTAATTTCATGGGGCTCCATTGGTGGTTGAGGCACTGGTGGTATTGTTTGGGCTAGTTTTTCTTGAATTTCTTCTTCACTAAAATAGCCTTCAAAAGCACTTCTGATTTCATCCTCAAAGTGTTTTATCCATCGTGTATTTTCCCCACCCCCTCCTGAGCTATCAAGCGGCGCATTATAATACTCATCATACTCAGTAATCACATAGTGGCCTAATGCATCTAAGTCTTTGGCATTAACCTTTCTTTCTGCCGGTATTCTTTTAAGTTGAGTCGATAGTGACAACACCCCTATCTCACCTTGATAAAATATAGCCATAGGCAAGTAGTACCAAAGTTTAGTTTCGATATGCACATAGTGATGTTGGAGTCTTTGTTTAGAATTCGCCTCAAACCAACCTGATTGGTTAAAAGGATAATTAACCTTTTTGATCGCTTTGGCCGTCACAATATTGGTGACAGGCAAGGTCAAGTTCAGTTGCCAGTTTTCTAGCTGAGCAGTAACCTCAATACAATTAGAAAAGTCCGGTCCGCCTTTAAAGCCACGCCATAAATTTTTAATCAATCCCATCAAGGTTATTCCAACAAGGGTTGCGTTTCTTCCGGCGGAGTTGTTGTTTCCACTTTTTCTAAACGCACCATCTCCATCACTCGTTTTTCTGCGGCATTGGCGTGATCTTTCCAGTTTTTATATTTAGGATTCCAATCTACTCGGTGACGAAAACGTAAACAAAGGTAATATTCTTCACTCAATGGGTAACAATACATATTATCATGAGTGTCCGAACGTAATTTTGGCTCCACACAAAATACCCAATGACGATGATTAAAACTTCTGATTTCATGAGGAGGTAGCGGTGGGTAAGGTAACTCAGGAAGCCTATCCAGAATTTTTTGTTGAATTTCTTCCTCACTCACATAACCTTCCCAGGCTTTTCTGACTTCATCTTCTACTGATTTCCTTCGACGTACATTGGGCCCTGGTCCTTGCGGGCTATCAAGTGGTGCATTGTAATACTCATCATATTCAGCAATAACATAACGGCCTAAATCATGAAGTTCCATTGCGTTGGTATTTTTTTCTGGTGCTATACGTTTCAGTTGGGTGGATAATGAAAGTACACCAAGTTCTGTTTGCAATAAGAAATTCATTGGCAAGTAATACCAAAGTTGTGTATCAATAGGTACATAGCGATGTTGACAACTCCATTTAGACGTAGCTTCAAACCAACCTGCCTGCTTAAAAGGATAATTTATATTTTGCGGTTCTTCTTCTGTAACAATATTGGTATTAGGTACAGTTAAGTTCAATTGCCAGTCTTCTAAAATTGCAGTGACTTCAATACAATTAGAAAAATCCGGCCCCCCTTTAAAACCCCGTAATAAATTTTTAATCAATCCCATCAATTAATCCTTGCTAAATCATTTGTTTCACACACAATGTTTATCAATATATTTTTTTACTTTTTTCGCTTCTTTATAAAACCCCAGTTCCCGAAGCTGATCATGATAAATCTCAATACCTAAATAGGGCAAGGTGTGGGGACTAGCACCTGCGCTTACACTATTACTAGTCACCAGTTTACGAAACTTAAAACTACGGGCTAAGCTGCCTGCACCAAGATGATTACCCCCGGCAATATTGGGGACTAAATCAAATGGGTTATTACGTACCGCAATCACCTTAGCCCCTAGTGATTCAGCCAGTTGGGTGAGTTTTTTCACATTTGTGCCGGAACCATGAATCGCTAATTGATGTTGATTTAATGCTTGCCCAAACTTTTGTTTATAATAACTTAAAGCACTATGAAAAATAATGGCTCCTTGGCTATGCACTGTCCACTTAGTGGGTTTACCCGCTTGCTGAGCCATAACCGATGCTAATTGTTTCGAATTGTGTGTTGATTTGGTAGTTTTATCATACAAACATTCTAATAGATCTAACGTACCACCATCTGTTGGATTATGAAACAGAGTATATTCTTTCACATTATCTTTTTGATAAGCCACCTGAGTATGCACTCCCATCAACCAACTCGCATATTCTAATTTATTATTCATACCATTAATGCTTATGTGAGCTGTTTTGGCAGTTACAACAGGCTCTGGTATATCCCATTCACCCGCAAACTGATCGATTTCGTCTTTTGTTTTAACCCCATCATACTGGCTACCATTGGGCTTTTGGACCACATGATACATTAAAGTTCTTTCCAATGATTTTTTAGGATTTGCCCCCACTACAGCATAATCAAAGAAAATCTGTTCAATAACGACTCCGCTTTTTTGTTTCCACTGAAAAGCACCTTTATATTTTTGATTGGTGCTGTAATGAATTAAATAGTGATAATTTCTAAAGGGCGTGCGGCTACGAAAAAGTCGCCACCAGAAGAAACGCTTATGTTCTATTGACGAGGCATTGTTAGGGTGTTTGTTAATAAATTGAATTTCTTTAAGCACCTGCTCTTGATCGTAACAAGGCATAGTACGCAGCATATCTAGTGCCTGTTGATTAATAGCAATTTGATTATCGTGGGCTTTAAAGCCCGATATATTGAGTTCTTTGGCTTTTGGTTGGTCTAATGCAACATGGTCAAAAGCGCGAGTTTTTCCGATGTGTTTCCATGTCATTGTTTGGCTCCTATTGCGAATGACTTAGCAATCGGGAGTTTATCGGAACATGGAATATTATAGAACTGATCAGACCAGAAAGATTGCTTTTTTGTGATTGAGTCGACATTTTTATATTCGCCCAATTTCGCCCAATAAAGCACCGTTACTTAAAGGGTTGATTGACTATTTAAATGTGCTATACAAGCCTTTTTAGCAATATTTTTTCTTTGTTCGAAATCACCACTAATGACAACCGTTTTATCTTTGGGTAATAAATCATATAATTTTTTAAAAAAATCATTCGAAGATTCAGGTAAGTAACGTACTGAATCTTTTACCCAGGGAATATCAGGTTGGCACAACAAATATAAGTCATACTCTTGCTGCTGACAAAAATCAGCTAATTGTTTATCACATTGATTAAACAAAAACTCGCTCCAGAGTGCACTGACACTTGCCCCCGTATCAACCATTAACAATTCTTTGGCTTGTTGGCCTATTATTATTTCACTTATTGCTTGGCCTTTTGCAATGGTTAAAAGATCTGACTGAAGTAACTCTCGTTGACAATTCTCCAAAAAGGTTCGTGCATATTCTGGTACATAGCAACAGTTAAACTCTTGCGCAAGCCATTGTGTTAATGTTGTTTTTCCAGTACTTTCTGGACCACAAATACAGATACGTTGACGAAAGTATTGTTGGGCTGATTTGATCATATAATCAAAATTAGCACGTATGTTTTTTCTTATTTGGGTTGCTGAAATCGAATGGATTGAGCGAGCAGGATCGATCGGTATAAAATTAGAGTTAAGTACTTTTGCTAGCTTAACGCCATAGCTTTCTGATGCAAAAAGATAGTCTGGCTGAAATGGTAAAATTTGATTTAAGCTTTTTTGCCAAATATTCCAAAAGTCAGGATCTTCAGATGGCTCTTGCGGATTATAATCATACAAACATAAAAACTGCACCGTTGGAAAACTTTCTTGTAACCAACTTGCTCGCAGAGCTGCCGATATTTTTTCATCCCTCACAGATTCAACAATAACAACTAGCTGGTTAACATATTGACTGGCAAATTGAATTAAATATTGATGCCCTGTATGTGGCGGATAAAACTTACCTAAGATCATACCTGTGGTCAAAAGCTTTTCTCCTTTAATAAGCAATCAACATATTGGTTAACATAAGCCTGATTAATACGAGGAAATATTATTTTTAGTTGCTCTAATATTTCTATGGTCTTTTGATTATCAATTTGAGTATTTGTCATTTTAAATAAACGCCAAGGATCTGTTTGTTTTTCTATTAACTTTTCACCTAAAGGGTAACGACTTAAGCTGTTTTTTAATCGCTTAACATTAAGTGGCTTAGGATTATTAATATGAAAATTATTCCCATATTGATGCAAGCTTAAGCAAACCATTGCTTTAGCAGCATAGTCAATAGGTGTAAAGTCAATAGTACATTGTTCTGAGAGTCCGGATAAGTCTGGACACTGTTTTATACTTTTATTAAACCAGTCATCACTTAAAACGTCATTATCATTCAATGAGCTGGTTAATAAACCAAAACGGAAAATATTGGCTTTTACATATGAATGAATGAGCTGCTCTGATAACCATTTGCTTTGCGCATAGCCGCCATATAATAGCTTAATATTAGATAATGAGTTATCTTCGTTAATTGATTGATATTTAAGATCAGAATCAACCACTAGAGATAAAGTTGAAGCGTAATGAAGTTTTTTCTTTTGACCGCTAGCAAGTAACTGTAAAACATGATAACAACCAAGCACATTGGGTTTAAATAATTGATGGATGTTTTTTAATAAACTCACGTCAGCAGCACAATGATAAATATCACTGACTTGATCACATAAATCATTCCACGATGAACCAGAAAGACCAAACTTTGGTAAAGTGATATCCCCCGATAATACAACCAGGTTTTCGTGGCTTTTTATTCGATTAGAGTTTCCTCTCACTAAACAATAAATAGTTCTCTGCTTTAAAACAAGCTGAGATAAAACTTTTTTTCCAAGATTGCCAGTAGCGCCGGTAATAAAAATTGCATTGCCGGAATTATTATTATGATTTGAAAATTTAATTGCTGGTATATTTTCGATTAAAGACAATAACTCAACGGTGGACTTTGGCTTTATTGTCAGGTTATGCAGCAAATTAAAAATATCATTACTATAATATAAATCTTCTGCACTTAACTCTAAACCAAGTGAACGTGCATAGTGTACGATTTTTATCACTTGCATAGAGTTAATGCCTAAGTCATAAAGGCTAACTTTTAAGGATGATACAGGCTGCTTAATAATTTTTTCTACAAAAGCCAGCCAAGAGTTATATTGAACCTTAGTAGTCGTTTGACAATAAATTTTTTCTGGATCGATTTTATGATGATGATTCCTTGGTAGCTTTTCATAAAATAGCCATTGTGTTGGAACCATCCATTGAGGTAAATACTTTTTCAAATATTGTTTAAGTTTTTCTTTAGTGATTTCTTGATTGTTTTTTGTTAATAAACTAATTGCGACTAAAAGCTCACTTTCTTTTTTAAATACAAATGATTCGTTAACATCAATATAATCTTTCAGTTTTAGTTCTATTTCTTCTGGACAAATAAGCTTGCCATTTAATTTAAACTGTCTATCAACCCTACCAATAAACTCATAATGTTGCTCTGCTATTTCTCTCACTAAATCGCCTGTTCGATAGGCTCGTTTTTGTTTAAAATCGAAAAAACGAAATGACTGCTCACCGAGTAAGTAGCCCCGAGCAATCCCCTTACCAGTAATAATTAATTCGCCAATTACTCCAGGTTTTACCAAATTTAAATTTTCATCAACAATAAAATAATTAACATGTGGTAATGGTTTACCTATTTCATTATATTGCCAAACTTTTGCATCAACTTTAATAATGCTACTACAAATAGTTGTTTCTGTTGGTCCATAAACAATAAAAACATCTTTAGCTTCAGCCCATGAAATAAGCGCTTGTTTATCACAAACCTCTCCTCCAATAACGATCGTTTTTAATGCTTCCGGTGCATCTGTAACATGTATCAATGGTAACAATGCTGCTGGTAAATCAACATAGTGAATTTGCAGTTCATTGATTGTAGTTAAAACATCTTGAGCCTGTATAAATGATGGGATCACTAGCGTTGCTCCAGAAAGCAAGGCTACCCAAATATCTGAAATGGCAGCATCAAACCCCAAATCATGTAACCATAAGCAGCGATCAGATGATACAACAGAAAATTGTTTGATTTGTTGCATGAGCACTAGTGGTAAAGCCTCATGATTAACCATAACGCCTTTGGCATTTCCGGTAGAGCCAGAGGTAAAGATAATATAAGCTAAATCGCTCTGTTGATTATTGTTAATCTTATGAGAGTTAATTTTATGCTTTGACGTTTTCTCTAAAAGAGTCTGTTTCGTACTGATGCTAACTATCTCACCTAACTCATCAAAAACGAAGTCGACAGGGTTTGTCTCGCTCGTTAATATCAACTTAGCTTGGCTGTTTTTTAAAATAAGTGTTTTACGTTGTACAGGTAGCGATATATTACAAGGAACAAATACAGCGCCAACTATCCAACAGGCAATTTGAGCAATAATAAACTCACTCGATTGAGAGTAGTGTAATAATACTTTATCTTGAGGTTTACACCCACAATGAATTAATTCGTTAGCAATAATGAAAGCTTCACACCAAAGTTGTTGATAAGTTATTTTCAGACAACTTTGTTCTACAGTTCTATCTTTAACTGTATGATCTTCAATAGCAATATTGTCAGGATACTGCTCAACAATCTGTTTTAGCCGATTAATCAAAGTTTAATATAATCCTTTGTAGCCAATCCAACAGATCGATTATCAACATTAGCCACGCCAAGATTAGCCTTTAAATCATCAATGTCTACTACACGAAAATCGACACTTAAGCGTGTTAAGTGATTAGTTTGTTGAAGTGTTTGATGAAAATGTGCTCCCGAAAACAATAACTGTTCAGCTTGTTTGCATGAAAACCCAATTCGCTTTCCTAACTCAACTTGTGAAGTAGTTTGAGGATAACGAGCAGTAAGCCCTGTTTTTTTATTTTGCCAACCTATTTTTTTATCCCAATTTTTTGCACACCATTGTTGATAATCAAAAACCTCAGAGTCATTTGGTACAGGTTTCGTTAACCAGTCTGGAAATATTTCAAATGTCTGTTCTTGGTTTTGATCATGTAATGGGATCCACCCTACAATTGTACATTGAGGATGTGCATACCATGTATCTCGATGCGGATAATATACAGCCGCAGCTTCTGGTTTTGTATGCCCATTGTGACGCATAGCTCTTAGTCTTAAAGGTTCAAATATTGTTTTTTCTTTTGAAAAACCCAAACTTGTTATTACTTCACGTAACAAATCAATATAATACTGATTAGTAAATAACTGCTTACGAACTTCTTTCATTGCTGTAAAAAATTGAGTATCAGTGAGTACATCATGTAATTTATCCAACTGCTCAGTATTAAAACATTGACATAATAATTTTGAAACATCTTTGGCAAGCATTAAAGAAGCCTGGCTTGTAGCTAACTTATAAATATCCCCTTGATATAGCTGCTCTCTTAGTTGTTTATTATTCTGTGCTGCTTCATGCTTAATCATTTTTTCTCCCTATAACAATACATCTAGGGCTATCCAAAGTTAATGGCTTTCCAGATAAATCACCAAATATTTTTACATCCGATAATCCTGCTTGTTTAAAAAAAGAAATTAATTGGCTAGGTTGGTATAAACAAACTTCACTCTTGTGAGTAATTTTATCTCCATTTGATAAAAAATAAATCCAGTCTTTTTTTAATGTGTTACATTCAAAATCAAATGAGCTTTTTCTAATTAATGTTATTTCTTGATCACCCTGTTTTTTATGTGTAACAACATCTTCTTTAAAATGCTTAAACAATCCAGGAACATTCATAAAATCAAGGGCATAAAAACCACCTTTTTTTAACGACTCTACGGCTCTTAATATCATTTGATAATTTTGCTCATCATTTTTTGCATAACCAAAACTAGTCCACCAATTAATTGCTACATCGACGGGCTCAGAGGGTTTGAATTCAAAAGCATCTCCACAATATAACTCTATATTAATATTTTTTTCTTTTGCTTTTTGATTAGCTAGTTCAATATACTGGTTGATTAAATCAACACCTATCACCTGATGTGAAGTGGCTAACTCGATAGCAAGTCGACCAGTACCACAACATTGATCAAAAACTCTTTGCCCAGGTTTTAATAAAGCGTACTTTTGTAAAAACTGATAAGTGTTAGCTGACTCTTGCGGATCTTTATTTTCTAATAAAATATCCGCAAGGTTTCCATCGTATAATTTTTTCCACCAAGGCGCTGTTTGCATAGTAATACTATCCTAAAGTATTAAGGTTAAAATTTTTCTTTAATGCTGAAAATGAGAGTAGCATCATTAAAACTGGATCATTGCTTTTTTGCCAATCAATATTTCCATTCATCCACTTGGTTAACCACTTAGTCACTTTATTGTAATCAAAAACACAATCGTCCTTCAGCCCTTCTATACGTTGCCATATTAACTCTCGACTAGTTTGATTTAATCCTAATGCAAGCGGCGGAGCAATAAATGGGTGTTTTTTTCGCTGACTAATATATTCAGGTAAAATATGACTTAATACCTGACGAAGTTTAGCTTTACTAGTTATACCATCAAGCTTTTTATCTGTACTTAATCCTGTGGCAGAATCAAATAATAGGTGATCTAAAAATGGTAATCGCCCTTCAATAGAAAAAGCCATTTCCATGCCATCTCCCAAAGTTTTTAAAATATTATTAGCCAATGCTAACTGTACCCATAACTGGTTAGCAGTTTGGCTTGCAGTTAACCCTTTTTTAGTTAATAAAGCTAATTCTGATTGATAAACATTTAATTGATAGTCATTTAATTGTTCAATAAAATTTTGATTAAATAATGGTTGTAGTTGACGACAAAAAGCAATTTTTGCCAATAAAAAGCTTGGTATTTTTGATAAGTTTTTATCTTTGGGTAACATTAAATTTAACTGCAATGGATATTGTTGTTTTAATAAATCAAGCGTCTGAAAATCTTTTGTTTCATGTAAAAGATAATCATAATGAATATGAGCATACCCCATAAAAGCTTCATCCGCTCCTTCACCAGACATGACCACTGAATAACCATCATCATGAATCGCTTTATTCAATAAATATTTACCGACATATTGACCATTAATCGCTAAACCTTCACTGTAATAAGCGGCTTGTTCAATATAACTAATTAAATCATGATTAGATATGTTAACCCGATGAATATTAAAACCAGACTCATCAGCAAATCGTTTAGCTTGTAAATACTCATCATAGCCATAGCCTTCAAAAGAAACGGAATAACAATCTATTTTATGATCAATAAATTGGGAAGCTATTTTTACTACGGCACTTGAATCTAAACCGCCACTTAAACTAAAAGCAACAGGTTTGGAACTTGGGATCCTCATCTGAACAGCATTGGTTAGCTGTTCAAGAATATCTGAATGATTATTTTTTTGCTGACAAACGTTCATTTCCCAATATTTTTTTATCGTTATACTGTCATTTTTATAAACTATTAAATGACCAGGTGGTAACTGTTTTAAGCCATTAAATAAACTCATACCAGGAAACAAATATTGATGAGTAAAACTTTGCATTAAGCCCGATGAATTCCATGAGGCTTCAAATCCTGCTGCAAATAATGCTTTGGCTTCAGAACCAATATATAGGCGTTGGTTTTGTATACCATAAACCAATGGCTTAATACCAAACCGATCTCTAACAGCAATTATTTGATCATGCTTTTTATCCCAAATAACAAAGGAAAACTCTCCTCTTAAATATTCAACAAACGCTATTCCATAATGTTGATAAAGAACTAATACTAATTCACTATCACTGTTAGTTTTAAAGCTATAGCCTAACTTCATCATTTTTTTACGTATGTGAGCATGTGGATAAAGCTCTCCATTTACCACAGCATAGAGTTGTCCATCTTGACTAATGAATGGTTGTTTGCCGTCATCAACTGTACTTTCAATTGCTAATAAGTTATGCCAAAGTAATATGTTTTTTTGATAAAAATAATGATGAGCGCAAGGTCCTCTATGTGTCAAAACAGAGGATAACTTTGTAATAATTGATGGACAAATAGAGTGCTTATGATCAACCAACGCAACAAAACCGCACATCAGTTAACTAGCCTGCAAAAATAATTTTTTTTGATTATCACTAAATGCTTCAGAGAACTCTTCCAGTGAATAACAAGGACCGAGAAACTCACTCAGTTCTAGTGCATTTTCTTCAATAAATATCAGCGCTTCTTCAAAAGTTGAATAATTCATTCCAGTGATAGTTAAACGATTGCGCACCATCTCTCCCAAGTTAAGTTGAGTTAAAAAAGGGGAACGACTTTTAACAATAATAAGTCCACCCGGTTTAACACTTTGTAGTGGCAGATCATTATTAATTAATGAAGTTATCACTAATACGTCACATGGCTTGTCTGCCTGTAATGAAACTTTCTGATAGCCATGAGATTTAAGAATTAACTCACATAATAAACTAATTCTGTCATTACCATTGATCACAATATGGCTTTGTTTAGGAATGTTTGCTTGTAATATAGAGAGCATAGCGGCTACTGGCTCTGCATAAGCAACCAACTTGTCTGAAAATGAAGCCTTAACTGGATATACTTGAGCTTGAGGAACGATTATATATTCTGCAAACGCTCCATTTTGATGAATTCCCAATAATTCAGTGTTACTGCATAAATGAGGTTGTTGTTGCTCACAATGAATACAATTCTGGCAGGCTAAAACAGGATTAACAGCAACACGCTGACCAGTTTTTAGCCGATTCGCTTGTTGACCTAATTCAACTATTTCGGCACAAAACTCATGCCCTAAAATTCGGTTATCATTAACTGGTATTTTACCATAGGCAGCAAGAATATCTGTTCTACAAATACCAGCTAACTTTACTTTCAGAAGGACTTCATCATCACTTTCTATAATTGGCATTGCCATATTAGCAACATGGGGTAAACCATTTTGAGTGACAAGCGCTTTCATTAATTTACCCTGCGTAAAATATTAAAAATCTGATTATAACGGAAATAATACTATTTTCACCACTCACGTGATTTCAACTAATAAATAGACATCTTTTTTCTCATTGGTTAAGCTAACTATAAAGATTAAAATACTTCAAACGAACAGAAATAATATTCACTTTTACAATGTCTAAGCTATATACCATTGGTTATGCCACTAAACCTGTTGAGCAGTTTATTTTGCAATTACAGCAGTATGAAATTAATGTTGTCGCAGATATTCGATCAGTTCCTTTTAGTAAAGCATTTGTAGATTATCACCAACAAAATATTAAATCTCACTTAAATAAACATAAAATACAGTATGTCTATTTAGGTAAGGAGCTTGGGCCTCGCTCTAAAGATGATGCCCATTATGATTGTCATCAACAAATCCAATTTGATCGCTTAATGACCTCTGAAATATTCCAATCTGGTATTCAACGTTTATCTGTTGGTGTAGAAAAAGGTTATCGTATAGCTCTTATGTGTGCTGAAAAAGATCCCGCTCATTGTCACCGTAGCTTATTAGTTGGCTATTTTTTTAAGCACTATCGTAATATTTCACTAAAGCATATTACTCATACCGGAGAACTTGAAACAGAATGCTCACTTGAACATCGATTGATGGAAGAAAATAACTTATTTCCGGATATGTTAATGGATGAAAAAGAATGCCTTAATCGAGCTTACCAAGCTCAAACCAAAAGAATGGCTTATATAAAACCACAATAGCTTAACCGATAAACGTATTCAATTTTCTTGAAAGGGACGATGAGAACCTTTCAAGAAATCGAATTAACTTAATCTATCTATCTGTTTTGTTAATTATCTGATGCTGAAATCAATGCTGACTCCAAATAAGTTAGCGCTTCAGGATCATTAGATTGACCTAACCAAAATATAGCTTTGCGTTTGATAAAACGATCGTTGTTATTCTTAAGTAGCTGAATTAATCCTTGAGTTGCATTTTTACTATTTAGTTGTGAAATAGAAAATACTGCTGACTCTCTAATTTTCTGTGGTTTGTTTCCTTCTGCAATATCAACCAAAGTTGATAAGGCGCTTCTATTGTTATTTTGGGATAACCAAAATATAGATTGTTTCTGTACAACAGTAGATGAATGATTCTTTGCATAAGAAACAAGCAGTTGCCAAGCTTTATCAGAGTCGATTTGTGATAATGAGAATATGGCTTTTTTTAATAGTTCTTCTGACTGCTCACTCTCAACAATTGGCTTAATAACATCAAGTGCTTTCTCTCCATGCTGATTGGCTAACCAGAATAACGCTTCGCTTTGTATTTTTATATTTTTATCTTTTTGAGCTAAATCAATCAGTTTATCAACAGACTCAGCATAACTATTTTGACTCAAAGCAAAAACAGCTTTGGTGCGATCTTTGATTAGACGAGTCCTATCATCAAGTATCTTGACCAATGAGTGATAGCCAGCTTTATTACGTGCATTGCCTAACCAAAAGATTGCATGTTGGCGAATCTCACGTTCATCAGAACTAGAAAAGCTTTCTAGTTTTTCATGCGCCTCATCTCCGGCTTGTAACGCAATGCTCGCTAATGCAGAGGTAGTTGTTTGGTGATTATTTTTTCCTTTTTTATTGTTAATAATACTATTTAAAAAATCTAAACTTTCTTGTTTTGATATTTGGTTAAGTGTTATTAAACTATTGCTACCTGTTTCTACAGGACAACTATCTCCTGTATAAAATAGTCGCTCCGGCATTTTATTTTTCCAACGAAAATAGATTTTTAGGGTATCTGAATCTAGATTTAATTCACTGTGTCGAAAACCTACATTATTATTTTTTATATCCAGACTACATCCCATTTGATCTCCTCTTTGATAACAGCAAGGCGAGCCGTTACCCGGTTCCATATCAACCTCATAAACAAACCACTGATCATCAGAGGTGCTGGCTTTGCTAATCGCTTCTTCAATTGAGTTATTAACATTAATCGTTTTCTTCTCATTACCTAATACAGGATCAGAAAACAGACCATATGCAAGTAAACCAACGGAAAAGATAACTACCACTTTCATAAACTCTATTATATTAATTTTCATTTGGTGACTCCCTAATTGATAGCCTGGTTGAAATACTCAACAACTTCATCTGAATCTATTAGTGATAGATGTTTAAGTGCTTCACGTTTCAGTGAAGGTTCTTTTTCAAGTTTGACAATGTGAATTAAACTTTTTACATTAGATTGAATAAATAGTGCTTTAATGACTTTTTCTTTAATCGCATAGCTGTTTTGTTTGTTGTAAAGTTCTAGCAATACGTTACCTGTTTTATTAGAACTAACAATTCCCATTTTTTCAACTGCATATAATATAAGCTCTTCTTCTTTTTCTGACTCAATTATTTTAACCAGGTAGTCAGCTGCATTACTCACCGCTAATCCTTGAATGATATCTTCTTTGTGTGCCGAAAAGTTATTATCTTGATATAAAGAATAGAGAGTATCAGGCTGATTCATCACACCAATCTGTCTAATCGCTTCCGTTTTTAAATTTTGATTTTTTTCTTGTCGAGCAACCTCTAACAATGCGTCACTATTATTTTGCACCATAAAACTTCTCAGCACTTTAGTTTTAATATCTTCATCTGTTGATGTTTGATAAACACTTTTCAAAATAGACGTTGCCTTTTCCAAACCTGAAATGCCAAGAGTTTCAATTGCATAAATCTGTAGTGATGGGTCCCCTTTACCTGAAGCTAACTCAGCCACAATTTTAAATGACTCTGCTTTTCCCGATTGGCTCAGTACAAAGAGCGCTCTCTTTTTTATCCGTGTTGAAGCATCTCCTTTAAGGATCTTTGTTAAAATGTCGGTCGACTTTTCTGAAGATGAATTCAGCAGTGCATTGATTGCGTATAGCTTCATTTCATCATTATCTATTTCAGTGCTGTTACCTTGCTTGTCATTTATCTCAATTTTTAATGCGCTTGCATCATCTAACCAACGACTATCAGGAAAACGTTTTTTGAGTCGATTAATTGTATTTAAAGCTTGTTGATTTTTTTTGCTTTTAAATTGGGCATAAGCTAACCAGTAAAGTGCTGCGTCAACCTTACCATCTTTTTGCTTAATTATTTTTGTAAAAGTTTCTTGTGCTGCCGACCAACTTTTTTTATCCAATTGCTTTTGCCCTTCGGCATAAAGATTGTCATCTGCAAAAACATAAGTCGAGCCACATAAAATAGCCGTCACCGTTAACGGTATTAGCTTTTTAACCAGTTTTTTACTATTCATAATATTTACCTTATTGCTCTGATTTGTTAATTATGTGACGCAGTAAAACTCACTTAAGTTTGATATTTTTAGATTATTTTTCGTTTAATATTTTTATTGGTTACACGTAGTTTAAACAATAGATCTGACTCATAAATTCGTTGCTTAATATTATTAAGCTCAACATATTGAGAATCTCTCGATTGATTAGGTAAGCTATTATCAAGTTCAATAAGTATTGCTTCCATTTGCATTAATGTGTACACCAACTGTTTATCACCTGAATTTTCGGCAAGTCGGCGATAGAGTCGATTTAATGCTACTAACTCTTCTATCGCTTGCCGTCGCGAATCAATTTGTTGTATTAAGTCTCCGTTTCCATTACTAACTAAAGTAAATAAACGATCACTCGATTCTAAATGATGACTGATACTACTGAATAAAACCCTTTGACTGGCTTGCGTAGTAAAACTTTGTTCTGCCTGAACAGGCATGTCAGGCTTAGCACTCCACCTACCGATGAAAAAAATACTAACCACTAAAGCAAAACTTATTCCAGTAGCTAATCCGAAATTTGGTTTTAGCAGCTTTTGCCACCAATAAATTTTCTGAGAAAACGTCTCTTCTTGAAAATGCGGTTGGTTACTTTTTTGTTGCTCAACTTGATAAATTGCAGCCATTATATTCTGCTTTAAATTGTCACTCGGCGCAGGAACTTGAATATCAATTTTTTCATCTAAAAATTCACAAATTTCAGCATAGGTTTGCTGTAATTCAGTAGAACTTTCTAGTGCTTTTTCTAACGCTTCTAATTTATCTTGCTCAAGTTCTCCGTAGTAATACAAGAGCAACTCATCTTTATCCCAATGTATCATAATGATCTACCTTATATGTGCCTAGTTGAGGCTCGAGAATTTCTCTTAGTCGACGAACAGCTCTAAAAATGCGGTTTTTCACCGTATTTGGATTGACTTGTAATATTCGGCTGATATCTTCAATCGTCTCCCCTTGATAATGACGTAATAAAAATGCAACTCGTACTTCCTCACTTAGTTGCAACAATGCCTTATTTGTCAGTAAGTTGATATTGCCTATCCACTGTGCTTGCTCGGGCGTTTGATTTTGAGTATCTTTTTCACACTCTAGATCAGGTTCATCTTGGTTAGCATGTCGAGCTAATTTGCGCTGCATATCAATTGCGCTATTCATGGTAATAGAATAAAGCCAAGTTGATAGCTTTGAACGCTCATCAAAACTCGATATTTTTTGATGCACCTTAACAAAGACTTCCTGAACACAATCTTCGGCATGGCCTTGATCGTGCAAAATGCGATAGGCAGCAGCGTACAACTTGTGACTATAAATCTCTACAAGTTGTTGAAATGCTTTTAAATTTCCAGCTTTTGCCTGAACGGCGATCTGTTTTTCATTATTCATATGCCAAGTATGACGGAGAAGCTATCATTTAGGTTTGGTATTTTTATCAATTATTTTCACAATACTAAAGTCGACACACATTTATTCAACGTGATTAGAGATAAACTAAGGAATTAATAGTATGTCTGTTTCAATCATATGCGAAAAATCATCAAATGGACGCGATTTAAACAATACTTTAAATGACCGACCAATCAAAGTTAGTTTTATAGCTAAGTCACTATCAATTGGCATAGAGAAAAGTCAGGGATTATTGTCACTATTAAGGTGTCTGACACAGTGCATAGCCGCTCTATGGACAAGTCAGACAACGAAAAGAGCGGCAAAAATAACGGCTTTTATTGTGACAATTGATAGTGATTTAGCTATATGTGGGCCTCAACTGTTCCTTTATCACCACGCTGGGAGCAAGCTTTTTCTGATGATGGTAAAAACAGGGAAACAAATTGGATAATGGATTTCGCTAAAATAGATGACTCTCTCAATTTAAAAAATATATATAAATCCGAATAAATGCTTACTATTAATATTTGTAAGCATTCACTTAAAGTTAACTAATCACTTTGTTGACCAAATAAACCTTGCTGTAGTTTTTTATGGCTTAGTGTCGGCGTTTTGTTTTTAGATAAAATAAGCTTTTCTTCTTTAAATTGAGCATCAATTCCAGCCATCGACAAATAATCGACTAAAGGTAGCTTTTTTACTCCTTTGATATAAGTTTCAAAGAAAACGGACTGATCGGATTGATTTAATTTAGATAACTCAAGTTGCAATTCAGTTAGGGTATACCCTTGCTCAGTCCCTCCATATTTTTTAAAAAGAGTTCTCATCAAATCATCCAGACTTTTTTGATTAGATGTTGCTTTTCTAATGAGCATGTCTTGAGCAATGCCAACAAAAAAGCCACCTGCATAAATCAACCCCCAATGGGCATGCTTTTCTTCTCCATCAGTCATTGATAAACGCCCGACCCCATTGTCTTGAGTATATTTTTGATAGAAGAAGTCGGCTAATAAAGATAAATAGGAATCATCCGTTAAATAACCAACATGATGTAATGCTTTTAATGTATAGTAATTACTCACTCCTTCTTTAAACCATTCACTATCATTATTTTGTGGGAAAAATGATTTACCACTCCACAAATGAAAGAATTCATGAGCAAAAATAAATCTTGCTATTGTTTGCGACATTCGATCGCCATTCTCTTCCAACAAAATACTGATATTATTTCCTAAAGCCTCTCCATCTGTTGATTTAGCAGGATTGATCACCACAACTGATTTACTCAATTGATTATCAGCGGGTGGGTTTGGGATCCCTCCCATCAAATCTGTGTAATATTCAAAAACCCCTTGCGCTAAAAGACTAAATTCCTTTTCTTTTTGAATGATACTACCTCCACCTAGCACTAGTAGTAATTCAAAACTGTCACGCTTTATTGAAACTTCTTTATGTAAACCAGCAAATAAAATTGAGGTTGATAGTTCGGTTAAGTTATTAACTATAAAGGACTTATTTTTATCGTCAGCACTATTCCATGGTGTTGCTACTCGCCACTTTTTAGGCAACTCGAATTCAACTTTAATATTTTTACGTTCTTCTCCATTAACCACAAATAGTGATCGTCCTGTATAAAAAACACCCCAGTCCCTAGCATAAGCAGCACCATCGACCCCACCGCTCCACTGATACTTTTCATGCTCAAGATTAAGTTGATAAGTCAAATTAACTGGCTGTTCAGATAACCTTTTTAATTGCCAGCCTCCATCATCAGACTCTAAGAGCTCAATAATCTTCCCTTTGCTATCTCTGACTTGAATATCACTTACAAAAGTTGCCCAGCGCTTTGGCAGTTTACTTGCCCCAGGGAACATATATAAGCTCTTGCTTTTTGGTATAAAAACCGCACTAACCGTTGCCTGTTTATAACTACTTTCTTTGATACTTACTTTATAAAAAATACTATCTTGCTCAGTTTTATTTGAAGCCAGACTCAAAGTACTAAAAATAGCCAATATAGGTATAACAGCCCAGATGATTAGTTTTTTACCATTCATAATAACAACTCATTTATTCAGAAATTAGAAACATGACATGCAGCAAAAATCAGGCCAGACTCAAATAAGCCTCAGCCCCGGATTAATTGAGTTGTTGCATCTAATCAGTGTGAAAATGACTAACTTTTCGCTTTTTCAACTAGCCAATAGCAACCTACCGGACACTCAATAATCTATTGATACCAACTTTATTCAAAAAAAACCAAAAAATGCCGTTTTCAATGCACGACGCAAATTCTTTTTAATAAATAAAGAAGTAAACAAAGTCATTGTTTGCCTCTATGGCTGTGCCTAGAGTTTAACGAAAGGTATTATCAAATGGATAAACTTATATTAAAAATGCTTAAGGAAACACTGAATACTTATCACAAACTCACCCCCTACAGGGCCACACTGCTAACTATTAGCATTGTGATGATTTGTGTAACAACAATAGTGATAAAACTGGCATAAAAAAGCCGCCTTAAGGCGGCTTATAACCAAAAATTATAAAATCGAACAAGATCAGTTAGTTGATTTTTTATCAACTCGATTTTGTTTTTTCCAGCGCTTTTTGGCTTCTTTTTGCATATCTATAGTTTTGTCTTTTTCATCAACAATCTCAAAACCCAACATGGTTTCCATGACATCTTCTAAAGTAATGATACCTTCAACGCCACCATATTCATTAACAGCCAACATCATATGTACTCGCTGGCTTAACATCAGATTAAGTGCACGACTTAGCGGTATAGTGGTCAACAATGCAGGTAAAGCGTGCTTATAATTTGATAATTGACAATGACCATTGCTTCTTGCCTGCGCTAAAAGCAAATCGCTCCGAAATACATAACCCTTTATTTCCTCTCTATCACCCTGAAAAATAGGTATTCGCGTAAAAGACACTTTGTCATATTTATGAAAAAACTCCTCAACAGTCAATTCTTGTGACAAAGAAAAAATCACTGTGCGTGGTGTCATTGCATCTTTGACTAACTTTCTTTTAAGCTTCATTAAGTTTTTTAAAAATACAGACTCTTGCTTTAGTAATTGTCCATCTTGAGAGCTAATATCAGCCATTGCAGCAAATTCTTCTCGACTAAAACCATTCAAATTAGGCCCATCTGCTAATTTTCCTGTAATCATTTCAGACATTTTTACAAAAGGATAAAGAGCAATTATTAGGTATTTAAGCGAATAAGCGGTAGTAGGTGCTAACTGACGCCAATAAGTAGCCCCTAGTGTTTTTGGGATAATTTCGGAAAAAACCAGTATAAGCAATGTTAATATAGCCGAAGCTATTCCAACATATGCATTACCAAAAACAACAGCCGCTTGTGCGCCTGCGCCAGCAGCACCAATGGTATGCGCAATCGTATTCAGCGTTAAAATAGCGGCTAATGGTTTACTCACTTCAGCTTTCAGCTCTTTAAGTAATTTGCCTGTTTTATGGGATTTTTTTTCTAAAATAGCAATATGCGCACTATTTATGCTCAATAGCACCGCTTCAAAAATAGAGCATGCAAAAGAAAAGAGTATGGCGACTAAAATGTAAATTATAAGAAGTAACATTGATAAATAGTGGTTATTCCAAAAGAAATAAAGTGATTACGTGTTATTAAGTATACCTCATATTCACCCAGCTTTTTGTTTTAGCATTCAAAGGCTTATTCAACTGTATAATAAGCGAGTACCTTGATAATATTGCTAGAGTAAATATAGAACTCATTATAGAGATAATTATATGAAAACAGCTCGTTACCGGTATAGTAATTATCTAGCATGGTTTGTCTTTAGTGTTTTTACGCTAAATACATTGCATGCTTTTGCAACACCCGCAAAAAATGACAGGCTAACGCTACCCGATACCCAGGTATCTCTCGAGTCAGATAAAGGAATGACCTATCTTGCAGAAAGCATTAATGATGACTATTTTATACTCAAAAATCACTTTGAAACCCAGTCGCATGGAACATACTGTGGCGTTGCAACATCTGTTGCTGTTATCAACTCTCTTACCAATAGTAAACAAGTCGATCAAAACAGTTATTTTAAACCCGGAGTCAAAGCTAGTTCATTAGTCAAACGTTCCGGTATGTCTTTGAGCCAACTGAGTAACCACTTCCATATTCACAAGATGAAAACAAAGGTAGTTGACGGCAATAAAATCAGTTTAAAAGACTTTCGACAACTAGCGATCGATAACTTTAAAAACCCAGATAACTTTTTAGTCATTAATTACTATAGAAAGTCTGTTAACCAAATTGGTGGTGGCCATATTAGTCCACTGGTTGCTTACCATGAAAAATCAGACTCTATACTTGTTATGGATACAGCTTCTTATAAATATCCCCCCACTTGGATTAAGACCGAAAGTTTATGGAAAGCGGCAGCAACAACTGGTTCGGATGGGAATTTTAGGGGGATCGTTGAAATATTTAAATAACAGGTTAAGTTCAGATATCTAATACTCCTCATGTTCACATAACTCAAGATTGTTTTCATCTAACCATAAGCATCTGCAATTTTTTCTTCAAAAAAATCAGCGAGTAATGACAAATGAGATTGAACATATTGAATAAAATGCTGTGTGACAGGCGATAAACTTTTTGTCGAAGGATACACCAAACACCAAGAGCGCTTAATTGGAAACCCCTTAATCGATAATTCAGTTAAACTACCTAAACTCAATTCTGAAAGCACACTCAATTTGGGCAACACTGCAACACCTAATTCAGATAAAACCGCATGCTTTAAGGCTTCATTCGAACCAACCTCTATCATTGGTAATAACTTTATACGATTTTGATAGCAATACTGCTCTAAAGCCTGCCGACTACCAGCCCCACGTTCACGAATCAATAGTGGCTGTTCAAAAAACTGCTCTGCTGTTATTGATGTTTTTTGTGTAAAAGGATGGGCATGATGAACAACAGGAATTAACCCATTATCTAAAAACGGTATTATCGATAAAGGTTTATCAGAAGGAACAACTCCCATAATAACTAAATCATATTGATTCTCCAAAAGTTTATCGATAGCTTGTGCCTGATTGACAAAATCTAAGCTCACACGAACCTGTGGGTATTTTTCAAGAAAAAACTTAACCAAATAAGGAACTATATACTGAGCTGTATTCACCGCAGCTATTTTTAGATCGCCTGAGACCTTTCCTTCTAACGTATGAATGTCATTTTTTAATTTTCGAAGCTGTTCAAACATCACTTCGATACTTTCTGCAAGCAAATTACCAACAGGCGTGTAGTAAAGTTGCCGTCCGATATATTCAAATACTTTTTGACCTAAAGCTTCTTCCAGTTGACGTATTTGTGAACTGACCGCAGGTTGAGTAAGCCCTAACTTACCAGCAGCTTTCACAAACCCTTTTTCTTGATAAACCGCATAAAAAACTTCGAGCTGTCTCAATGAAAGCCGTTTAATCAATTGCTGAAAATTATCTGGCATACATCTCTCTTTTGAATAAAGTATAAGGTATTACTTATAGCAACTATAAAATAGATTGATTTTTAATTATAGATAAATCTAGTTATCGTATAGCTTATTGCTGTTAGGGGAGGATACTGGTGATTAAAAAAGTACTTATTTCAAATCGAGGTGAAATAGCCGTTCGTATAGTGAGAGCTTGCGCCGAACTCGGTATTCGCTCGGTCGCTGTTTATACAGAACCTGATAGATATGGATTACACGTTAAACGCGCAGACGAATCTTATTCACTCGGTGAAGAACCACTCCAGGGTTACCTCGATCCTCTAAAAATTGTCAATCTAGCAATTCAAACTGGTTGCGACGCTATCCACCCTGGTTATGGCTTTCTTTCAGAAAATGCCGAGTTAGCAGCATTATGTGAAAAAAAAGGCATTACTTTTATCGGTCCAAAATCAACTGTGATCGCTAAAATGGGTGATAAAACACAAGCGCGTAAAACCATGCAAGCTGCTGGCGTGCCAGTGACACCAGGTTCTGACGGTAATCTAGATAACTTAGAGCATGCGCTTGAAGTTGCAGAAAGTATTGGATATCCAGTAATGTTAAAAGCCACATCGGGTGGTGGTGGACGAGGTATTCGACGCTGCGACTCGGCCAAAGAACTCACCACTCAATACCCAAGAGTTATATCAGAAGCGACTAAAGCATTTGGCTCGGCAGATGTTTTTCTTGAAAAATGCATCGTCGATCCTTTACACATAGAGGCTCAAATTATTGGTGATTCACAAGGCAATGTGATTCATCTATTCGAACGTGATTGTTCGATTCAAAGACGAAACCAAAAACTCATTGAAATAGCACCAAGCCCGCAAATTACGCCAGAACAACGCCAGTACATTGGTGAATTAGCGATTCGTGCTGCCAAATCGGTCAATTATGAAAGTGCAGGAACGGTAGAGTTTTTATTAACCGGAAACGAAGTTTATTTTATGGAAATGAACACGCGAATTCAGGTTGAGCACACAATTACAGAACAAATAACAGGTGTCGATATCGTTCAGGAACAACTACGTATTGCCTCAGGAAAACCATTACGCTACCAACAGCAAGATATTCAATTTCATGGTTTTGCGCTCCAATTCCGCATAAATGCCGAAGATCCTAAGAACGATTTTCTTCCCAGTTTTGGTCGGGTTACTCATTATTACGCACCAGGTGGACCAGGCGTCCGTGTTGATACAGCCATTTTTACAGGTTATGAGATACCGCCTTTTTATGATTCGATGTGTTTAAAGTTAATCGTCTGGGCTCTAAATTGGGAAGATGCACTGAGCCGTGGAAAAAGAGCACTCGATGATATGCGACTTCATGGAGTGAAAACAACCGCAAACTACTACCAGCAAATTTTGTCACACCCAGAATTTATCAATGCGAACTTTAATACTAGTTTCGTGAATAAAAACCCAGAATTACTAAGCTATTCCGATAAACGCCATCCCAGTGAAATAGCCTTGGCATTAGCAGCAGCCATTGCGGCTCATATCAGCGAATAAAGGAGAAAAAAGTGAAAAAAATTGAAGTTACCGATGTCACTTTGCGCGACGCTCATCAATCGCTTTTAGCGACCAGAATGCGTACCGAAGACATGCTACCTATTTGTTCTAAGTTAGACCAAGTAGGCTTCTGGTCTCTCGAAGTTTGGGGTGGAGCAACTTTTGATGCCTGTGTTCGATTCTTAAAAGAAGATCCCTGGGAACGTTTGAGAAAATTAAAAAAAGCCTTACCCAATACCCGATTGCAAATGCTGTTACGTGGACAAAACCTTTTAGGTTATCGACATTATGCTGATGATGTTGTGAGAGCATTTGTTGATGCCAGTGCCGAAAATGGTATTGATGTGTTTCGTGTTTTTGATGCACTCAACGACATGCGAAATATCGAAGTCGCCATGAAAGCGGTTAAAAAAAGTGGTAAACATGCTCAAGGTACTATTTGTTATACAACCAGCCCAGTACATACATTGGACAGGTTTGTTGACCAAGCAAAAGTACTTCGTGATATGGGAGCAGATTCAATTGTTATTAAAGATATGGCAGGCTTGTTAACTCCTTACGCCACTGGTGATTTAACCAAAGCAATCAAAGCCACTGTCGATTTGCCGCTAGTTATTCATAGTCACTCTACTTCTGGTTTAGCTCAGTTATGTCAATTAAAAGCAGTAGAAGCTGGTGTCGATAGAATCGATACTGCAATTTCAAGTTTTTCAGGTGGTACCAGTCACCCTTCAACAGAAGCTCAAGTAGCAGCATTTAAAAACACACCTTATGACACTGGGTTAGATTTAGTACTTCTTTCAGAAATTAATGATTACTTCAAAGAAGTTCGAAAAAAATATCATCAATTTGAAAGTGAATTTACCAAAGAAGACATCGCGGTTCAGATTAATCAAGTACCTGGCGGCATGATGTCTAACTTAGCTAATCAATTAAAAGAGCAAAATGCGCTCGATCGTATTGAAGAAGTGTTTAATGAAATTCCCAATGTTAGAAAAGATCTCGGGTATCCACCATTAGTTACACCGTCATCACAAATTGTTGGTACACAAGCTGTTTATAATGTCTTATCTGGCGAACGCTATAAAACAGTGACTAATGAAGTTAAACGCTATTTAAAAGGTGGTTACGGTTTACCACCAGCAAGCGTTGATGAAAACTTACGTAAAAAAGCGATTGGTAATGAAGCTGTTCTTGAAGGAAGACCTGCTGAAGGTTTAAGTGCAGAACTAGAAAAGCTATCTAAAGATATTGGTGACTTAGCAACCTCAAAAGAAGATGTTTTAATTTACGCCATGTTTCCAGAGTTAGGTCGGGAATTTTTACAGCAGCGTCACGATGGAACACTAGAACCAGAGGTCTTATTGCCGATTGATTCATCAGGTTCAAAATCAAAGCCACATACTGCTACAGAGTTTAAAATTGATGTTCATGGTGAAACCTATGAAGTAGCAATAACGGGTATTGGCGATTTTGGTAGTGGAAAACGAAAATTCTATATTTCGCTTGATGGTATGCCAGAAGAAGTCGTGTTTGAACCTTTAAATGAATACAATAGTGAAACAGCATCGGGCCGCGGTAAAGCAACAGAACCCGGACATGTAACAGCCGCAATGCCAGGAAATATTATTGATATTCTGGTGAAAGTGGGTGATACAGTAAAAGCTGGTGATCCGGTATTGATTACAGAAGCCATGAAAATGGAAACTGAAATCAGCGCCGCTGTTGATGGTGAAATAAAAGCCATTCATATTGAAAAAGGTGATCGGGTTACGCCAGGGGAAATATTGATAGAAATAGGTTAAAACCAAGGATTTTTATTGAAGCTTAAAAAGGAGGTTAACCCTCCTTTTTTCATATAAAAGCAACTAGCTCAAAAATGGTAAAACCCGTTTGCGTATCGCTGCTCGTTGTCGCTTTTTATATTCACTATGTGAAGCTAAACCTTCACGAGAGCTAATATAACTCTGTCGATCCATGATCTGTAATTCATAAGGAAAAAAGAAAGATAAATTTTTACCATCGGGTTGTTTAACCTTGATCCTTTGTCGACAAGTTATTTGTACAGAATGATAGGAGATTTCACTAAATAGGTTATCAACAGAAGTATTTTTAGGATTTGGATATTCCGAATTTTGGAGCAAATTTCTAATACTATCTGTAGTAGCTCAGACTTGATCTGACAGTTACCCGTTTTTCCAACGGTATCTGTCAGTTTAGATTTGAGCTAAATTCTTTTCAGCCCAAATCAATTTACCATCAAGTAAAGTTTCTTTTGGCGTTCTGCCACAGCACATTTTTCCTTGATGAGTTCGGTCATTGTTATAGTATTCCATCCAAACGTCCAGATCTTTTTGCAAATCTTCCATCGATGAGTACAGCTTTTTCCTAAAGGTGATCTGGTAAAACTCATTCAATATCGTCTTGTGAAAGCGCTCGCAGATCCCGTTCGTTTGTGGTGACATCGCTTTCGTTTTGGTATGGTCAATATCATTGATCGCCAAGTAAAGCTGATAATCATGATGCTCTACGCGACCACAGTACTCAGTTCCACGGTCAGTTAAAATGCGCAACATTGGCAATTCATTTTGATTAAAGTAGGGTAATACTTTGTCATTTAATATATCTGCGGCGGTGATTGGCGTTTTGGTTGTGTAGAGCTTTGCAAAAGCAACTTTGCTGTAGGTGTCAATAAAGGTCTGCTGATAAATTCGGCCAACGCCTTTGAGGTTACCCACATAAAACGTATCCTGAGAGCCTAAGTAGCCTGGGTGAGCGGTTTCTATCTCACCACAAGCTTCGTCATCATGTTTCTTCTTTTCAAGCGCAGCAACTTGCGCATCGCTTAAAATGATACCGTCATTAGCGACCTTTTCCTCAAGTGCTTTAAGACGCTTTTTGAAGTTTTCCAGATCATGACGAAGCCAAATTGAACGAACGCCGCTGCCAGAAACAAAGACACCTTGTTTACGCAGCTCATTGCTTGTTCTATGTTGACCAAAGGCTGGTTGTTCAATGGCATAGGCAACAACGGCTTGTTCTGTCGCCTCATCAACTCTATTTTTAGGATTGGCCTTACGTCTGGTCTTTTCGATTAAGGCGTCAATTCCACCTTCTTCAACTAACTCTTGATAACGATAAAATGTATCTCGAGATACGCCCATCACTTTACAGGCTCTTGAAACATTATTGAGTTCTTCGGCTAAGTTTAATAAACCTGCCTTGTGTTTAATAATTGGATTGTTAGTATGTAGCATGAGAGTTACCTTTTGTTTTGATTTAAAGATTCGACACCTTTATCAAAACGGGTAACTCTCTTCTAGTCAAGCTGAAGTGTCAGATGAAGTCGGAACTAATACATACTATCGATTGACATACCTTCTTTTAGTTTTTGGTCAAACCAATCCAAATCGATTAGAGTATTACGAGATCTCGACGGTTTAATATTTGCAAACGTAATGATATGTTCATTTCTTAGAAACGCCAATAAATCAATTACATCTACTCGATGCTGGGTAATAAATCGAATACCTATCCAATCAAAAATATCAGCAGCAACATTTTCTGCTTTGTGCAGCAGCTTCATTGCGACGGAACGCCTTGTTTTTGCTTTTCTAAATTCGAGTTTTTCAAGTTTAATCGGACCAAAATAAGTTTCGCCATTAGTCTCTTTTACTTTTTCTTCAAAACGGTCAAATATCTGCTCTCTGATCACATCATGATAAATATCATTTAGATACGAATGACTATGAATCAAAGTATGCATCACTCTTAGAATTGATCCAGCCCAAGGTGCTTCACTCTTCTTTCCATGCCCAGATGCAATTAGTAAATACTGGCTAATATTAGTTTGTTGAACAAGCGTCTTAGGGATTTTCTCGTGCGACAACAAAAGTTCACTTTTAATTAAATCGATCGCTTCTGTTTGTATTGATTGGAGTTCACGTAGGTCATCAAGATCGTCGAGACGAAATCCATAACTCTCTATAAAGTCGTTAGCATCTTTTTCAGTATGGATATGAATTTTTTTCGAATCGATAAAAGACCGCCCTTCTAAGGCAGTACGAACAGAGGTACTTTTCCATGGATTAGAAATCAATATATGACCTTATTTATAAAAAAACGAATAACTTTTACGAAAGCAAGAACATCTTCTTACAATAGCATATGTTAATATTTATACTCGTATTAAAATCGAAACACTAACTCACATTAATACCAAAGTATTAACAATAATCGGTATCTGCCCGCTTATAAACGATACTTTTAACATCCTAAAATAACATCAATAAATACAACTAATACATTAGATATGTGTACTTAAAAGAAATGATAGTCTAAACTTTATGATAGTGAGTAATCAATTTTCAAAGGTTATCAGATTTACTCCACTTAGGGCGATTGTTCATCAGCACTACCAGTGACTTCATAACAAAAAAGTACTAATATTACTAATAAATTTCCATTTTGGATGGTCGATCCTATTTAACTTTAGAGTAGACAAAGGTGAGTCAACAAAAACAGATAGGAACAAAAACGAAGCAGTGCTCAGAAGCTAATGACTCTTCGTTAAAAAAATACCTGATCGCCCTCTCTGATGAAATTTACAATATCAGCTCAAACCTCAATATTCTTACCCGTTTATCATGGCCATCACATGTCAAAAATTCATTTTTTAGATCAAAAGCCAATCGGCTGCCTAAAATAAAATACCCTAAATATAATCCTGACACTGCTCTCAAAAAAATTGATGTTTGCAGAAAGTCACTTCGCGGAACAGAGTATGATGCTTGGCTAACAAAACATATGAATAACATCGAAAACAGCGTATTGATGTTAGCTAACCTTGGAACTCAGGAATTCTTTAACTATTCAAAAAAGCTTTACGGCCAACCGAAAGATACATTAAAGGATGAACAATCCACCTCCTACGGCTTGGCTTCTGAACTATTAAAATTAACTAAACCCATGAAATCAATTGATTTAGGGGAACCGCCTACTGCTTGTATTCTGGCTGATACCGTGGCGAAAAGAATGCGTGAATCTGTAACTAGATTCGGCGAGCTAGCGCCAGAAATATTGATTGTTGATGAACTATCTGCTAATGCACTAGCAGGTGCAGAGCGCGTTCGAATTCGTAAAACAGCATGTTTTACTGACAAAGATATAGAGCAGTTAGTTGAACACGAAATCAATATACATGTCGCAACCTTATTAAATGGAAAAAATCCAGAAAATAGCAAACTTTTGGGATCGGTGAATCCAGGTTCAACCAAAACTCAAGAAGGATTAGCTGTATTTGCTGAATTAATTACCGGTAATATGGATATCGATCGAATGCAGAGATTATCTAACCGAGTTATTGCCATTCAAATGGCTATTGATGGTGCCGACTTCATCGAGGTATATCGATACTTTTTGGAATTTGCCGATCAAGAACAATCTTTTGAAAATGCCCGACGAGTGTTTCGCGGTGGGTTAATAACCGGATGCTCACCTTTTACTAAAGATATTGTTTATTTAGATGGTTTACTTAGAGTACATAATTTCCTTAGGGCAGCTGTTAAATCAGGAAAAATTGAGCAAATTCGTATGCTTTTTGTGGGTCGGCTCGACATTGAAGATTTAACCTATATAAAAAAATTAAAACAAATTGGTTTGTGTGCAGATCCAATGTTTTTACCTAGTTGGGTTAAAGATATGCGTTTTTTACTTAGCTACCTTTGTTATTCCTCTTTCTTAAATTCGGTAGATATGTCTAGAGTGTCTGAACACTATAATGAAATGTTACAAGCACTATAAGTAATCTGGCTGAGGATGCTATATTGACACTCTTTCTTCATCACAACTTAAACAAAAATTTCAGTTTATAGCTAAATCACTATCAATTGGCATAGAGAAAAGTCAGGGATTTTTGTCACTATTAAGGCGTCTGGCGCAGTGCATAGCCGCTCTATGGACAAGTCAGACAACGAAAAGAGCGGCAAAAATAACGGCTTTTATTGTGACAATTTATAGTGATTTAGCTATAGGTTGAAGTTTAATGATTAGTAGAAAATTAATTAAAAATATTCTCGTTTTTATTGTTTTATTAATGACTAGTTGTCATTTTGATTCTGATAGGCAAAAAGACCTGAGATATCCAATCACATTGATGATAAAAAACCAATCAACAAAGCAAATCAAAATTAGCTCTATTTATAGTCATGCTGAAGCAAGTGGCGGGTTTACTTTAAAAGGCCAATTAATACAACCAAATCAAGAGTATTCTATTCAAGTATCAGAAAATGTATTTGAGGACATTAAGTTACAACATTATTCAATTGATGGCAGTTGTGGTGAAATGACAAATTGGCTAATAAATGGAAAGGCAATTACTCAACAAGTTATAGATACAGATAATCAGTGGGCTATTATATTAACTATTGATAAATGCTAGGTATAATTTATCAACGTAGGCACGTTGAAATAGCTTACTATCGACCAATGCGACTATTTTATTGTTCAACTTGACAGTTTTTCCCAATAGGGTTAGCTAAATCGGGATGAAAGGATATACCTGTCAACTTTGCTTTTTCATAAACTTTCATGAAGTCTTCGAAACAAAATATTCCCTTATATGTATCTAGTTTAGATTTAAAAATAGATACATTTTTAAGTCGTTCCTCAATGAAACCCAAATGTTCTAAATTTCCATATTGGTCGTAGCTAAGCAATTTATCATCGACAGCATTATGTTGTTCTGCCGACACAAGCGGGTTGAAAATATAACCTTGGCCACCATCATAAGTAACAGGCAAAAATTCACCGCATTCTGCCAAAATATTATTAAAAGCTTGATAGGCTTTTTCGCTTATGAAAAGCCGCCCAAAGTTTTCTGATATATCAGGAATAATATCTGTTGTTGTCTTATCACTAGGTTGAAACTCAATCACAAGCGATTTCCAAACATTTTTATAAGACAGTGGTTCAGCATTAAATGCAAATGTACCATATTGTTCACCAAGTTTATTCATTGACTCAATAGGTGGAACAACATGCATTAGATATTTGTTATTATGGATTATTCGATAAATCATCTTAATTGACTCGCAGGCAACATAACGTAGGAGGGAAACGTAGATGTTTCAAGTTGAAATCGAACCTTTCTTAATACTTCTACCAACATCTTGTGATTTTTTATTGTTGTTAAATCGATTAATGTACTAAGCCATCGATAATAACCTGTTCTATGTATACGGCTATGGGCCACAGCATTTTTCAAATGTTTTGGCATATGCGGTTTCGCTGCTGTGTTACATGGAAGCCATGATCCGTTGAGAGGAAAGTCGATACGCATTTTTACCCATGCCATAACTGCACGCACTGGCACAGCAGCAGGATGTTTTCCTGAAATTATGGCATGACAAGCACATAAGGAATGTGGTCTAGGGTCGCCATAAGTGGTCATAAACTTAGCTAATCTTTCTGATTGATGTTCTTCTTTAATTAACTGGTCAAAACTCATTCCTTGACTCTTGGCGATATACTCTATTAGTCTTTCTTGTGCCTGAGAAACCGCTTTAACATGATTCAAATCGCATAATGTTGGATTCTCTTTTTCAGCAAATTGTTTTATTGCAAAATTAACTGCTGCTTCACCAGGTAAAGACATATTAATCTATCCATATTTATCCTTTTTTCTAGCAAAATCATACCATGCCTTGTATATAAACACCTTAATTTGAAATATAAAACTTAACGTTATCTCAAAAAATTTGACAATATTCTGCTAATAATTTCTTAAAATCAAAGTGCTGTAGTTACGATACATACAAATAGTTGGATGTCCTTGTTTTAATTTTAGGCACAACTAAAACAGTCAATGTATAGGATTTGCCGGATTCTGGTATAGAAGTTTTTCTTAGTACGTTACAAAGAAGTTTTTCGGAATGCACTAATGTCGTTAATTCTTTTACATTACTTGGTTTCATTACTTCTCGTCAAAATGAGCTATTTGTTTTTCATCTACCCAGTAAGTTTGCTTGTGACCTTTGGCTTCCATATAAAGCTTTTCATAAATAGCATCATATTTGTTCCAGTATTCCTTAATAGAAAAGGTATTGTTATTATCGTCGAGACGCTTTAATACCCATTTGGCAGTTTGGTTAACTGGCCTTGCTTCACAAGTTTCTTCATCATAAAGTCCCCAGAATTTAATTAACTGTTGATTATGGGTTCTCCCATGACCGGAACAAATCTCACTATTATCTTGTTTATTAAACACACCCCACCTATCACCTTCAGGTTCGCTGCTCTCAATAAAGTAAATGCGTCGATTATTTCGTTTCTCTAAGTAATCTCTTAAACTTTCTAATTCAGTAAGGCTGTTACTCGAATATATCTGGCTAACGATCCCATTAGAACCTTTGGTGAATAGCGCTTTTTGCCCATCATTATTGCCATTTCCTATCCAGGTAACTCTCTCAAGAAATAATGAGGGGGCTTGCTCTATATATCGAAGGATCTCCCATTTTGGAGTATCGACACCAGGGTATTTACACCCAAACTCTAGGATTGTCAGATTTTTAGTTGGATGCTCATAGTAAGTAACCATAAATAAGAAATCATCGATTTTTCCATACCAGCGATCTATCTGCCCAGGTTGATCACCATCATCAGGATTGTGCACAGGCTCTCGTTCAATGATATTACACAGCTCTTCAAATTGAAGATCGAGACAAATCGATTTATTTATCCAATTTTCTTGAGGTCGATAATTCTGATCAAAATACGAAAAGAAGTCATCTCTATCTAACCATTTCATATTCAACCTTTCGTCTGCGATTCAAAGAATTTTTTGGTTACTTCTGATGGTCCGAATTCGATTTCATAAGTAGTCGGTGCTCCGCGCAGGTACTTGCGCATTTGTACCCAGTCGCTCTCCAAACTTTCTATGATATTCATTACTAGTTTGACTTTGTGTGACGAGTTAGCAAATCGATATTTGAAGCCTTCCTTGCCGTAACGAATATACGCTCCGTATAAATAAGAATATCGACTATCCATTTCTTGGTTAGAAAACTGCCGATTCTTCATTTCTGGAAACATTGATTGGTCGACTTCTAAATTGACCTGTTGCCATTTTTTGCCTTCCGCATCGGTAAAGTCGCTTGCTTCCTTAGTATTAGACTTATAAAGACTAATCAGAAAATTACTCATTTCCTTCGACTTCACATATAAATGACGATCTTCACCTTTCTCTATTTCTATAGTTGTTTCGATATTTAACTCAGACGCTAGTGACTTTAGGTAGTCTGCAAAAATATTGGCAACAACACCTTCATTTGGATAGAAATGTTCTACTACATTACTTCCAAGAGTTATATTTCGCCCCATATATTCATCTAACATACCTAGTACTAGAAACTTAATGTCAGTATTTGGCTGAAACTTACTGTTATCTATTATTTGTATATTCGAAGAATTGTAACTCATGCTAACCTTCTTGTTTCTCCCACGCATCCAGCATTCTGGTCACGAATGGGTCAACAGCTCTAAGCTCATCGGGTAAATCTTTCAATATCTCTTTGGCTTCTGCTCGATTTCCAAACGGTAGAATTTCGAGACTTAAAGCTATGAGCATTTTTCGACTATCTTTCCTTTCTCTTAACCAGTTTTCCGCAGTGTTTTGGATTCTCGATCCGTTATCACTAGTATTCCAAATAGCTATATTTAAAATATCGGCAATAACCTCAAACGGTACATTTTTTGGGGTTTCATTAAATATCCTTTCTGAAAGCTCTTCTTCCCCAAATACTTCGATCAGTCTATCTACTAAATCAAATGATTTATCCCATTTATAATCTCGCTCGATACAAATAGTTTCGATACATTCTTTTAGTGCTTTATTCATAAATTATTGTGCTTAACCAAATATATTTCGATTTATGCATTCTCATTAAATCTATAACCGACAATACGACCCCACTTACCTAATTCATCAAGATGTTTTTCGAGTAAGTCTCCGGAAGGGTATTTTCCTTTAAGGAGTACTCTATCATCCCCCGATACAGTAAATGCATCCGTAGAAAATGGTAAACATAAAGATTCTGTTCTATAGGAGTTGGGGCTGCCGCCTTCTGGAAATGGGCGCGGGCTTTCAAAGACAGTGCGAACATTTTCTATTTCATGCTCAGATAAAAATAACCAATCAATATCCGAACAAAAGTAATGCCAGTCTCCTAACTTTGTAATTAAGGATTCTTTTGAGCCCAGAACGACAGCCGGATATTTGATAGCTTCGCCAATTTCTTCACCATTTACCTCGGCATCTCCAAAATACATCTCCCTTCTTTTACGGACTCCTTCGTCCCAGGTTATAGCTTTAATATCGTCTTCAGAGTAATTAGTCATCTTTATTCTTCATCCTGTTTAGAGAGTATCTAAACCTTTATCTAAAACCACTTCTTTAATAGCTCCCGAAAGCAGCATTCTCATATCCTTAGCAAACTGCAAAACATGCTGGTTTCGCGTTTGTATTTCACCAGATACTTTTAGTTTCTCCTCTTCTCGACAATCCGAGGATGAATATTCGCCAAGGGTAATATGAATGCCGACCACACCATTGAGCTTGCTGCTACATAAAGGATAAATTCGAATAATAAAAGACTCTAAAAATATGCTGCCATCGGATCTTCTTAGTTGTCCAACTAATTCAGCATTTCCTTCCATGTTTTCTGCAAGATCTTTAGTTTTTTCACTAAATTCAATAACGTCTGATATATTGAAATATCCACTACCAGTTCCGGAAAATCCCTCAATATGGAGGATTCCGTGTAACTCGACTTCATACTCTTCGACATCTGCTGTAATTGTCAGCTTGCTGTTATTCATAATAACTATCTACTCAAGTAACCTTTCATTAGCTATTTTCAGTAATTCGCCCATATTGGTTTTGAATGTTTCCACGGTAAAAGAATCAGCTATACACTCGAAGGTCGTATCGTGAAACCAGAAAATATAATGATTAGAGCTTTTCCAGTTGTCAGGATTAAAACAACTATGAACGCTATTGATTGATTTTAACTCTTCTATCCAACGAGAGTTTCTGACAATCTGAGCGGTATAACTATCCAATCCCTTTCCATACAGCGGGTGTCCCTCATGTACTTCATCATTTGGGCTTCCAAATTTCGATGAGCTACACCATTTAAATTCAACTAACGCGAGCAAACATTCATCTTTGCTACTCGTATCCACAACATTCACATAGGTCCCATCCCAATCTGGGTCGGGATCTCTGATATAAAACGTTAGTAATGTTTTTCCCTCGTTTTGCAATACAAAAGGCAAAGGAGCACCGGTGTCCCATTCAACTGGAAATTCTAACGGCTCTGCATATTCTTCATTTCTATCTTTCGCTAGATTACGTTCAGCTTGAAGTAACTCAGAATGTGCATCACTCCATTCGTTCCTTTCTTTATCACCAAAGGACTTTTGAACATTGCGAATAGCTGAATCTAGTTTAGCCTTAGCTAACTCTAGCTTTTTCTCCAAAATATTAACTGTATTACTCATTGCTTAAACCAATTTTGTTCCCGTTCGCACAATTTTGCCCACTCATTCCTCTTCATGATTTCCAAGTTATCTAGTTTGGTACCAACTAATACAAAATCAGAGTCCCAAGAAATAACTTCCTCATCATCTTCAGGCCTTTCCCCTTGAAAACTAGGAAGGTGCCCGTTGTTGAAGGACCAATATCCATTATCGAGCAATTTTTTGAGTTCTTTTACACTTTCCGGTATTTCATTGATAACAGGAGCTAAAGCTAGTTGATGTACAATTTCGTCAACATCATTGTAGTAGTCGTCCAAATTCCAACCATCTATATCAGTCCAAAGGTATGCATCGTATCCCTTATGGGTAATCATAATAGTTCGCTCCGACATTTCGACAGAACCTTGATAGATAACACTATACTTAAGACTTTCAGTTTCGATGAGTTCTAACTCGAAAGGAAAAGCAGGCGCTAAATTCTTATCCAGAGAATGATATTCATTTTGAAAAGCCAAATACGCTTTCTCTACATCATTCTCAGTTAACAGGATATTTTTGATATTGTCCCTAAATGTATTTTTATATTGATGCTCTTTCATTTTCCTAGCTAATTTCGAATTCAAACCAACCTTTATACTTTGAAGTTAATAAATTTCTAATTCCAAAGTAAAGATCTACATCTTCCAAGGTTATAGGTTGTCGATTAAATTTAGGCACTATTTCATTGTTTACATATCTGGAATCTAAAAACGACTTAAGTACTTTTGTTGTATTTTCGACGTCTTGGACTTTCAATATAGTGAATGTGTTTTTCCTATCTTTTCCTAAAGTTTCCAAAGAGATACTTTGATGATATGCCCAAATATGCTCTTTTTCTCCGATATATGATCCGAAACTCACCACTTCAAAAGAGTCTTTTATTACCAAGTGGCCACAACAACCAATCCATCCGACAGGAAAGAAAAAAGTAGATGTACTTTCTAGAACATCAGACCTTTCATATCCTTCAAAATCTCCATTTATATCCAATTTATCGAAAATAATCTTTTCAGTGCTTCCAAACGCTGAATTATTCTCAATAACTACTTTTGAGTATCCAAGTTCATTAACTAATGAACTAATAAAGTCCCACTCTTTTTTGGCTTGAAATATGCGATTTTGACAATCTAGGTGATAACCTTTTTTACCACATGAGCAGACACCGGCGCCGAAAAACTCGTCGTCAGCATCTACTTCATTGATATACCACTTCTCAAAAGACATTATTTTCAATTCTTCTACTCTTTTAGTTCCACTCAGCCCAGTTCCAGTAAACCGAGTGGGCCCCGACATCACGAACATTTAACTTTGGATTGTTACTGTGGATGATATTTACAAACTTCCGTCCATGAACCAGACTTCGATATGTTCTAGTAGCCAGTACTTCTAGAAAAATATGCGCATTATTCGCATCTTCGCCATACCATATATCGAAGTTCTCTATTGATACGAGTACTTTTCCATTCTCGCCAGTATCAATATCGGTAATACAATCATCTACCGCTCCCCAATTTCGACCAAAATATCCAGGAAACGAAAAGATCTCGTGAATATCGCTGAATACATCATCAATTGTGTACCACTGTTCGGCATTAAAACTATAGACCTTGTATCCATTAGCTCGATACCACTCTAAGTGTTCAATCCACAAGTTTTTATTAAAGTATTTAGAAACTGGTCCATAGTGCAATGTCTTAACATCTAGCTCACTGCTCATATCTATTCCCCAAAAACTGCAATCGTCCTTTCATTAAAACCAAACTTGATTCATTCCTTTTAGGAACTCAGGTGTAATCGGTACATTTGAAGCCGAGCCTACGATCGAATCAATACTGCAATAAGGACATATAGCAGTTTGACCAACATTGGAATCAACCTCGTCAACCCACTCTACTATTTTTTCAGGGTGAAAAATTTTCAAGCAATAAAAACACCCACACTTTTCGCTTTTCATTAGTTGCTCTCGATGAAGCGATGAAAATTGATGTGCAGATCTAAAATCCATATCTGTTTGTTTATTCATTATTATTCCCTCTATCTATCTTCCATTGTTTACGCCGTTGCTTTTTCCAACTTCTCTGTTGTTTAGAATATCGGTTGTTTATCGTTTCATAGCCATGAGGGAAACAACGCGAACAACCACTTTCCTCACCAATAATGATCCGTGATATTTGAACTCCCGATATTTTCTTTGGAACATAGGCTAATCCATATTTATTTTTACCAAATGCCTTAATTAGGCGTACTTCTCTTTTCATAATGCTCTCCTTTAGGTCAATACCTAAAAGAGAGCACCTTTTAAAAATTCAACTAACATCGCTTTTATTCCTCAAGCTTGTTTTTAAAGATCTCTCGATTCCAAATCAGTCGACAAAGCTTTAAGTGCAGAAATATTTTTATCTACACCCTGTGAGCATTCGATTATTTCGATTAACTCGATCACTCTAAGAAGCACTCCACCTTTCGGTTTTACATACCATTGCTTCCAGCCATACTTACTTAACCAACTTCCGACTTGAGAAGAATATAGTTCGAAATCGTGATCACCTGATTTAATGATGGCTTTTAGTAACAGTTCTATATATCGCCAATAGTCTCGTTTGACTACTAAACGGCGTATTGCCCGACCTGTAACACCGTCAAAGAAATCTTCATGCAGATTTTCTAACTCTTCAGATTTGTATTCATTTAAAACTATCAAGACTTCACTTGCTGCTTTGACTTCTGCGGCACATCCATTCAAAAGTATGTCGATTAACCATTGATGGCTATCTTTAACTAATGCACCTCTCGCTCTGATCACAGCAGCTTTAACTTTTGGCCTAGAGTGAGTCTGAAAGTCTTCTAGTGACTTCCAATCATTTTCACTCCCAGTTTCCGACAATCCCAATATGATTCCCGTTAGCTTGGAAGTGTTTGTTTCATCTAGTCTATCTCTATAGAAGCTAGCAAAATCGAAGTCTTCTTCTCTTTTTAAATAAAAACGAGCAAAATGCCGAATTTGAGCATTCTCACTTTTCAAAAACTCGATCAAGGGTTTTCGCGCTAGCTTGGGATCTATATCTAACAGTTTATAAGTCGCCTTCTTCTGAAGCAGCGACAACTTGTCTCGACTGACTTCAATCAAATAAACAACTAGTTCACCTCCCTTTAAGTATTCGCAAGCCGCTTTAAGAGACATTGATCGAATAACAGCATCTTTATTTACCAAACCAAGTTTTAGAAGCTCTTCTTTTTTATCAGCAACTCGAGCTGCAATTGAAAAAGCTGTCCGTGCGATGCAAAAACGACTTCCTTCAACCGCTCGCAATAAAGCACTAACGCCTTCAGGTGAAGTTAGTCGTTTTTCAATGGTAGAAATTAGCTCTTGATGATCTTGCCTACTACGCAGTCGCAACTGTTCTAACAACTCTAGGCAATCAACTACGCTGTTTTCATCTTGTTGTTCGATTAATTTTATTAGTGTCTTTGTTGCAGACAAGCCTATCGGCTTAACCCAATCGTTGACTCGAACAAACAACATTCTGATAGCCGACTTTGCGTCAACAAGAGCCAAGCGCTTGAGCGCAGCTTCTCTCACAAAACCACTCGAATGGCACGTAAGAATACTGAGTACGGAGCTCAATTCTTCTTTAGGAAATTCCAGCGTATCAACAGTGACAACCTCTAACTCATACCAATTTCTTCTAGAGGATAAATCTGGACGATAGTAATAACTTCTTCTCAAATCGACATCAAGCCAATTAAGATCTTTATCTTCAACAGATAAAAATAACTTGTGAATTTTATGAGAAGCTATTTCTCTAACTTTTTGATTAGAATGAAAAAGGTATATTGCAACATATTTGATGCAACCAAGTGACCCGAGCTCACTCAATCTGAATATATTGTCAGGTAAAGCACTCGCGTTTTTAGATCGTTGGAAAAAACCCGTTTTTACTGGAGGCTCTTTTATCGACTCTATTATCTTTTTTTCGGTTTCGCTTATAACTCGCATTTTCTTCGTATTCCATAAATTCAACCATGTTCCATCAAACTAACAATGTTCAAATTGTTAGTACTTCCTGTGATTTCATGTGATCAAACGAATACTCTAACGCCCACGTGAAGCAGATTTTTACGAATCACTAAATCCAAGCCAGTAGATCAGGCTACTTCAAATGATTTTTTAATTCAAGGAATTTTTTTAAGAATATCAAAATTTTGGCTATCCAAAAGCTTTTTACCTCCCTAAAGCTTCCATTATTTGATAAAGCTAACACTCTCAAACAGAGCTATCTGTTCATAGATCTAGTATTAAAGTTTTGAAAGGTTTTAACTTTCTTGAAAAGTACGTTACTAATAAGTTATATTTTTTAAACTTATTTCACATATTTTTTTAATTGTAAGCACTTACTATCTAGTTCTAATTTATTAGCCAACAATCAGATTAGCTATTAATTTATCTTTAAAAATCACCTGGTGGTTATTCTTTTCATCTAATAGAAAAACACCATAACCATTGGTAAAAATAATTTTTCCACCTTTAGTAATATTAAAAGCCGCAACATTAGTAGCTAAAATTTGTTCCTCACCATTAGTCGCTCTCGATATTAACTCCCAGCTTTTGGGAACCAAAGACGGAACACCATACACTTTGGTTTCTTTGCTTAATGCCTTTTCAGCATCAATTCTTTTGCCTTTAATAAGAATATCTTTTAAATCAGTCTGTACTTTAGGACCAGAAGCACTAGTCAGCGGTTTTTTACTATAAATCAAAGAGAAAAAATTAAGATAATGAAAAACTGCTCGTAAAAGACGAAATGGAAAAAGTATAAAATCTAGAAAAAAATTACTGCTTGAGTATTTCGGTACTTCATAGGGCCGACGAATAAAATATAATTTTCCTTGTTTACAAACCTTAGGACTAATAAAGTCAAAGTTGTCATCTTCGACTATTGAACTCATTTCTCCACTATTTTTATCAAACAATTGTAATGATGACGGCCCATAAGCAATAATAAAACCATCTTCATTTCTTGCTAAGCCGCAAGATTCAAATACGATTTGGTTATTCTCTTGGTCTACCCAGGTTGGTGAGGCATCAATGGTATCCCCACCAGTTAACTCAATGTTTTCACTACCATCTATATTCATTATAGTGATATTAGAAATACCTGTAACCGAGCTACTCGAACAAATAATTTGCGATTGTTGTTGGTTTATTTCTATATCGTCAAATCTTAAATTTTGCTTATGTAATAACCTTTTTTCTTCTTTATTATTAAGATCATATTCAAACAAACCACCAAAACTATCATCTACAAGAAAATAGATTAATTTGTCCGGCCCACAAAATTGAGCAGAAGTAACCTGAATTGTTATTTCACTAGGTGCCTGTTTCGTTTTTTGTGAGGTAAAAGAAGTTCCAAATGAAGTACCATCTTTCCACCCATGTCTTTGTTTATTACGTTCAACCCGATCCATCATTTCTTGAACATAGGTGCTATGAATTTGATGAATATCTCCCTTTTCATCTCTATAGAATAATTTGCCTTTAGAAATAAAAGCAATTCTTTCTGAAAACTCTATTCCATTTACTAACTTTTCTGTTACTGCTTTATTATTCCTTTGCTTGAATAGTAATAGGTAAACGGCTCCTATAATCAGCAATAAAACTAATATTATGTGCACAACCACTCCTTTTATTTTGAATTCCTAAAAGAATAGCTTTGGTAAGTTTAGAACTAGGTATTGAGAAATGGCACAACACCTAGTATAGAGTTTAAACACTAAACATCCAAATTAGCCACAGCCAAAGCATTAGACTCAATAAACTCTCGACGAGGCTCAACCTGATCGCCCATAAGCGTCGTAAACAACTGATCGGTTGCCACCGCATCTTCTATTGTCACTTGGAGCATTCTACGGACTTCTGGGTCCATTGTGGTCTCCCAAAGCTGATTAGGGTTCATCTCCCCCAATCCTTTATATCGCTGTATCGATAGACCACGTTTAGATTGTTGCATTAACCAATTTAATGCCTCTTCAAAAGTTGAAACTTCTTGTTTTCTATTTCCACGCTGTATGTAAGCGCCCACTTCAAGTAGTTCATTAAGATTTTTGCCTAATGTAGTAATTTTGGTGTATTCACCAGAAGAAAAGAAGTTTTTATCCAATTGATAAGTTTTAGATAAACTATGATGAATTACCTTCACTTCAGGTAAATAACGGTTTCTTTCTTCATCTTTAATTACACTAACTTCATAACGCGTTGAACCAGCCTTAACATCATTTTGTAAGCTCTCAGTCAGAAGGTTTACCCACTCCGTAACTTTTTCTTGATTAGATAATGACTCTACATCTAAAACCGGAAGGTAAATAAGTTCTTTTAATATCTGTGAGTCATAAAGCTGAGACAAACGCCTAATATTGGCTTCAACCATACGATACTCATTTACTAGTTTCTCTAATGCCCCCCCAGCCATAGCTGGTGCATCGGCATTAACATGTAATGATGCCTCATCAAGCGCCATACTTGTCAAATATTCTTCTAACGCTACATCATCTTTAAGATAAGTTTCCTGTTTACCTTTTTTAATTTTATATAAAGGTGGTTGAGCAATATAGATATACCCTCTTTCAATTAAAGGTAGCATTTGTCGATAAAAGAAAGTTAATAGTAGCGTACGGATATGTGCACCATCGACATCAGCATCTGTCATGATGATAATACGATGATACCTTGTTTTTTCTACATCAAATTCATCTCTACCAATACCACAACCCAATGCTGTAATTAAAGTCCCTACTTCAGCAGAGGAAAGCATTTTGTCAAAACGGGCTTTTTCAACATTTAATATCTTACCTTTCAAAGGTAAGATTGCTTGGTTCTTACGATTCCGTCCTTGTTTTGCCGATCCTCCAGCAGAATCACCCTCCACTATATAAAGTTCAGAAACAGCTGGATCTTTTTCCTGACAGTCGGCTAGTTTTCCAGGTAATCCAGCAATATCGAGCACCCCCTTACGTCGAGTCATGTCGCGCGCTTTACGTGCAGCCTCTCTGGCTCTAGCAGCATCAATCATTTTGGTAACAATAACTTTAGCTTCCTGTGGATTTTCTAATAAGAAATCGTTGAGGTTTTTGCTCATCGCTTGCTCTACAGCGCCTTTAACTTCTGAAGAGACTAACTTATCTTTAGTTTGTGAAGAGAACTTAGGATCGGGCACTTTAACCGAAATAACGGCTGTTAGACCTTCTCTAGCATCATCACCTGTTGTTGATGTTTTATTTTTATTATTTGCTATTTCTTTTTCAATGTAGCTATTTAAAGTTCTTGTTAAAGCACCTCTAAATCCGGCTAAATGAGTTCCACCATCACGCTGCGGTATATTGTTAGTAAAGCAATAGATGTTTTCCTGAAAGCCATCATTCCATTGCATAGCCACTTCAACAGTAATTCCGTCCTCTTCTCTTTCTGCTGAGAAATGAAACATTTTTTCATTGAGCGATGTTTTGGCCTGGTTGAGATAGCTAACAAATGCTTGAATACCGCCTTCATACATAAAGTGATCTTCTTTACCACTTCTCTCATCTTTTAATCGAATACTAACACCGGAATTCAAAAAGGATAATTCACGTAAGCGCTTAGCGAGAATGTCATAATGGAAATTAATATCAGTAAATATTTCTGGGCTAGGATGAAAGCGTAATTCAGTGCCAGTTCTTTGGGTATCACCTGTAACCGCTAAAGGAGCTGTTGGTTCTCCTAAATGGTAAGTTTGCTCATGTACTTTACCTTCTCTTCTAATGGTTAAGGTCAATACATCAGAAAGTGCATTTACAACAGAAATACCAACACCATGAAGTCCACCGGAAACTTTATATGAATTATCATCAAATTTACCACCCGCATGAAGAACAGTCATGATTACTTGCGCAGCACTAACGCCCTCTTCTTCATGGATACCAACCGGAATACCTCTTCCATCATCAGAGACAGAAACAGAATTATCAGGATGAATTACAACATTTATGTCATTACAGTGACCAGCTAATGCTTCGTCAATTGAATTGTCAACAACCTCAAATACCATATGATGTAATCCTGTGCCATCATCAGTATCACCTATATACATACCAGGCCTTTTTCGAACCGCATCTAATCCTTTTAGTACCTTAATGCTTGATGAGTCATAACTATTGTTGTTATCAGACATTCAGTATTCTACCTTTTATCGTTGTAAATTTAATTTGTTTCATTAAGTTTAATCGGTGTAATTTCACCATGTTCCACGTGAAACATATGGGCGTTATTATACCTTTTTTTTAACCAATGTAGGGAATCTAGTTGTAAACAAGAGAGTATAATTTGTACATTTTTTTGCTTAAACAACATATCTAATAGTGCCTGTTGATTATCTAAATCTAATTCAGATGTAAAGTCATCAATTATAAATAAACTGTCCTTTGAAGAAAGCTCTTTTAATAAAGATGTTTGTGCTAAATATAAGGCATTGATAATAACTTTCTTTTGCCCTCTGGAGAGGTAATCTTTGGCCAAAAAACCATTTACCTTAATTCTAAGATCTGCTTTATGTGGACCAAATCGTGTATATCCACTTTCTTTATCATTTTCTAAACTATCAATTAACTTTTCAGCTAGATCGCCTGTGTACCCAGAGTAATAAGATATTTTTAAGTTTTCACAAAAATCTACCTTTAGAATACTCAATATATTATTTAATTTAATTTCAAGTTTTGATAATAGACTTAATCTCTCATTATTAACCTGCTCTGCTAAACGACATAATTGCTGATTCCAAAAAGGAAGTTGTTCATTTAACGATGAATTATTATACCTTTTTAGTAAAGCATTTCGTTGCTTGAGAGTATTCCCATAGGATTTCCAGATCTCATGGTAACTATGTTTCACGTGAAACAAAGACCAGTCTAAATATTTTCTTCGTTCTGCTGGACCAGAATCTATTAAATGATACGATTCAGGACTTAATATTTGTGTTGGACATAAACGTGATAGATGAGATAAAGCCGATAATTTTTCACCATTCAATCTAATCTGCTTTTGCTTTTTATCTTTTTGGTAGCCTAACCCTATTCGAGTGTTATCATTTGATGATGCAAATAAGGAAAATTCTTGGGATTCATTTGCAACCGTTAAATCCAGCTTGGTTGTTCTAAAGGAACGTCCAGATGTCAAAAAACCTATAGCTTCCAGAATACTGGATTTGCCAGCTCCATTCGAACCATAAAATATATTTAAATCCTTATCCAGTTCAATTTTACCGGACTTTAGGTTTCTAAAACCTTGGTACTGAAATGCCTTAAGGAACATTGAGTTTTGTTATTTATAACCTCATTGGCATTACAACATATAGACTATCGCTTGATTCTGCATTTTCAATTAACACACTACTGTTTGCATCGCCTAAATTAAAGCGAACATTTTCAGAGCGAATAACATTGAGCGCATCTAATAAATAACCAACATTAAAGCCTATTTCTAATATTTCTTCTGAATAGTCAACATCTAATTCTATTTCAGCCTCTTCTTGCTCTGGATTATTAGCATGAATAGACAATTTGTTTTCTTCTATATTAAGTCGAACACCACGAAACTTTTCATTACATAAAATAGAAGCTCTAGAAAAAGCATCTTTTAAACGGTCTTTATCAGCTACAAGCAAACGCTGTGCGTTTTTGGGTAAGACTTTATCGTAATCAGGAAAACGCCCATCTATTAGCTTTGAAGTGAATATATACTGCCCCAAGGTAATTCTAATATGATTATCATTCAATTCTACAGAACAAGATTCTTGAGTTGATGAAAGTAATTTTCCAGCTTCTAAAACCCCCTTTCTAGGCACAATAGCTTGTACAAGTGTGTCACTAATAGACTGAGTTAATTCTACCGATGCTAAAGCTAAGCGGTGGCCGTCTGTCGCTACAGAAAGTAATTTGTTTCCGTTAATTTCTAGCAACATACCATTCAGATAATAACGAACATCCTGATGCGCCATGGCAAACTGGGTTTTGTCGAATAGGCTCTTGAGTTCTAATGAATCTATATTGAAATGAATATTAAATAAAACTTCTTCAATATTTGGAAACTCTTGTGCTGATATAGTCGATAAAGAAAAACGACTTCTGCCTGAGCTTATTTTTAAACGAGAATCAGCAAGTTGAATATTAATTAAATTATCATCAGATAAACTTTTACAAATATCAATAAATTTACGGGCAGGTACAGTAATATCGCCTTCTAAATACTCACCTTCCAATGCAATTTTAACCGACATTTCTATTTCTAAATCAGTTGCTGTAACAGTTAGTTGTCCATTTTCAACTCTTAATAACAAGTTGGCCAGTACGGGCAGTGTTTGTCTTTTTTCCACTGCTCCAGACACCAGTTGTAGTGGTGCTACTAAAGCCTCTTTGCTAATAGAAAATTTCATTGCTTATAAGCTCCTTAACTCAAGAGTCGTCTTAACTTGATAATGTTCTTAGTAAATTAGTGTAATCTTCGTTAATATCTTCAGATTCATCTTTTAATGACTTCACCTTTCTACAGGCATGCAGTACCGTTGTATGGTCTTTCCCTCCAAAAGCTTCACCTATTTCAGGAAGGCTATGATTCGTCAATTCTTTAGCTAGTGACATAGCCAGCTGTCTAGGCCTGGCAATTGACCTATTTCTTCTTTTAGATAAGAGATCTGAAACTTTAATTTTATAATATTCAGCAACCGTTTTTTGAATATTCTCAATGCTAACTTGTTTATCTTGAGCTGCAATTAGGTCTCGTAAGGCTTCTTTAACAAAATCAACAGTAATTTCTTTACCTGTAAATTGAGCATTTGCTATAACTCTTTTTAGAGCCCCTTCAAGTTCACGAACATTTGAACGAATTCTTTTAGCAATAAAAAAAGCAACTTCATGGGGTAATTCTATTTTTGACTCTTCTGCTTTTGAGATTAAGATTGCTACTCTTGTTTCTAATTCGGGTGGATCGATTGAAACAGTAAGCCCCCAACCAAATCGTGATTTTAATCTTTCTTCAACGCCGTCTATTTCTCTGGGATATCTATCACATGTTAATATAACTTGTTGATTTCCCTCAAGTAATGCGTTAAATGTATGAAAGAATTCTTCCTGTGATCTTTCCTTATTAGCAAAAAATTGAATATCGTCAATAAATAATGCGTCAACAGAACGATAAAACTTTTTAAACTTTTCTATTGTATTTGTTTGTAATGCTTTAACCATATCAGCTACAAATCTTTCAGAATGCAGATAAACAACTTTACCATTAGGTTTATTCTTTAAAATTTGATTACCTACAGCTTGCATTAAATGTGTTTTACCTAAGCCTACTCCACCATAAATAAAGAGCGGATTATAAGCAGTTCCAGGATTTTGAGCAATTTGCTTTGCTGCAGCCATTGCTAATTGATTACTTTTACCTTGTACAAAGCTATCGAACGTAAAAGATTTATTGAGGTTACCTTTTTTACTAGCATCATTTGTATTGGTAGTAGACTTGGGTGTTTTTACATTGTCATTGGAACGTGATGGTAAATTATTGTTTAAATCTTTTCTTTCAAACAAGGGATTTACAGAAACTATATCAAGTTGAATTTGTAATTTTTCTTCGCCTTCACTAGCGAGGATTTCTCTAATTCTTGGTAGGTATTTTTCCCGTACCCAATCTAAAACAAAGCGATTAGGTGCTTTCAAATGTAATTGTTGGTTTTCCAATGTCGCTTTTAAAGGTCTTATCCATGTACTGAATTCAGTTGGAGGCAACTCATCTTGAAGATATCTTTGACACTTATTCCACAT